>NZ_JBFTHX010000003.1:0-349389 GCF_056394465.1 Variovorax sp. 10N432
GAAGTAGGCCGCCGGGCTGTTGGGTTCGCGGTTGACGATGAAGTTGATGTCGCCCTGGCGATAGAGCACCACGTCCTTCGAGCGGTGCCTGGCCACCAGCGTGAAGCCGAGCTTCTCGAAGAAGGGCTCCAGCGTGTCGGGCGTCGGCGAGGCGAACTCGACGAATTCGAAGCCCATCAGGCCCATCGGGTTGTCGAACAGATCGGCCATGGTGTCACTCCGCCACGATGTTGGCCTTCTTGACCAGCTTGGCATAGCGCTCCTGCTCGGTCTTGAAGAACTGCGCCGACGCTTCGGGTGTCATCGGATTGATGATGTTTTCCTGCTTCGCCATGGCGTCCCTGGTCTCCGGCATGTTGAACGCGGCGACGATGGCGGCATGCAGGCGCTTGACTTCCGCCGGCGGCATCTTGGCCGGGCCGATGACGGCGAACCAGCCCGAGACGTCGACATCGGGGAAGCCCTGTTCGGCGATGGTGGGGACGTCCGGCAGTGAAGGCACACGGGTCTTGCCCATGACGCCGATGGCGCGCAAGGCACCGCTCTTGAGCTGGCCTTGAACTGCTGGCACGGCCACCACGCCCATCTCGACCTGGCCGCCGATGAGGTCGGCCACCATCGGGCCGACGCCCTTGTAGGGGATGTGGCGCACCTCGACGCCGGCGGCGTCGACGAACATCGCGCCGGCGAGGTGGATGATGGTGCCATTGCCCGACGACGCGTAGTTGTAGCCGTCCGGCTTGGCCTTCAACAAGGCTTGCAGTTCGCGGGCGTTCTTCGCCGGGAGCTTCGGATTGACCACCAGCACGAAGGGGGTCGCGCCGACCACGGAGATCGGCGTGATGTCGTTGATGGCGTCGAAAGGCATCTTCTTGAAGACGCTGGGGTTCACGACGTGGTTGTTCGAGACGACGCCGAGGGTCTGGCCGTCGGCCGCTGCGCGCACCACGACGCCGGTGCCCGTGATGCCGCCGGCGCCGGGCAGGTTCTCGATCACCACCGCCTGGCCGCCGAGCGCCTTGGTGAGTGACGGCGTGGCGGCCCGCATGATGGTGTCGACGCCGGAACCGGCGCCGACGGGCAGCACCATGCGCAGGGGCTTGTCGGAGGCTTGGGCGAAACTCGCGGTCGCGCCCAGTGCGAGGGCGGCGGCGACCACTGCGGTCAACTGGCGGCGTTGGATCTTGAAGGTCATGGCTTGTCTCCGTGGGTCTTGGTTTGATTCTGATCAGGCCGTCGCGTGGCTGGGCAGGCCGGCGAGGATTTCTTCCGTGTGCTGGCCGATGCCCGGCAGCGGGTGCCGCACACCCGGGCGGCGGCCGCCCATCAGCAGCGGCAGCAGCACCACGTCGGTGGTCTCGCCGTCTTCGCATTCCATCGGCACCAGGCCGCCGCTCGCCTTCAGGTGGGGGTCGTTGGCCAATTGGTCGGGCCTCACGATGGGCGCATAGGGGATGCCGGCCGCTTCGAGCTTGGCCGAGAGCTCTTCCACGCGGTGGTGCTTGAGGTTCTCGCCGAGTTTCGCGAGCAGGGCAGGGCGTACCGCCACGCGCAGCGCGTTGTTTGCCAGCGCCGGGTCGGCCGCCAGCTCGGGTGCCTCGATCACGCGGCACAGCGTCAGGAATTGCTTGTCGCTGACCGCGCCGATGAAGAGCTGCTCGCCGTCGGCCAGCGTGAAGACGTCGTAGACGCTCCAGGCCGAGACGCGCGAGGGCATCGGCGGCGGCGGCTCGCCGGTCATTGCGTACTGCTGCATGTGCTGCGACGAAAGGAACACGCAGTTCTCGAACAGTGCGCTCTGTACCTCCTGGCCCTTGCCGGTCATGTCGCGCTCGCGCAGTGCGGCCAGCACGCCGATGGCGCCGAACATGCCGCCCATGATGTCGTTGACCGAGGTGCCGGCGCGCAGCGGCCGACCGACCGGGCCGGTCATGTACGAGAGTCCACCCATCATCTGCACCACCTCGTCGAGTGCCAGGCGGTTTTCGTACGGGCCGGGCAGGAAGCCCTTGTGCGTGACGTAGATCAGGCGCGGGTACTTCTGCGACAGCGTCGCGTGGTCGAGGCCGAAGCTCTCCATCAGGCCGGGCCGGAAGTTCTCCAGCACCACGTCGCACTGGCCTGCGAGTTCAGCGGCCGTGGCGCGGCCTTCTTCGGTGCCGATGTCGATCACCACGCTCTTCTTGTTGCGGTTGAACGAGCGGAAGAAGCCGATGCCCAGGCCCGGCAGCTTCCGGGTCTTGTCGCCGCCCGGAGGCTCGACCTTGATGACCTCGGCGCCGAGGTCGGCGAGGATCATCCCGCAGGTCGGGCCCATGACCATGTGGGTGAACTCGAGGACGCGGACGCCGGCGAGGGGGAGGGGATGGGCAGCGGTGTTCATGGGATGGGTTCGCGGTTTCAGGCGGAAAGGGCTTGGGCCGGGAGGCCGAAGGTCTTCGGCAGGCCGGCCTGCCAGAGCGAGCCATGGAGCGTCTCGCCGGCGAGCCATTCGGCGACGCGGGTGCGCAACGCCAGCAGTCGGTCGATGTCGATGCCTGTCTCGATGCGCATGCTGCCCAGCATGTAGGCGAGGTCTTCGGTCGAGACGTTGCCGCTCGCGCCCGGTGCGTGCGGGCAGCCGCCGATGCCGGCCAGGCAGGCATCGAATCGATTCACACCGGCTTCGAGTGCGGCATAGACGTTCGCGAGACCCAGGCCGCGGGTGTCGTGAAAGTGCCCGCACCAGAAGCGGTCGCCGGCGATCTTGACGGCGTCCTCGAACAGGTCCCGGACCATGCCGGGATCGGCGTAGCCGACGGTATCGGCGATGCTCACGCGATCGGCGCCGGCGTCGAGCAAGGCCTGCATCAGGCGCAGCACCTCGCTCTTGTCGACGTGGCCCTGCAGCGTGCAGCCGAAGGCCGTGCCCACCCCGCCCTCGATCAGGATCCTCGCGCCCGAAGCATCGCGCGCCGCTCGGATCTTCGCGACTTCAGCCACCACGTCGTCCGGGGTCTTGCGCAGGTTGGCCAGGCTGTGCGCATGGCTGGCGGAGAGCGGGACGATCATCAGGTCGGCCCTCGCCGCGATCGCGTTTTCGGCGCCGCGCAGGTTGGGCACGAGGACGGAAGTGAACAGGTCCGGCAGCGTCTTGGCAAAGGCGACCAGCTCGGCCGTGTCCGCCAACTGCGGCAGCAGTCGTGCCGGCACGAAGGAGCCGACTTCGATCTCGCGCTGGCCGGCCTGGTAGGCGGCGCGGATCCATTCGATCTTTTGCGCGGTCGGAAGGATGGTGGCGATGCTCTGCAGGCCATCGCGCAGGCCGACCTCGCGGATCACGGCGCTGCGCGGCAGGCGGGCGGGTGGAAGTGTCATGTGTTCGTCTCCGGACTCTCGACGCACGGTCGCGACGTCGTTGGGGGAGACTGTAGGCATTCCTTCTTCGATCGAAAAGCGGTAAATTGGAACGAGCAGCGTTCCATTTCGGAAGCTCACAACCCGCTCGCACCATGCACGACCTCGATCTCACAAGTCTTCGTCTTTTCGTCGCGGTTTGCGAGACCCGGAACATCGCGCGCGCGGCCGAGCAGCATCACATCGTCGCGTCCGCCATCAGCAAGCGCATTGCCCAGCTGGAGAGCACGCTGGGCAATGTGCTGGTGGAGCGGAATCGTCGCGGGGTCGCGATCACCGGCGCCGGCGAGATCCTGCTGGAGCATGCGCGCGGCATGTTGGCCGGTGCGGACCGCGTGGCGCGCGACATGGCTGCCTTCGGAAGGGGGATCAAGGGCCAGGTGCGGGTTCTGGCCACGGTCTCCTCCATTGCCGAGTACCTGCCCGACGACATCGCTTCGTTCCTGCAGGTCCCCGAACACCGGGAGATCCGGATCGACATCGAGGAGGCGCTCAGCCGTGACGTGGTCAGCGGCTTGCGGGAAGGCCTGGCGCCTCTGGCGGTCTGCTGGGACGCCGCGGACCTCGAGGGACTGCAGACCCGGCCCTATCGCAACGACCATCTCTCGATCATCGCCAGCCCTTCGCACCCGATCGCGAGGAAGAAGCGCTGCGCCTTCGAGGAGACACTCGACTACGACCATGTGGGCCTTCCCGCGTCGACTGCCGTGCACACGATGCTGGCGCGCGCTGCCGCGATCATCGGCAAGCCGATCAGCTACCGGGCGGTCGTCTCGACCTTCGATGCGTCGTTGCGCTGTGTCCGGGCCAACCTCGGCATCGCGGTCGTTCCGCGCGAGGTCGCCGAGCCGATGGCCTCCATCTACGGGCTGAAGGTGCTGCCGCTGACCGATCCGTGGGCCCAACGCAGCTTCGCCATCTGCTTCTACGACGAGAGGCGCCTGTCACCGGCGGCGAGGGCGCTGGCCGTACATCTGCAGTCGTTGGCGGCGGCTCGCGAAGATCCGCCGCTGCGTCGAGGGTAAGGGTGCCCTGGATGTGTTGTTTCCTCGTGCCTGCCTGCCTGCCTCAAACAGACCGCTTCGCTTCGCGGCTTCGGTACAGCGCCGCGTGTTCGAGCGTGTATTCGTGCAACGGGCCAAGCCGGGCATCCGCCAGGGCGAATTGCTCGCGGGGCTTGATGTACGCATGCGTGCGAATTCTTCGGCCATCGCTCAGCGACTCCACCTCGAGCATCACGCGTCGATACCCGTCCGCCTCCGTGGTTCGCTCAAGTTCGTCCATCCTGGCCAATGCAGCCTCGTCGACATCGAACACTTGACCGACAACTCGTTCGCCCTCACCCAGGGCATCGACGAGCCAGGGCGAAAAGCGTTCGCCCACCAGGTACAGCGGGTAGCGCCCGACCGTCATGAAGTCTCCCGCCACTCGCGAGCCCCTGTTGGTCGCGAAGTTGGGAAAGCCTTCCTTCAGGGTTCCGAAAACGAAGACTGATTGCAAATTCCGAACCGGGCTCGCATCTCTCAACACCGCTTCTCCGGTACGGGGATTCGTCAGCGTGACATTCTCGAGCGCCTTGATCCGCCACTCGCCGGCCTGCCGCGTGAGCACGGCAAGGATCAGCGTGTCGACGGCATGTGGCCCCGCCGGATGCGCCGCACCGGCTGTGAGGCGACTCCAGAAATGGACGACGGCCGCGTCGTCGCTGATCGCGACCACGCCGATCAATTCGTTCTCCAGCGTGGAATCGCTGTAGATGGTCGCGTGGATGGGCGCATGCAGGTCGACGATCTGCGCGACGCCGTGCACGTAGTGCCCGAACCGGTTCACGAATGTCGCATCCTCATGGAACAGTGTTCCTAGCGAAGCCATGTCGTGGCTGTTCCAGGCGGCTTGAAACGCATGAGGTGCGTCTTCGGGTCGGTTCATTGGATTCATTCGGATCGTGGATTGGAAGTCTATTCGCCTACGTACGCGCTTCGCCCGCCGCTGCCCAGGCACCGAGCCCTGCAAGCGTTGTCCGAACACCGGGTTCTTGTAGCGAAAATCACGTCATGCGATAGTTGCCGCATGAACGACAGGCTTCGACATTGAACCCGGGCGCTCCCGGGGAGACGCCATCGCCGCTTGCGCAACGGCGGCTGACGTTCGGCGAAGCCCTGGTCTACTGGCTCAAGCTCGGCTTCATCAGCTTCGGTGGGCCGGCCGGGCAGATCGCCATCATGCACGAGGACCTGGTCGAGCGCCGGCGCTGGATTTCCGAGGGCCGCTTCCTGCATGCGCTGAACTACTGCATGCTCCTGCCCGGACCCGAGGCGCAGCAACTCGCCACCTACATCGGCTGGCTGATGCATCGCACATGGGGCGGCATCGTCGCGGGCGTGCTCTTCGTGCTGCCGTCGTTGCTGATCCTCATCGGCCTGTCGTGGGTCTACATGGCGTACGGCAACGTGCCGGCCATTGCGGGGGTGTTCCATGGCATCAAGCCCGCGGTGACAGCGCTGGTGGTCCACGCAGCCTGCCGGGTCGGCGCCCGGACCCTGAAGAACGCATGGCTGTGGGCCATTGCGGTGGCCGCCTTCCTGGCGATCTTCGCGCTGCAGCTGCCGTTTCCGCTCATCGTGCTGGCCGCGGGTGTCATCGGCTACCTGGGCGGACGCTTCGCGCCTGCCAGCTTCGCCGGCGGGGCTGGCCATGCCAAGGCGACACAGTCTGCGGGTCCCGCGCTGATCGACGACCATACGCCGACGCCCGAGCACGCGGTGTTCAGCTGGCGGCGCTTCGGCCGCGTGCTGGCGGTCTGCCTTGCGCTCTGGCTCGCTGCCATCGGCACGTCGATGGCGCTCTATGGATGGGATGCCGTCCTGACGCAGATGGCCTGGTTCTTCACCAAGGCGGCCCTCATGACTTTCGGCGGTGCGTATGCCGTGCTGCCCTATGTGTTCCAGGGCGCGGTCGGGCACTACCAGTGGCTGACGGCATCGCAGATGATCGACGGCCTGGCGCTCGGCGAAACCACGCCGGGCCCCCTCATCATGGTGGTGTCCTTCGTCGGCTTCGTGGGTGGCTGGACGAAGGCCATCTTCGGTGCCGATGCGCTGTTTCTTTCGGGCGCGGTGGCAGCCACCGTGGTGACCTTCTTCACCTTCCTGCCTTCGTTCTTCTTCATCCTGCTCGGCGCTCCCTTCATCGAGTCCACGCACGGAAATCTCAAGTTCACGGCGCCGCTCACCGGCATCACGGCAGCGGTGGTGGGTGTCATCGCCAACCTCGCGGTCTTCTTCGCCTACCACGTGCTCTGGCCGCAGGGGTTCACAGGCCGCTTCGATTGGGCCTCGGCCCTCATCGGCGTCGCCGCCGCCGTGGCCCTGTTTCGATTCAAGCTTGGCGTCATTCCGGTGGTGGTGGGATCAGGCCTGGCGGGGCTGGCACTGACGGCCCTCGCGTGAATCCGCCGGCCCCGGCGGCAAGCGGAGAGAGAGAGCATGGCGAGTCCATCCTACCTTCGCCCGGGGGAAGTGCTCACTCGCGTGGCGGCACGAGGTTCCTAGCCTCAGGCAAAACGAGAACCAATCAATGATCGCTCCATGACCGCCGCCCGCAGCATCTTCCTGGTCGAAGACAACAGCACCATCCGGCAGCATCTGATTCCTGCTCTCGAGGATCTCTCGTCAGCGAAAGTGATGGCCACCGCGGAGACCGAGGACGAGGCGATCGGCTGGCTCGCCGGGCACAAGGGCCAGTGGGATCTGGCGGTTGTCGACCTGTTCCTGCGGCAGGGAAACGGTCTTGCGGTCGTGAACTGGTGCAATGGGCGCGAGCCGCACCAGCGGGTGGTCGTGCTCACGAACTATGCGCGACAGGATGCCCGGCAAAGGTGCCTCGACGCAGGGGCCGATCGCGTCTTCGACAAATCCATCGAACTGGACGAGTTCTTCGAGTTCTGCGCGACCGACCTCGGCGCTTGACTGGCCGGCCTCATTCCAGGCCCCGGACGTCCTCGTGATCCTCGACCCAGCGCATCGCCTGCTGCTCTGCGTGGCGAAGCGCCTCGCTCTCGGTCGCATAGGCATCCGTGTCCCGCGGCAGTTCGGTCTGCCGACCCGGCGCCGGACCGACACAAAAGACGACGGGCAGGAAGGTCCCGTTGTCCCGCGGCTGCGCTCCACAAAGGAACGACCTTCCTCGATATGCGAATGCCTGGTAGGGTTGAAGAGTGCTGGTGTTCATGCGAGCCTCACTGAATGGGCCGCTCATCTTCCGGAAGCAGCTCCTTGCCCGACGATGCGCCCGTTCCCCCGCCGGCGATGTAGGAGAACGCCGCTGCAATGCCCCTGTCGCTGCGAGTTCGCGCTGCGCTGCGCGGCGTCTTGTCCCACGTCGTTGCAGCCGGCCATCTTCTCCACGATCATCGGGCAGCCCTTATGCTGCATCGCAACAACAGGGCGATGAATCCCGCGCATCCAGGAAAGACACCATGAAGCAACTGACCTGCTCGCATTGCAGCAACCGGGTTTTCTTCGAGAACCTGAGCTGCGAGACATGCGGCTCGACGCTCGGCTATGCGCCGGACGAACAACTGATGATCGCCTTCGAGACCTCGGCCGAAGACGCCTGGCGCCGGCTGGGTCCACCGGGTCCCGGATACCGCCCTTGCGCGAATCGGAAGCAGGGCGTCTGCAACTGGATGCTCTTGGCTGACAGCGCCCACGATCATTGCCTGTCGTGTCGAACGACCCATACCATCCCGGCGCTGGCGACACCCCAGAATCGTGGCTATTGGGCCGCGCTCGAACAGGCCAAGCGGCGCCTGTTCTACACCTTGGTCGAGCTCGTTCTGCCGACGCCCAACAAGCTGGAAGACCCTGCGAACGGACTTTCATTCGAGTTCCTCGAGCAGGTGGATCCGAAGGATCGCGTGCTCACCGGCCATGACGAGGGCGTCATCACGCTCAACATCGCGGAGGCCGACGATGCGCGTCGGGAGCAGATCCGCATGTCGATGCACGAGCCCTATCGGACCTTGCTGGGCCACTTCCGCCACGAGATCGGCCACTACTACTGGGATCGGCTGGTGCGCGGCACGCCCTGGATCGACGAGTACCGGGCCTTGTTCGGCGACGAGCGCGCCGACTACGAAGCTTCCCTGAAGAAGCACTATGCATCGCCGGTGGCCGACTGGCCGCAGCGTTTCATCAGTGCGTACGCGAGCTCGCACCCCTGGGAAGACTGGGCGGAGACCTGGGCGCACTACTTGCACATGGTGGACGGCCTGGAGACCGCCGCGGCCTGGGGCGCCCGGCTCGATCACGCCTTGCCGTCCGCGCCTTCACTGACGGTGCGCAAGCTCGATCTCGACGCCGAGTCGATCTTGTCTTTGGTGGCCGAGCAGTGGCTGCCGGTCTCGCAGTTCATCAACGCGATGGATCGCAGCCTCGGCGCCCACGACAGCTATCCGTTCATCGTGGTTCCCCCCGTCATCGAGAAGCTGGACTTCATTCATCGCGTGGTCCGGGCTGGAAGCGCCGGGCGGGTGCCGATGAACTTCCTGCCGCGTCGCCATGGCGAGCAGCCGGCCGGCCTCGGCGTCAGCGGATCCGCTCCTGTTGTGCCACCGAACGACCATCCCGCGACCACACCTGAAGCAGAAAATCTTCTTCCTCGTGGCGCGCCAGCCGCGTGAGGCCCAGCGCCGACAGTTGCGCTTGCACCGCGTCGGTCGCCAGCCGGCGCTCGGCGAAGTCGGGGCGCCAATCGCAGGCGACCAGGGTGCCGTCGCCGGCGAGCGAGTCATCGCAGTGGCGGGCGAGCTCCCGCATCGCGTCCGGCTGCAGGAAATAGCCGAGCTCGCACAGCAGGATCAGGTCGAACGCAGCGACATCGTTCGGCCATTCCGCCGGCAGGTCCTGTCGTTCGATGCGGACGTTGCGAAGGCCTGCGGTGCGCTGCCGCGCAATCTCGACCGCCCGCGCCGAGCGGTCGCTCGCGAACACCGTGTCGCAGCGAGCCGATAGCGCCACCGTGAACTCGCCGATGCCGCAGCCAGGTTCGAAGGCACGCCGGTAGCGGCGCCGCGGCAGCGTGGCCAGGATCAGCGCCCGCTTTCGCTCTTCATACCAGCGGGTGCGCAGCGCATAGGGATCGTCGCTCGCCCCGTAGAGCCCATCGAAATAGGCGCTCGTGCCGTCAGGCTGGCCAGCCGGGGAGTTCACGTGAAGAACACCTCGAAAGGCCGCGCGGCGCGCGCGAGCGTCGTGGGTCGCAGGATGGGCGGCCGACCCGTCGACGCGTCGGCTTCGATCTGGCTCGCGAACGCCCGCACCGCGCTCTGCTTGCGCCGGCACGCCTGCGCATCGAGGTCCAGCCGCCGCGCGCGCAGCCACGGCAGGCGCTTGTCGCCCGGTGCGGCCCAGTGCCAGGCCCACACCGGCACCTCGACCAGTTTCGCCCCGGTCCGCGCCGCGGCAAAGGCGCAGGCGTGGCCCGTGGCTTCATGGTCGGGATGCCCGTCGCCGCGCCAGGTCGTGAACACCACGTCCTGGCGGTCGAAGAGGGTCAGGAGGCGATCCGCCAGCAGTGTCTCGAGGCCGCGCAAGCCCCCATCGGGCAGGCCCAGCCGGATCGGCTCGATGTCGACGCCCAGCCGGTGCAGGGCCTCGCGGCTCTCGCCCGGGCGCTCGCGGACCAGCCGCTCGACAGGCCAGTCGCGTGAGCCGCGATGGCTGGCGGTGCCGTCGGTGACCGCGATGACGCGGATCGCGCTTCCGAGCCGGGCCAGCTGCGCCAGCAGTCCGCCGACCGCCAGCACCTCGTCGTCCGGATGCGGCGCAACGACCACGGCGCGCCCGCCGGCGGGAACCAGAGTCTCCACGAAGCTCGTGCGCATCTGGCGCAGGCCGCTCCAGGCATGCCACTCGTCTTCTGTCGTGCCGTCGCCGTGGATCACGCGATCGCCTTCCTTCTCTACAACTTCCATGGTGTGGTCTCCGTATCGAGAACAGTCTTGCCCAGGCTCGCCAGGTCGCGTTCCGCATGGCTCTGGCGCATATAGACAGGGAGGTCGGCCACCGCCCGTGCAAAGCGCGCATCCCGGCAGAGCGGCCCCGCGCCGGTCGCGCGGCAGGCGTGCGCGATGAGCGCATGGGCGGCCTCCTCGACCACCAGGCGGGCGCGCAGCGCGATCTGGTGCGCGTCGTCGCGGGGATGGGCATCGATCCACGCCGCGCTTTCGCGCAACACGGCCGCTCCGGCTGCGAGCGCGGTGTCGATGGCGCCCAGGTGGGCGAGCCGATGGGCGTCGGGTGCCATGCCGCAGAATCGGCGCGCCATGCGTGCGATGCCCAGAGCGCCGCCGAACCAGCAGGCCGCGATGCCGGCGCCGCCCTGCCAGAAACCGGGCCGCCGGACGTAGTCGCCGGGGCGGCCGATCCGGTGTGCCACCGCGCCATCGAATCGCACATCCACGCTGCCGCTTGCCGCCATGCCCACCGCGTGCCAGCCCTGGTCGGTGACCGTGACGGCCGCCTGGTCGAGCTTCAGCTCGGCGAGGCAGGGCTCTCCTGCATCGTCCCAGCAGCTCAGTACGGCATGCGTCACGCCCTGTGCGCCCGAGCACCATGCCTTGGTGCCGTGGAGGCGGACCGGGGCTGCGCTCGCACCCTCGTCGACGAGGGCTTCCATCGTCACGCGCGCATCGGGGGGTTCGGCGCACCATGTGCCCCAGCGAGAACCGGTCTCGGCGTCCGCCAGGCCGAGTTCATGGCGGATCGCAAGCGCGTCCGTGTGCCCTTCGAACAGCTTGGCGAGCGAGAGGTCGTGCGCGGCCACTTCCGACAGGATTCGCCAGCGTTCGATGGTGCCGCCGGAGCCGGGCGGCGGCAGGCGATCGATGCCGGCAGCCACCAGATGGTCGAGCGCGAGTGCGCCCCCATGCTGGCGGCAAAGGCGCTGGAGCGCATCATGGGTCGCGCCGGAGAGCATGGCGGGCGGGTCCGTCGTCAGCCCACGGCGGCGGCGCCGGGTGGCGCCACAGCGGCCACGCCGGCAGCGACCGCGGCCAGCAGCGCATCCGCAAAGCCGCCGCGCGCGCGCCCGTCGCGGCGCGAACTGGTCACCACGCGCGGCTTCGCGCTCCAGGCGATCCGGGCCCCGGTGGCCTCGAGCGCACGCACCAGGGCGACGTCCTCGCTGCAGGCCAGGTGGCGGAAGCCACCCGCGCGCCGATAGGCGGCCGCCGAGACGCCCAGGTTGGCGCCATGGATGTGGGAGTGGCCGTCGACGTCCGAATAGGTCTTCTGGAAATGGGCTTCGATCGCGCCTGCATGGTCCCCATGCGCTGACCAATCGTCGACGCCGATCGAACCGCAGACCGCGTCGGCCTCCTGCGCGAGCTGGTCCACCAGCCAGCTTGGCGAGACGACCGTGTCGGCGTCGGTGAAGGCGAGCCAGCGGGCGCCGGCGGCGAGCATGGCTTCCGCGCCCACTGCGCGGGCGACGCCGACGTTCTGCACGCGCAGGCTGACGGTGCGCGCGCCTGCGCGTGCCGCGATCACGCCGGTGGCGTCGCTGCAGCTGTCGAGCACCACCACCACCTCGACCGGCTCGTCACGCAGGTCGGGGTGTCTCGCCGCGGCCATGACCGCATCGAGGGTCGAGCCGATGAGCAGGGCTTCGTTGTGTGCCGGGATGACGATGCCAAGCATGGGTTGTCTCGCTGAAGTCGGGTGCAGCGACGGTAGGGCAGGTGCGCTCGAACGCCGAGTCGGTCCCTGAGCCAACGATGTGTAGGCGCTGACACCTGGCATCGCGGCGCGGGCCATGGCGCACCACGCGCTGTCAAAGCGTGAACTAGTTCACTTCCTGGTCGCCCTCGTACGGCGGATACGTCAAATGACATACCAAAGTACTACTGACCCCAGAAGAATCACGTCCATGCAAGAAGACCATGACACCCGACTCGGCTGGTGGACCGAAAAGCCGGACCGCCTGGACCGGGGCTCCTCGTTCGCGCCCCTTCCTCCGCGATCCGAGGAGCGTGATGAGCGCGTCTGGACCAGGGTGGCGGTCATCATCATGATCATGACCGTGTTCGGCTTGTCGCTGCTGCGGCTGGTCGGCGCCATCGTCTGACCCGGGGCGCGGCCATGAACGAGACGCAGGCTGGCACCGAGCGCGCGAAGGCGGACAAGCTCCGGCTCAACAACGCGCAGTGGAGGAGGCTGCAGAGCCTGGCCGGCGCCAGCGAAGAAGCGGCCCCCGTCGAAGCCTCCGCGGTGTCGGGTCGCCTGAGTTCCAACGGCCTGGTCGCGACGGATGGCCGCGGATCGGCGTATTTGACGGTCTATGGGCTGATCCGGTTGAGCCAAGGTCGCTAGGCCGACCGGGCGTTGCCGCGGGTGGGGCAGGCGTGGTCGTGCCTCGCTTTGTGTAGGCCTGCGCCGATCGCGGCGTAGTCCATCGTCCAATTCGGTGCAGCGGGCGCGGGAGTCGCTGTCCCAGTGGCTACCATGCCGAACGACCAGCGCGCACTGCGCGAGGGCCTGGGAGGCGACTCGCGCCGACCCGGAAGACAGTTTTGTGAGGAAACCATGAAGAACGATTACGCGCCACTGCTGGGTGCCCTGAGGGACGAGGAAGAACCGATCATCGACGAGTGGATGGCCGAATTGCCCGGCGCCGACGTCGGTGCCCGGCGCGCCGCTCGCGCCGAGGCCTCCGAGCTCCTGCGCAAGCTGCGTGAAAGCCTGCAGGCCGGTGCGGACCCGGAAGGATTCGAGTCGGCCGATTGGGCGTCCGTGCGCGACACGCTTTCCGGCCTGTCGCGCTCCAGGGCCGCACAGGGCCAGACGGCAGAAGCCACCAGCCTCTTCGTGCTGGCGCTCAAGAAGCCGCTTTTCGCTTCCCTGCAGCGACGGCTTGCCGCCCAGCCGGAGGCCTTGGGGCCTGCGCTCTGGTCCTTGTCGACCACGGTCGACAGGTTGGCGCAGCACACCGTGTCGACCTTCCAGCAGGTGCGCGAGGACATCATCCGGCGCCAGCAGGAAGAACTGCTCGAGTTGTCCACCCCGGTCGTGAAGCTGTGGGAGGGCGTTCTGGCCGTGCCCATGATCGGCGTGCTCGACAGCAGCCGCACGCAGATGGTGATGGAGGCGCTGCTGCAACGGATCGTCGAAACCGGTTCGGGCCTCGCGATCATCGACATCACGGGTGTGCCGACCGTCGACACGCTGGTGGCGCAGCACCTGCTGAAGACCGTCACCGCCATCCGCTTGATGGGGGCCGACTGCATCATCAGCGGGATCCGCCCGCAGATCGCACAGACCATCGTGCATCTGGGCATCGACCTGCAGGGCGTCAGCACCAAGGCGACACTGGCCGATGCGCTGTCGCTTGCGCTGCAGAAGACCGGTTGGCGCATCACGCGCGACAAGTAGGACGGACATGGACCGCATCCCGATTCTGCGCATGGGCGAGACCCTGCTGGTGACCATTCAGGTCGACATGCAGGACCAGACTGCCCTGACGCTGCAGGACGACCTGGCCGGCCAGATCGCCAAGACGGGTGCGTCGGGCGTGATGATCGACATCTCGGCGCTCGAGATCGTCGACTCTTTCGTCGGCCGCATGCTGACCAGCATCTCGGGCATCGCCCGCATCCTCTCCGCCACCACGGTGGTCGTCGGCATGCAGCCTGCCGTGGCCATCACGCTCGTCGAACTCGGCCTGTCGCTCGAAGGCGTGCGGACCGCGCTCAACGTCGAGCGCGGCATGGAACTGCTCCAGCGCGCGCGCGAGGAGAGTTCCCTTGGCCATTGAACGCGCCGGTACGCTGCCGCTGCAGTCGGAGCACAACATCGTCGCCAGCCGGCAGATGGTGCGCGCGCTGTGCCAGGAGCTCAAGCTGACGCTGGTCGACCAGACCAAGATGATCACCGCGGCCAGCGAACTGTCGCGCAACACCCTGATCCACGGGGGCGGCGGCACGATGCGATGGGAGTTCATCGAGAAGAACGGCCGACCCGGGCTGCAACTGGTCTTCGAGGACCAGGGGCCGGGCATCGCCGACATCGCGCTGGCGCTGACCGACGGCTGGACCAGCGGCACCGGGATGGGCCTCGGACTTCCGGGCAGCAAGCGGCTGGTGAACGATTTCGATCTTCAGTCCGAACCTGGCGCGGGAACGCGCGTGAGTATCACCAAGTGGAAGTAGTCACCGGCTGGACCCACAAGTCCTTCCCGGTCGAAGATGCGAGCCGGGTGGGCGAGGCAAGGCGCCATGCGGCACAGCTGGCGGCCGGATTGGCGTTTTCCGAAGTGGACGCGGGCAGGCTGGCATTGGTCGTGACCGAATTGGGCACCAACCTCCATCGTCACGCGCGCAAGGGCCGCCTGCTGGTCGCCGCGCGCCCGCACGCCCGGGACGTCGAGGTCGTGGCTATCGACGAGGGGCCGGGCATCGTGAACCTTCACCTGTCGATGCAGGACGGCCAATCGTCCGGGCGCACGCCCGGCACCGGCCTGGGCGCGATCCGCCGCCTGGCCGACGATTTCGATATTCATTCATCGGTTCCCGACGGCACGGTGAGCGTGGCGCGGGTCCGCGGGTCGGATGCGCCGCAGGGCCCGGCAGCCTCGGTCCGGATCGGCGCCGTTTGCCTGCCCGCGCCCGGTGAGGCCGTGTGCGGCGACGCCTGGACGGCGGGCCGCCTGGGCGCCCGATTCAGCCTGATGGTCGCCGACGGCCTCGGCCACGGCCCCGAAGCCGCCAAGGCGTCGCTGGCCGCCAGCGCTGCCTTCGCTCGCCATCCATCGGCGGCGCCGCGCGAACAGGTCCAGCAGACCCACCAGGCACTGCAGACGACGCGGGGTGCGGCCATCTGCGCCCTGGCCATCGACGGCGAGACCTCGAGGTTGTCATACTCCGGGGCGGGAAACGTGGTGGGACGGGTGCTGTCCGGCGTGTTCGACAAATCGATCATCACGCAGCATGGCACCGCTGGCCTCCAGATCCGGCGTCCGGAGGAAACCGCGATGGAATTGCCAGCCCACGCTCTCGTGATCGTTCACAGCGACGGCATCGACACGCGCTGGCGCGCCGACCGGATCCTTCCTGTGATGCAGAAGGACCCGACCCTGGCGGCTGCCATTCTGCTGCGCGACCACACCAGACATCGCGACGATGCCACCGTCGTGGTGCTGCGCCGGGAGGACCAGTGACATGACGACACCCGAATCCGACCCGGCCGATGGCGCCACCCTCGAGGACTGTCGACGGGCGCTGGCAGCGAGCCGCCAGGAAGCGGACGAACTGCGCGCCGAGCTCGAGGAAACCAACCGCGGCGTGGTGGCGCTCTATGCCGAACTCGATGCCCAAGCCGAGCAACTCCAGCGGGCCACGGAACTCAAGAGCCGCTTCCTCGCCTACATGAGCCATGAATTCCGCACGCCGATCAGCGCGATCCGGAGCATCACGCGCTTGTTGAGCGACCGGGTCGATGGCCCGCTGACCCCGGAGCAGGAGCGCCAGGTCGGCTTCATCGAGTCCAGTGCGGCCGAGTTCGCCGAGATGGTCGACGATCTGCTGGACCTGGCCAAGATCGAGGCCGGCCGCGTCGAGATCTCTCCTGCCTGGTTCGAGATGGTCGACCTGTTCTCCGCACTGCGGGGCATGTTCAAGCCGGTGCTCACGAACCCCGACACCGCGCTCATCTTCGAGGAGCCACACGAGCTGCCGCGGCTCTTCACCGACGACCGCAAGCTGTCCCAGATCCTGCGCAACTTCATTGCCAATGCGCTCAAGTTCACGCCGCGCGGTGAAGTGCGCGTATCGGCGGCGCAGGTCGAAGGCGACTTCATCCGCTTCTCGGTGGCCGATACCGGCATCGGCATCGCACCGGAGCATCATGCGGCGGTGTTCGACGACTTCTCGCAGGTCGACTCGCCGGTGCAGAAGCGCCTGCGAGGCACCGGCCTCGGGCTGTCGCTGAGCAAGCAGTTCGCCGAGCTGCTCGGCGGGCGGGTGGAAATCGCCAGTGAACTCGGCAGGGGCTCCGTGTTCTCGGTGACCCTGCCCGTGCAGTTGAACGGATCGATGCTGCCCCCGAAGGGCTGAACCGTGGTCACCGACGTGATAAACACCACCATCGACCGCAGCCGCCACACGGTGCTGGTGGTCGACGACAACCCCACGACGCGCTACTCGACGGCGCGCCTGATCCGCGCCGCGGGCTTCCAGACCAGCGAAGCGAGTACCGGGGGCGAGGCGCTTGCACTCGCGGCGAGCCAGGTGTCGGCCGTCGTGCTGGATGTGCACCTGCCCGACATCGACGGCTTCGAGGTCTGCCGACGGATCCGCGCCGACCGGGCCACGGCGACGCTGCCGGTCATTCACCTTTCCGGCGCCTTCGTGCGCAACGAGGACAAGGTGACCGGCCTGGATGCCGGCGCCGACGCCTACCTGGTGCATCCGGTCGAGCCGGCGGTGCTGATCGCCACGCTGCAGGCGCTGATTCGCGCCCGCATGGCCGAGGATCGGCTTCGCAGCAGCGAATCACGCTTCCGGGCGATCTACACGCAGGCGCCCACCGGCATGGCGCTGATCGACGACGCCGGGCGGTTCGTCGATGTCAATCCCGCCATGGTCGCGATGCTGGGGCGTGCGCAGGACCAGGTGGTCGGGCAGGCGGTGGCCGCGTTCGCGCCTGACGACTGGACCGATGCCGTGAGCGAAAGGACCGTGATGGCGGGCGAGGGCGCCGCCTCCTGGCAGTCGGAATTTCCGCTGCACCGGCAAGACGGCAGCCTGGTGCGCCTCGAATGGACGATGTCGGCACCGATCGAGCCGGGGCTTCGCATCGGCATCGCTCTGGACGTTTCCGAACGCTTCGAGCTCGAGGCGCGCCGCCTCGAAGTCCTCGAGCGCGAGCAGGCGGCGCGGGCATCCGCCGAGCGGCACAGCCGGACCAAGGACGACTTCGTCGCCGTGCTTTCGCACGAACTGCGGAATCCGCTCAACGCCATCGGCGGCTGGGTTCACGTGCTGAAGACGGGCAATCGTTCGCCGGACCTGGTCGAGAAGGGACTCACTGCGATCGACCGCAGCGTCAAGGCCCAGGCACGGCTCATTTCGGACATTCTCGACGTCTCCCGCATCAGTTCCGGCAAGCTCCGGCTTCACCCCGAATGGAGCGAACCGCGCGCGCTGGTCGCCTCGTCGATCGAAGCGCTCAGCGTTGCGATCGCCGCCAAGCACCTTCGTGTCCAGTTCGAGCACGAGGAGGCCGAGCAGCCCGCCTGGCTCGATCCGACCCGCTTCCAGCAGATCGTGTGGAACCTGCTTTCGAACGCCGTCAAGTTCTCGAATGAAGGCGGCTTGATTCGCATCGGCCTGGCGCGCGAGGCCGATCGCCTGGCACTGTCCGTGCAGGACTGCGGCCGCGGCATCGACCCCGAATTCGTGGCCCATCTGTTCGACCGCTTCACGCAGAGCGATTCGCCGGACAACCGGTTGCACGGCGGGCTCGGGCTGGGCCTGTCGATCGTCAAGAACCTGGCGGAGCTGCACGGCGGCGGTGTCACCGCCGAGAGCGCAGGTGCCGGCGCGGGGGCCACGCTGCGTGTCGAGCTGGTGGTGGTGCCCGCCGACGGGTCTTCCCTGGTCCTGACGGAGCCCCAGGAGCCGCGGCCCTCGCCCGCCTCCGATCGCGCGCTGGGCGGCCTGGATGTGCTCGTGGTCGAGGACAACGAGGACGCCAGCGCCATGCTGACCCTGGTCCTCGGAGACGCCGGCGCGCATGTCCGGCTGGCGTCCACGTTCGATGAAGCCATGCGGCTGATCGAGGCCCATTGGCCCGATGTGCTGGTGAGCGACATCGGCCTGCCGGGCCGGGATGGCTACGAGCTCATCCGCCTGACCCGGCAGCACGGCGCGTCGCATGGCATGCCGCGCCTGTTCGCCGTGGCGTTGACGGCCTTTGCGCGGCCCCAGGACCGCACCAAGGCGATCGAGGCCGGCTTCGACGCGCACCTCGGAAAGCCCCTGCAGCCGCATGTCCTGATGAACATCATCAGCGGGAGGACGGGCTAGCCGATTCGAGCAGCGCGGCCAGCGCGCCGAGCTCCACGGGCTTGACGAGATGGTGGTCGAAGCCCGCCCTGCGCGTCGCCTCGCGATCGTTGTCGTTTCCCCACCCGGTCTGCGCGACAAGCAGCACTTCGTGCCCCCAGGGGGTCGCCCGAATTCGACGGCACACCTCGTAGCCGTCCATCCCCGGCATTCCCAGATCGAGCAAGACGATGTCGGGTCGGGTGGCTTCGACCTTTCGCAAGGCCGCCTCACCGCTGTAGGCCACCTCGACCTCATGGCCCAGTGCCTGCACGGCAAGCGCCAGGCTGTCGGCACTGTCGCGCATGTCGTCGACCACCAGGACGCGACAACCCGCTGCCGCGGAGGATTCTCCGGCGCCGGTGGCGTCCGGGTTCGCCTCGACTTCCATGGCGGCCAGCGGCAGGCGGACTTCGAACCGGCTTCCCTTGCCCAGGCCTTCGCTGGAGGCCGCGATGGTCCCGCCGTGCATTTCCACCAGGGCCTTCGCCAGGGCCAGGCCGATGCCCTGCCCACCTTGGGCCCGGGCCAACGACGATTCCACCTGGCCGAACATTTCGAAGATTCGTTCACCGTGATGCGACTCGATGCCGATCCCGGTGTCGGTCACGCTGACCAGAGCCTGCTGACCCTCGCGCTCGAGGGTCAGCGCGATGGCGCCGCCTCGCGGCGTGTACTTGGCTGCATTGATGAGGATGTTCGAGAAGACCTGTGCCAGTCGCGTCAGGTCGCCTTCGAGTTCGATGGGCCGGGCCGGAATGTGCAAGGCAAACGAGTGGCCGCCGGCATCGATCACCGGCCTGGCGATCTCGATCGCCCGGTCGATCGCCGTCGCCAGTTGGAGCGGCTGCATGCGCAGGCGCAGATGGCCGTGATTCAGGCGGGAGGCGTCGAGCAGGTCATCGAGGAGATGCGCCATCTGGCTCACCTGCCGGTCGATGACGTCATGGCACCAGGCCGAGGTCGCATCGGCACCACCGATCTTGCGCAACACGGCGATGGCATTTCGGATCGGCGCCAGCGGGTTGCGCAGTTCATGCGCCAGCATCGCGATGAAGCGATCTTTCTGCCGGTCCGCGTCCTGGAGTCGGGTCTCGACCAGCTTGCGCTCGGTGATGTCCATCGTGACGCCGAAGATGCGCACCGGACGGCCACCGGCGTCGTATTCGACGTGGCCGCGGTGGCCCAGCCAGGCTTGCGTGCCATCGGGCCGCAGGATGCGGAACTCATGCACGAAGGGCCGATGGCCCTCGATGGCCTCTGCGCGGCGCCGAATGAAGTCCTCCCGATCGTCCGGGTGAAGCAAGGCCAGCACGTGGGCGGGTGTCGGCACGAAATCCTGTTCGCTGACACCGAACAGCCGGTAGGTTTGCGCCGACCACCACAGGACGTTGTCCCGCATGTCCATGTCGTAGGCGCCCATGCGCCCCGCGCCCAGCGCGAGTTCGAGGCGCTGATGCTCGATCAGCAGGCGCTCTTCGGCCCGCTTGCGTTCGGTCGCGTCGGCCATGATGCTGACGAGGCGATGGGCCCGGCCGTCCGGCATCCTGGAAATGACCATCCCGCGGCCCTCCAGCCAAAGCTTCGATCCGTCGGCCCGCACGATCCAGTACTCCGCCGGGAAGGAGTCTTGCCGATCCGCCAACTCGCGGAATCCGGCGGCGAGATGGCGGTGGTCCGGATGCAGCGCGGCCACGTATTCATCGTCGGGGCCGCCCACGTGGCCTCGCCCGTCCGGCAGGCTGAGACCGAAGAGCGCCATGCCCTCCGGGGTCCAGGACCTGGTCAAGGTCTGGTAGTCGGTCTCCCAGGCCCCCATCCCACCCGCATGCAGGGCCGACCGGAAGCGCATCTCGCTCTCGTGAAGAGCGGCCAACCGGTCTCGCTCGGACGCCAGCTCCCGGGCCGCCAGAACCTGTTGCGTGGTCTCGGTGCATTGCACCAGGACGCCGCCGATGCCACCCGGTGCGCGCTCGTCGTCGATCGGACTGTAGCTGTAGGTCCAGTAGACATCCTCACGCCGGCCATGCCGGGTGATCGGGACCAGATGATCGACATGCCAGGTCGCCCCGCCTCCGCTCAGGACCTGTTCGATCTGCGGGAATATCACTTCCCAGATCTCGGCCCAGACTTCGCGCGCGGGGCGTCCCAGCGAGCCGGGGTGGCGCTCGGGACCGATCGATTCCCGATAGGCGTCGTTGTAGAGGCAAGTCAACTCGGGGCCCCACCACACGTACATCGGATGCCCGGTGTTGAGCATGAGGCGAACGACGGTGCGCAGGGACTGCGGCCACAGCGCCGGGTCGCCGAGGGAGGAGGCTGACCAGTCATGGGCCCGTATCAGGCTGGCCATCTCGCCCTTCCCTGCCATGAACGCCTGGCCGGTGTTCTGCGCAGTGGTGGCGTCCGGGCGTGCGGGTGCTGGCATGGTCATGGTCGACTGGGTTCCACCGTTCAGCGGTGTTCAGGTGGCTGGAGGCGCGAGGCGTGAAAAGGCGCTGGAACGAGTCTAGGGCAATGCGGCGTGCAATGGGCACTGCTGGCAAGTCGCGGGCTGCGCGAGTCGAGCGCGCTCTGTTGTAGGAATGGACCGCGTGGCGAGACTGCCGCCCCGCCTACGCGGGAGGTGTTCGCGCAGCGGTCAAATACTGCGCATTGCGTGTTCGCACTGTCGCTGTGAACGGGGGGAGCCATGCACGGGTCGAATGCTTCGAAAAATAAGATGCGAGATGTCGAGACCCGAACGCCGCAGCCAGCCGAATTTCCGGAGGAGGGAAATTTCCTGCTGGAAGACGACCATGTGGTCCGAGGAACTCCGATCCAGCGCCCATGCTGGTCGAGGCCCTGTTACAAATCTGGGCCGAGGCCTACACTTCCCCGCCAGCCGCTGCAAGTCACCTTGGTCGAACCACGAGGCACAAATGAAAGTCCTGGAACACGCCCCTGTCGCGGACAGCGCCAACGACGAAATGGCCGTCCTGCTCGATGCGATGACACGCCTTCGAAAGGGCGATGCCAAGGTCCGGCTTCCAGCCCAGTGGGTGGGACTGCCCGGGAAGGTCGCCGACATCTTCAATGAACTGGTCGAGCAGAACGCCACGCTCGCTTCCGAGCTGGTGCGGCTGCGGCAGGTCGTGGGCAAGGAGGGCAAGCTCAAGCAGCGGGCCGTGATGACCGAGACCCGCGGCTTCTGGGGCGAGTCGATCGCCTGCGTCAATTCGCTCATCGACGACCTGGTGCATCCGACCAGCGAGGTCGCCCGCGTGATCGGGGCCGTGGCGCAGGGGGACCTGTCGAAGAGCATGGCGCTCGAGGTGGAAGGGCGCGAACTGGAGGGCGAGTTCCTGCGCACCGCCAGGACCATCAACAAGATGGTCGAGCAGCTGGGCAACTTTTCCGCCGAGGTGACCCGCGTGGCGCGCGAGGTCGGGACCGAAGGCAAGCTGGGCGGCCAGGCCAAGGTCAAGGGCGTGGCGGGCACCTGGAAGGACCTGACGGACTCGGTCAACTCCATGGCCGGCAACCTGACGGACCAGGTGCGCAACATCGCCGACGTGACCACGGCGGTCGCCAAGGGCGACCTGTCGAAGAAGATCGACGTCGACGTGAAGGGCGAGTTCCTGACGCTCAAGAACACCATCAACACGATGGTCGACCAGCTGCGCTCCTTTGCTTCGGAGGTGACCCGGGTGGCGCGCGAGGTCGGCACCGAAGGTTCGCTCGGCGGCCAGGCGCGGGTGGAAGGCGTGTCCGGCACCTGGAAGGACCTGACCGATTCGGTCAACTCGATGGCCGGCAACCTGACGAGCCAGGTGCGCAACATCGCCGACGTGACCAAGGCGGTGGCGGCCGGCGACCTGTCGAAGAAGATCACGGTCGATGGCAAGGGCGAGATCCTGGAACTCAAGAACACGGTCAACACGCTGGTCGACCAGCTGCGCTCGTTCGCGGCCGAAGTGACCCGCGTGGCGCGCGAGGTTGGCACCGAGGGCAAGCTGGGCGGCCAGGCCGACGTGCAGGGCGTGGCCGGGACCTGGAAGGACTTGACGGAGTCGGTCAACTTCATGGCCGGCAACCTGACCTCGCAAGTGCGCAACATCGCCGAGGTGACGACCGCGGTGGCCGCCGGCGACCTGTCGAAGAAGATCACGGTCGACGTCAAGGGCGAGATCTCCGAGCTCAAGAACACGATCAACACGATGG
Source organism: Variovorax sp. 10N432 (assembly GCF_056394465.1). Lineage (NCBI taxonomy): Bacteria > Pseudomonadati > Pseudomonadota > Betaproteobacteria > Burkholderiales > Comamonadaceae > Variovorax > Variovorax sp. 10N432. The sequence goes on from NZ_JBFTHX010000003.1 coordinate 22,703, forward strand.
TCGACCAGCTGCGTTCCTTCGCCGCCGAGGTGACGCGCGTGGCGCGAGAGGTCGGCACCGAGGGCAAGCTGGGCGGCCAGGCCGACGTGCAGGGCGTGGCCGGGACCTGGAAGGACCTGACGGACTCGGTCAACTCGATGGCGTCGAACCTCACCTCGCAGGTGCGCAACATCGCCGACGTGACCAAGGCGGTGGCCGCCGGCGACCTGTCGAAGAAGATCACGGTGGACGTGAAGGGCGAGATCCTGGAGCTGAAGGCCACCATCAACACCATGGTCGACCAGCTGTCCTCGTTTGCGGACGAGGTGACCCGTGTCGCACGCGAAGTCGGCACCGAAGGGCGGCTCGGCGGCCAGGCCGAAGTCAAGGGCGTGGCCGGCACCTGGCGCGACCTGACGGAATCGGTCAACTCGATGGCCGGCAATCTCACCAGCCAGGTGCGCAACATCGCCGACGTGACCAAGGCGGTGGCGGCCGGCGACCTGTCGAAGAAGATCACGGTCGACGTCAAGGGCGAGATCCTGGAACTCAAGGCGACGATCAACACCATGGTCGACCAGCTGCGCTCGTTCGCCGCCGAAGTGACCCGGGTGGCGCGCGAAGTCGGCACCGAAGGCAAGCTGGGCGGCCAGGCCGACGTGCAGGGTGTTGCCGGGACCTGGAAGGACTTGACGGAGTCGGTCAACTTCATGGCCGGCAACCTGACCTCGCAGGTGCGCAACATCGCCTACGTGACCAAGGCGGTGGCGGCCGGCGACCTGTCGAAGAAGATCTCGGTCGACACCAAGGGCGAGATCCTCGAACTCACCAACACCATCAACACGATGGTCGACCAGCTGTCGTCCTTTGCCGCGGAAGTCACGCGGGTGGCGCGCGAAGTGGGCACCGAAGGCAAGCTGGGCGGCCAGGCCGACGTGCAGGGCGTGGCGGGCACCTGGAAGGACCTCACCGAGTCGGTCAATTCGATGGCGTCGAACCTCACTTCGCAGGTGCGCAACATCGCCGACGTGACCAAGGCGGTGGCGGCGGGCGACCTGTCCAAGAAGATCACTGTCGACGTCAAGGGCGAGATCCTGGAGCTGAAGAACACGGTCAACACCATGGTCGACCAGCTGCGCTCCTTCGCGGCCGAAGTGACGCGGGTCGCACGCGAGGTCGGCACCGAGGGCATCCTGGGCGGGCAGGCCGACGTGCAGGGCGTGGCGGGCACCTGGAAGGACCTGACGGAGTCGGTCAACTTCATGGCCGGCAACCTGACCTCGCAGGTGCGCAACATCGCCGAGGTGACGACCGCGGTGGCGGCCGGCGACCTGTCGAAGAAGATCACGGTCGACGTCAAGGGCGAGATCTCCGAGCTCAAGAACACGGTCAACACCATGGTCGACCAGCTGCGGTCCTTCGCCGCCGAGGTGACGCGGGTGGCGCTGGAGGTGGGCACCGAGGGCATCCTGGGCGGCCAGGCCGACGTGCAGGGCGTGGCCGGCACCTGGAAGGACCTGACCGACTCGGTCAACCTGATGGCCTCGAACCTCACCTCGCAGGTTCGCAACATCGCCGACGTGACCAAGGCGGTGGCCGCGGGCGACCTGTCCGAGAAGATCACGGTCGACGTCAAGGGCGAGATCCTCGAACTCAAGGCGACGATCAACACCATGGTCGACCAGCTGTCCTCCTTCGCGGCGGAAGTCACGCGCGTGGCGCGAGAGGTCGGCACCGAAGGCCGGCTGGGCGGACAGGCCCAGGTGCGCGATGTGTCGGGCACCTGGAAGGACCTGACCGAGAACGTCAACTTCATGGCGGGCAACCTGACGGGGCAGGTGCGCGGCATCGCCAAGGTGGTGACGGCGGTCGCCAACGGCGACCTCAAGCAGAAGCTCACGGTGGAGGCCAAGGGCGAGATCGCCGCGCTGGCCGAGACCATCAACAGCATGACCGACACGCTGGCCACCTTCGCCGACCAGGTGACCAGCGTGGCGCGCGAGGTGGGGGTCGAGGGCAAGCTCGGCGGCCAGGCCAAGGTGCCTGGCGCCGCCGGCACCTGGAAGGGGCTGACCGAGAACGTCAATCAGCTCGCGGCCAACCTGACGACGCAGGTGCGCGCGATCGCCGAGGTGGCGACCGCGGTGACCCAGGGCGACCTGACGCGCTCGATCACGGTCGAGGCCCAGGGGGAAGTGGCGGCGCTCAAGGACACCATCAACGAGATGATCCGCAACCTGAAGGACACGACGCAGAAGAACACCGAGCAGGATTGGCTGAAGACCAACCTGGCCAAGTTCAGCCGCATGCTGCAGGGCCAGAAGGACCTGCTGACGGTGGGCCAGCTGATCCTGTCGGAGCTCGCGCCCGTCGTCGGCGCGCAGCAGGCCGAGTTCTACCTGCTGACCTCCTCGGGCGGCGCGCCGAAGCTCAGGCTCTTCGCCAGCTACGCCTCGGGCGGCCACGCCGCGCACGGCAAGGAAATCGACCTGGGGCAGGGCCTGGTCGGGCAATGCGCGATCGAGAAGTCGAAGATCCTGCTGACCAACGTTCCGAGCACGGCCTTCAAGGTGGCCACCGGGCTGAGCGAAGGCGCGGCGATGGACGTGATCGTGCTGCCGGTGGTGTTCGAGGACGAGGTGCGGGGGGTGCTCGAACTGGCGTCGCTCGAGCGCTTCAACCCGTCGCACCAGGCCTTCCTCGACCAGCTGACCGAATCGATCGGCATCGTGATCAACACGATCTCGGCCAACATGCGCACCGAGGACCTGCTGACCCAGTCGCAGTCGCTCGCCGAGGAACTCCAGAATCGCCAGCAGGAACTGCAGCAGACCAACGAGGCGCTGCAGGAGAAGGCCCGGCTGCTGGTGCACCAGAACCAGGAAGTCGAGAGCAAGAACCAGGAGGTCGAGCAGGCCCGCCAGGCGCTCGAGGAGAAGGCCGAGCAGCTGGCGCTGACCTCCAAGTACAAGTCGGAGTTCCTGGCCAACATGTCGCACGAGCTGCGCACGCCGCTGAACAGCCTGCTGATCCTGTCGGACCAGCTCTGCAAGAACGCGGAAGGCAACCTGACGGAGCGGCAGGTGGAGTTCGCCAAGACGATCCACCTTTCGGGCAACGACCTGCTGATGCTGATCAACGACATCCTCGACCTGTCGAAGATCGAATCGGGAACGGTCGCCGTGGAGGTGAGCGAACTGCGGATCGACGACCTGCAGCGCTCGGTCGAGCGCAGCTTCCGCCACGTGGCGGAGGCCAAGCACGTGGGCTTCGGCATCCAGTTGGGAGATACGCTCCCCGAGGCGATCGTCACCGACGTCAAGCGCCTGCAGCAGATCATCAAGAACCTGCTCTCCAACGCCTTCAAGTTCACCCACCACGGGTCGGTGGGGCTCTCGGTCGGGGTCGTCCAAGGCGGCTGGTCGCGCGACCGCGAGGAACTCAACCGGGCGAGCCAGGTGATCGCCTTCGCCGTCTCCGACACCGGCATCGGCATCCCCGCGGACAAGCAGCAGATCGTCTTCGAAGCCTTCCAGCAGGCCGATGGCTCGACCTCGCGCAAGTACGGCGGCACCGGTCTCGGCCTGGCGATCAGCCGCGAACTGGCGCGGCTCCTGGGCGGCGAGATTCGCCTCTCGAGCGTTCCGGCGCAGGGCAGCACGTTCACGCTGTTCCTGCCGCAGAGCTTCAGCCCGGCGCGAGGGCGCGGCGTCCGTGCCGGCGGCGTCGACCTGCCGGCACCCCTGCCGACGCCGAGGACCCGTCCGGCCTCCGTCGCAGCCACGATCGAGCCCGTCGACGCGCTGGCTGGCGTCGACGCCGCGGGTGCAGAGGCCGCGGCCGCCGAACTGCACGCGCTGAACGTGGCGGGGGACGACCGCGATGCGCTGCTGCCGGGCGACAAGGTGGCGCTGATCGTCGAGAACGAACTGGCCTTCGCGAAGGTGCTGCTGCAGGCCGCCCGTCGCGCCGGGTTCAAGGGACTGGTCAGCTCGACCGGCGCGGTGGCGCTGGCGCTGACCGGCGACCACCGCCCGGCGCTGATCACGCTGGACATCCACCTGCCCGACATGCAGGGCTGGCGCATCCTGGAACGCCTGAAGGCCGACCTGGCGACGCGGCACATCCCGGTGTGCGTGGTGTCGACCGACGATTCGCGCGAGCGCGCCCTGAACTCCGGCGCCGTGGGATTCCTTGCCAAGCCCTTGCAGTCGATGGACCAGGTGGACGCGGCGATGGGGCAGCTGCATCGCTTCGTGTCGACCGGATCGCGCAGGCTGCTGGTGGCCATGCAGGGCTCCGACGCGCGGGCGGCGCTGGTGGAGGCCTTCGACGGTTCCGAGGTGACGATCTCGCTGGCCGAATCGAGGGAGGCCCTCGCCCGCGAGATCGCCCAGGGGCCGGTGGACTGCCTCGTCACGGACGGGTCGGTGCCGGGCTTCAGCCCGGCGGACCTGGCCGAGGCGGTCGAGGGAAGGGCGCCGGTGCATCAGCTTCCGGTGATCGTCTTCGACCGGCCCGGCGCCGGCTCGCGGTCGGCCGCGTGGACCCGCGGCATCGACGGCGCGGCATGGCGCAGCGTGAGCAGCACGGACGCGTTGATCGACAGCAGTGCGTTCTTCCTGCATCGCGCCTTCGCGCTGATGTCGGACCCTGAGCGCCGTGCCGTCGAGGCCGCGAACGACGCCGCCTGCTCGCTGGCGGGCCGCAAGGTGTTGATCGTGGACGACGACATGCGCAACATCTTCGCGCTGGCCACCGTGCTCGACCAGCAGGGCATGGCCATCGTGACGGCGGAGAACGGCCGCGACGCGATCCGGCTGGTGCAGGAGGACGAGGACATCGACATCGTCCTGATGGACATCATGATGCCGGAGATGGACGGCATGCAGACCATGCGCGAGCTGCGCCGCCTGCCGCGCGGCAAGCAGCTGCCGCTGGTGGCGGTGACCGCCAAGGCCATGAAGGGCGATCGCGAGAAGTGCATCGAGGCCGGGGCGTGGGACTATTTGTCGAAGCCGGTCGACACCAACCACCTGCTGGTCGTCCTGCGGGGCTGGCTGTGCAGCTAGCACCGAAGAACGGCCCGGCGCCGCAGGGAGACACGCCCGGCGGCGAGCGCGCCAACATCCTGATCGTCGACGACCTGCCGGAAAAGCTGCTCGTCTTCCGGACGGTCCTCGAGGAGCTGGGCCAGAACCTGGTGATGGTGCGTTCGGGCGCGGATGCGCTGCGCGAGATCCTCCAGCGCGAGTTCGCAGTGATCATGCTCGACGTCAACATGCCCGGCATGGATGGCTTCGAGACCGCCACGCTGATCCGCAACCACCGGCGCAGCGCCCACACGCCGATCATCTTCATCACCTCGTACGCGGACGAGATCCAGACCGCCCGCGGCTATTCGCTCGGTGCGGTCGACTACATCCTCTCGCCGGTCGTGCCGGAGATCCTGCGCAGCAAGGTCGGCGTGTTCGTGTCGCTCTACCTGATGCAGCGCCAGGTCGAGCGGCAGGCCGATGCGCGAGCGGCGATGATGGCCTCGGACGCCGCCCGCCGCCTGGCCGAGGAGAACGACCGGCGCTCCGCCTTCCTGGCCGGTGCGAGCCAGGCGCTCAACCGCTCCCTGGACATCCAGGTGGCGATGCAGGAGCTGGTCGCCCTGCTGGTGCCGGAGCGGGCCGCGGCGGCGCTGGTCTGGATCGCGGACCCCGAACTCGGCCGAGGCTCGTTCGCGATCGCGGCCCGCACCGCGGGCGGCGGGTCCGCGACGGTCGCGTTCGGCGCCGACCTGGCGCCGGCCGATGCGGTCATGGCCGCGCTGCAGGAAGCCGCGACCTCGCGCCGCGTGGCCTGGGTGGCGGACGCGGCGATGCCGCTGCGCCCGGGCGCACTCGGGCATCCCGACGGCGATCTCGGCGAAGCCGCCCTGGCGTCCGTCGCCGCCGTCCCCTTGCTCTTCGGAGAGCGCGTGCCGGGCGTCCTGCTGGTGGCGTCGCCCGATGACGGCGCCTGGATGCGGGAGGCCGACCTGACCCTGGTGCACGAGGTGGCGACGCGGGCCGGGGCGGCGTTCGAGAACGCGCGGCTCTATCGCAACCTCCAGCACGAGATCGTCGAGCGTCAGGCGGCGCAGCAGGAGCTGCAGCAGGCGAGCCAGCGGAAGGACGAGTTTCTCGCCATGCTGTCCCACGAGCTGCGCAATCCGCTGGCCTCGGTCCACACGGCCATCGAAATCATCCGGCGGGTGGCGGACAAGCATCCCAAGGTGACATGGGCGCTGGACCTGGCGGGTCGCCAGCTGCGCCAGATCACGCGTCTCATGGAGGAACTGCTGGACGTCACGCGCATCAGCCAGGGGAAGATCACGCTCAAGTGCGATCCGGTCGACCTGAGGGTGGTCGTGGCGCACAGCATCGAGACCGTGCATCAGCTGCTGGAGAGCCGGCGCCAGGTGCTCGGCGTGGCGATGCCGGAAGCCCCGATCTGGATGGATGCGGATGGCGCGAGGCTCACGCAGGTCATTGCCAACCTTCTTCACAACGCCGCGAAGTACAGCCCGGAGTCGACGCCGATCGACCTGCGGGTGGAGGTCGAAGACGAACGCGTCGAGATCACGGTGCGGGACGAAGGCATGGGCATCGATGAAGAGCTGCTGCCGCGCATCTTCGACCTCTTCGCGCAGGGCAAGCGCGGCCTGGATCGCTCGCAAGGCGGCCTGGGCGTCGGACTGACCTTGGCCCGGCGGCTGGCCGAGATGCACGGAGGCCGGATCGAGGTGCACAGCCGCGGCCGCAACCTCGGGTCCGAATTCCGGGTGACGCTGCCCCGCAGGGCGACGCTGCGGGCCAGTGCGCCGCCGGGGTCCTCGGCGGGTCCCGCGCGAGACGGTCCCCCCGAACGCATCCTGGTGGTGGACGACAACGTCGACGCCGCGCAGACCCTGGCAACGATGCTGGAGATGGAGGGGCACGAGATCCGCACTGCAGCCGATGGCGAAGAGGCCCTGGAGGTCGCAGCGCGGTTTCAGCCCGCGGTCGTGCTGCTGGACATCGGCTTGCCGCGACTGGACGGCTATGAGGTCGCGCGTCGCCTGCGTGCCGGAGGGGGCACCGGCTTGCTGCTGGTCGCACTCACGGGATATGGCCAGTACGAAGACCGGCGGGCGGCCTTGGACGCCGGCTTCGACTGTCATTTCGTCAAGCCGGTCGAAGCGGACAGCCTGCTGGCGTGCATCCGGGCGTGGCGAGCCCGCGCCGCCGTGCCGACGCACGAGGCGTAGGACGGCGGCCACCTTCGATCGGGCAAAAATGCTGCGCTGCGGCATTGGCAGCCCGGCGACAGTCGCTTTTGTGGACCGCCGGTCGAGACGGAGGCTCCATGAGCAACCCCTGGATGAAGAAGAATCCCTTGATGAGCATGTGGCTGAGCGCGGCCAACAAGGCGGTCGGCTCGGCCCGCGGTCAGTCGGCCGCGGCCGCCAGGCGCCAGGTCGGGGCCGCGCAAGCCGAGGCGACCCGGCAGATCGTCGATTTCTGGAGCGGCAAGACGGCCCGGGCGACCGTCGCCAGGCGGAAGTCGCGCCGCTGATGGCGCGACGCAAAGGGTCTGGAGGCTGGCTGGGCGTGGTCGCCCGCGGCATGGAGGCGATCACGCGCAGCACCGTGCGCGCCGGTACGCGGGCGGTCGGCCAGACAGTCAAGCCGGTGATCGAGAAGCGGCGCCCGCCTGCGGGTGCGGGCCAATGGATCCAGGGTCTGGCCATGGGTGCGACCGGCATGCGCCGGTTCCGCCTGTATCGGCCACCCGGCATCAAGTTCGACGAGCGCCTGCCGCTGATGGTCATGCTGCATGGGTGCGGACAGGATGCGAAGACCTTCGCGACCAGCACGCGCATGAACCTGATTGCAGCCCGCGAACGCTTTCTGGTGCTCTATCCCGAGCAGGACAGGGTGTCGAATCCGCAAGGCTGCTGGAACTGGTTCGACACATCATCCGGACGCGCCTACGGCGAGGCGGCGCTCATCATGAAGGCGATCGACCAGGTCTGCCTGATGTACGCGGTGGACCGCACGCGCATCGCGGTGGCGGGCCTGTCGGCAGGTGCCAGCATGGCGGCGCTGCTCGTCGCCAGGCACCCGGACCGTTTCGCCGCCGTGGTGATGCACTCGGGCATACCGCCCGGGACCGCGCATTCCACGCTGTCCGCGCTCGGCGCCATGCATGGCCATCGCTCCACGAAGCCCCTGGCGGCGCCGCCGCTGGCGCGGGCTGCTGCCGGCTGGCCGCCGTTGATGGTGATCCATGGCGCCGGCGACAGGGTGGTCGCGGCGTCGAACGGGCTCGCCGCGGTTCGCGCCTGGGCCGACGCCATGGGCGCGACCTCGAGCAAGGAGCGCACGCTGCAACGGGGCAAGCGCTACCCGGCGACCGTGACCGACTTCAAGCATGGGGCGAGCACGGTGGCGACCCTGGTGGAAATCGACCGGCTCGGCCACGCCTGGAGCGGCGGCGCTGCCGGCCAGCCGTACAGCGACGGCGCAGGGCCCGACGCGTCTCGCATGGCCTGGGCTTTCGCCGCCAGGCAGTTTGGCGCCCGCCATGCTGCAGCGCGTCATTACATCTCTTCGAGGCAGCACTAGACTGGTGCCCCGAAGGAGCGGCAGATGAGCTTGCGAAGAAGCTTTTCGAGTGACGTGACCGGAACGCGCGGCGTGCCGCCCGATCCTGCGCTGCCTGCGCCGCTGTCCGATGCCGAACTCTGCGAACGCGCCGTGCGGGCCATCTGGCGAAGCCTCGACGAGCATGAACTCGTCGACGAGGCGGTCCGGGACGAGCTCGCCATGGTGCTCGAACCGTTGACCGCACTGCCCCTGGGGCCGCGGGCCCAACGGCTGATCGACACCCTGAGGCTGCCGGACCCGATCGATCCGGCCCACCTGTACTGGCTCACCCGCCGGCTGTTGACGCTGGTGCCGGAGCTGCAGGCCACGGCGGCGGCGCTTTCGAAGACCCGCGCCTAGCTGCCGACGCCCTCGTGGGCCGATTCGCTCTAAAGTCGGGCTGCGCGGACCTTGCTGCCGCGCCACTTCACCCGCCCCCGGAGCGCCACGCATGGACGAAACATCGGACTACACCCCACCCAAGGTCTGGACCTGGAACAAGGCCAACGGCGGGCAATTCGCCAACATCAATCGTCCGGTGGCCGGGCCGACGCACGACAAGGAACTCCCGGTGGGCCGCCATCCGCTGCAGCTTTACTCGCTGGCCACGCCGAACGGCGTCAAGGTCACGGTGATGCTGGAGGAGTTGCTGGCGCAGGGGCACGCGGGCGCCGAGTACGACGCCTGGCTCATCAGGATCAACGAGGGCGAGCAGTTCGGCAGCGGCTTCGTCGCGGTGAACCCGAACTCGAAGATTCCCGCGCTGATGGACCGCAGCGCGCCGACGCCGGTGCGGGTGTTCGAATCGGGCGCCATCCTGTTGTACCTGGCCGAGAAGTTCGGCGCCTTCCTGCCGACCGTCCCGGAGGAACGGGCCGCCTGCCTGTCCTGGCTGTTCTGGCAGATGGGCAGCGCCCCCTACCTGGGCGGCGGCTTCGGCCATTTCTACGCCTACGCGCCGACCAAGATCGAGTACGCGATCGACCGCTTCGCGATGGAGGTCAAGCGCCAGCTCGACGTGCTCGACAGGCGGCTGGCCGAAACCCCGTACCTGGCGGGCGAGCACTACACGATCGCCGACATGGCGGTCTGGCCCTGGTATGGCGCGCTGGCCAAGGGCCTGGTCTATGGCGCCGGCGAGTTCCTGCAGGTCGAGAGCTACACCCATGTCCAGCGCTGGACCGACCGGATCGCCGAACGGCCCGCGGTGCAGCGCGGGCGCAGGGTGAACCGGGTCTGGGGCGACCTGGACAGCCAGCTGGCCGAGCGCCACGACGCCGGGGATTTCGAGTCCGGAGGGCACGCGCTGGACGCCGCGCCATAGTCTCGTCGAGGGCACCCGCTAGCACAGCCGCGGCGGGAAAAAAGGACCTAGATCACAAAACAACCCAGTCCATTTGGAGGGTTCACAGCCGGCGGCCGGAGGCGCAAAGTCGCTCCATTGTCGAATCGGGAGCAGACCATGGACTCAGCAATTCTCACCCTTGGCGCACTGGCGGTCGTGGTGGTGGCCGGCTGGGCCATCGACCTGCTGCTGCACCGCACGCCGCAGACGCGGATGCAGCGCATGATGGCGCAGCAGCTGCGACGCTCCACGCGGGCCATCGAAGGCTGATCAGCCTTCGCCGAGTGCGTCTGACCGCCACGCCGACACCGCGGCCAGCGGCGCTACAGGCGTCATGTCGATCGGGGGCATCGGTCCTGCCGCCGCCAGCCATGTCAACCCCATGAGCGTCACGCTGCGGTACCACCTGGTCTCGAACAGCGACACGATGCCGGCGGCCATCGGCAAGGGCTCAGTTCGAGGCGACGGCCGGCCGCGCGGCGACGTGGCGCCGGTCCGCGGCCAAGGCGAAGGAGCCGCTGTCTTCGCCGTACAGCTGGTCGAGCGTGCCGTTCTTCTCGGCAGCCTGGAGTTCGCCCTTGACTTCCGCGCGCGGCGTGTCCAGCACCTGGTGCCTGGAGAGATAAGCCGAGCCGCTGTCGCTGCCATCCAGCACGTTCAGCGTGCCGTCCGCGCGGGCTTCCTTGACTTCGGCCTTGACCTCCTTGCGCGATTCGGTCGAACGGAAGTGCGAGGCCAGGTAGGCTGAGCCGCTGTCCTCGCCGTCGAGCGCGGCGAGTTCGCCGCTGGCCTGCGCGGCCTTGAGTTCGGCCTTCACTTCCGCACGGCTTTCTTGCGCCGAAGCCACGGTGCCCGAGAGCGCGAGAACGGCGGCCGCCAGGGCCATGGCCAAATGGATCTTCTTCATGGTGATTCCTTTGCGCGTCTGAATGAAGTACAGAGGCGGCGCCAGCAGACACGCGTCCGACGTCCTCTTCGAAACCCGAGCGACTTGCGTCTGCATCGGTGTCTCTACTGTCGGATCTGGCGGTTGCGATCGGATTGCCCCGCTGCCACTGCGCGATGCAGCTGAAACCCGGACGGCTACGTTTGAAACACGGCGTAGCGCAACGGCTCGGGGCTGACCCGCGGCGGCATCCTCGCGCGCAGCCGGTCTCGCGTGAGCAGACTCACGATGAACGTCGTCAGGACGTTCAACGCCAGGCCGACGATGCCGAGGTTGACGTCGTGGACCCATTCCGGCGCAGCGGGAAGCAGCCGCCGCATGGTGAGACCGGACACCACGCTGCCGGCGACGAAGGTCACGCCGACGAGAATGCCCGCGAATGCGCCATAGCGGTTGACCCGACGGTCTCGCGCCAGCACGGCCAGCAAGGCCGGTGCCAGCTGCGTCACGAAGCCGAAGCCCATGAGCAGCAGGGAGACGATGCTGGCGCCGCCAGCCAAGGTCCAGGCGACGGCGGCCAGCATCAGCAAGACGGTCGCGCCACGCGAGACCATGGACAGGTGTGCATCGCTGCTGGCTGGCCGGCAGGGCCGGTAGAGGTCGCGTGCGACCAAGGTGGATGCGGACACCAGCATGATGGAGCCCGGGACGATGGCCGTGAGCATGCCGGCGGCGCCGATCACGCCGACGATCCAGGGGTCGAAGGTCTGGATCGCGAGCCTCAGCAAGGCCAGGTCGATCTGGTCTCCGGTCAGCGCGGGAACTTGCAGCACTGCGGCGAGCCCGGCGAACATCGAAAACAGCATCACGAGCGCGTAGAGCGGCATCACCATCGCATTCCGGCGGAAGCTGCGCTCGTTGCCGGCGGTGAATGTCGCGGTGAAGGCGTGGGGCCACAAATACATGCCCAGCGCCGACAGCGCGACGGTCGATACGAACCATGCGCCGCTCTTGCCGGTGGCGGGCAGCGCCAGGAAGCCCGGCCGGTGCTGCTCGATGTGCCTGAACATCGCTTCCAGCCCGCCGTCGTAGCGATACGGCAGGTAGAGCCCCAGGAACACGCAGACCGCCAGGATCAGGACGTCCTTCAGAACGGCCGTGCTGGCGGAGCCGTGCATGCCCGACAGGAGCACGTAGGCCGTCATGGCCAGCGCGCCGATCCAGATCGCCGACGACGACGTGAGGCTGCCGTACGACGTGAGTTCCACGATGATGCCCAAGCCCTTGAACTGAAGGACCAGGTAGGGCAGCAGCGCGAGCAGCGCGACCGCGCAGACCAGCAAGCCAATCAACGGGCTGTCGTAGGCCTTCGCGAAGAACTCTGGCTGTGTGAGCACGCCGTGCTGCCGGGCGAAGCGCCAGATGGCCGGCAGCAGCCAGTACGACAGCACGAACGCCAGGCAGGAATAGGCCATGACGTAGAACGCAGGGCCGCCGTGGCCATAGGCGAAGCCGCTGGCACCCAGAAAGGTGAAGGTGGTGTAGAGCTCGCCGGCCATCAGCACGAACACCAGCCGGCCAGAGAAGGCACGCCCGCCGACGCTCCATTGCTCCAGGTTCATGCGCACCCCTTGCCGGGCATGCAGTCCAAGAAGCAGGACGCCGACCAGGGTCGACGCAATGATGGCCAGCGCGGGATTCATGCAGGTCGCAGCGAAGAGGAAGGCGTTGGCGCAGCGCCTAGGGCGCGCGATTGGCGGGGTCGAGCCGGAAGACCAGCCACATCACCGCGGCCGTCGCGATCACACAGCCGATGGTCCACGCGACGAACAGCGGGAGCCCGAGCACGAAGGGCTGAACCCGGGCGGCGAACAGCGAGCCGCCAAGGAACAGCAGGAACGGAATGACGGCGAGCCAGTGATGCAGTTTCATCGAAGGCCCGGCACGAGACCGCCATGGCCGTGCGCGACCTGGCGGGAGAGGGGCAGGGCAGTGGTCGACCGATTGGACACGGCTACCCCATCGGCGCGGCCGACGCTGCCCGTTCGTCGATTCGCGCCAGGATCCCGCCCGCCTCCTGGAGGTCCGCGGTGTCGAAGCCTTCCTCGTAGTGGGCGAGTACCCCTCGCAGCAACGCTTGTCCCTGCGGGGCGCGGGGCGTTTCGCTCCACAGCCGTGCCAGGTCCATCGCCGTCCGCAGCTCCCATCCCCGCGCGCCTTGGCGGCGGCTCCAATCCAGGGATTGCACCAGGCATTCCTCCGCCTCGTCGATGCGGCGCTCGGGCGCACTGCGCAGCGCGCGCGCCTTGACCCGCAGCAGTTCGGGAAGGTGGCAGAGATCGCCGTTCGCATGCACCGACGCCAGGGTGTCGTCGATCAAGACGAGCGCTTCGGGCGTCCTGCCGACCATGGTCAGACCTTCGGCCAGCGTGAGACTGAAGGAGGTGGTGAGCAACTCATAGCGAGATTCGTGGAGATCGCCCAGGCAGCGCGCGAGCGCCTGCACGCCGTGCTCCGGGTCGCCGCGCCTGAGCGCCAGTTCGCCCTTGATGCCGCGGCCGACGGCCAGATAGGGCGTCAGCGAATGAGATTCCGCGTAGGCGATGAAACTGTCAATGTCCCGCTCGGCCCTGTCGAGGTCGCCGACCCAGAGGTAGACCGAAACGGCCCAGATCAGTGCGATGCACAGGGTCACAGGATGGTCCAGCTGGCGGGCGTCGTCCACGGCGCGTTGAGCGACGATGACGGCCTGCGCCGGGTACCCCTGCAGCCAGAGCGTTCGAGCCAGCGCGATGCTGGCGCGGTTGGCATGGTCGAAGCCGGAATAGATCGTGCTGGCCTGTGCGGATTGCACCGTGCCGTCGATCGCTGCTTCCAGCAGAAGGCGTGCCTTGGCCTGGTCTCCGGTCAGATGGCTGCAGAGGCCGACCAGGGAATTGGCGGTCGCACGCGCCGTCGGGTCATCGATCGTCTCGGCCACCGCGGCGCTTCGGTGGGCGTAGTCCAGCGAGACCACGAAGTCGCCGATGCGCTCGTGGAATATCTGCAACCGGGCAAGGAGCTGGACCTGGCTGGCGGTGTCGCCCAATTCCTGAGCAACCGCCAGACTTCGTTCGAGGGCATGGCGCACCTCCTCGCTGTTGCCGCGCGTGAACATCTGCGACAGGCCCAGCGCGGCCTGCAGGGTCATTTCCGAGCGGCTCGCGACGGTACGCTCGGTCAGCTCCCCCAGCGCACGCGCCGACCAGCGGTGGCATTCCGCCAGCAGCGACATCGCCATGAAGGCCGGCACCGCTGCCGCTGCCAGCGCGACCCCGAGCTCGGTCGCGCCTTGGGGGCCGAAGCACCATTCCAGCGCCGCCCTGACATTGCCCAGGTCTGCCGTGTCCGAGGCGCGGCCGGCGTCGCGCGAAAAGGCAGCGTCCTTCTCGGCCGCCTGCTCGAGCCGATGGCAAAAGTACTGCGCGTGCCGAAGCGCCGCCGCCTCCGTCGTCTCCGCGCTGGCTTTCGAGAGCGCGTAGACCCGTGTGCTCTCCAGCAGCCGGTACAGCGTACGCGCGCCTGAACGGTGCATGGCGAGCAGCGATTTCTCCGCCAAGCCCGCGATCGCGGCGAGCACCTGCTCCTCGCTCACACCGGGCGCGACCACGACCCGGCGCGCGGCCTCCAGCGAGAAGTTGCCGACGAACACCGGAAGCTGGCACAGGACCTGTCGCTCTGCGCCGTCGAGCAGCTCGAAGCTCCAGTCCAGCGTGGCCTGCAGGGTCTGATGGCGCGGCCGTGCGGTGCGCTGCCCGGGCCACGACAGCGTGAGGCGATCGTTCAGAAGGGTGGCGGTCTGGTGCAGGCCGTAGCTCACCACGCGCCGCGCCGCGAGTTCGATCGCCAGCGGCACGCCGTCGAGCTTGCGGCAGATGCCGGCGACGACCTGCGCATCGGTGTCGTCGAGACCGAGCATCGCCCCGCTGGCACCTGCCCGTGCCACGAACAGCCACGCCGCCGGATAGGTCAGGACGCCAGCCGCCGTGATCCCGGGCTGGTCCGGGGGGCTCGCCAGCGGTTCCAGCCGGTGGACATGTTCGCCTTGCGTGCGCAGGGGTTCCCGGCTCGTCGCCAGGAGGTGGACATGGGGTGTCGCCGCAAAGATCCTCTCGGCGAGCAGGGCCGCCGCATCGATCACATGCTCGCAGTTGTCAAGAACCAGCAACATGCGCTTGTCGCGCAGGTACGCGAGCAGACTGGGCACCGGGTCGCTCGAACGGACGGACAGCCGCAGCGTCGAGGCGATCGCAGTCGGCACCAGGGACGCATCGCTCAACGCCGCGAGGTCGATGAAATAGACGGCGTTGCCGAACATTGCAAGCAGGTCGTGGCCGGTTCGAACGGCAACCGTTGTCTTGCCCACGCCGCCCGAGCCGACGATGGTGACAAACCTGCTGGTGGCGAGCCGGGCCCGGATTTCGGACAGATCCGTTTCCCGCCCCACCAACTGCGGCGGCTGTCCGGGAAGGACGGGCTCGGCAGGGTTGGCGGTGTCGACGCCGCCTTGCCTCGAAATGGCAGCGACGAAACAGTAGCCGCGGCCGACGATGCTGACGATGTAGCGGGCGCCGTCCTTGCCGTCGCCGAGCGCCTGCCGCAGCATCGTGATCTGGAAGCGGAGGCTGCCGTCCGAGACGACGACGCCGGGCCAGGCCAGCCGCATGAGTTCGTGCTTGCTGACCACCTCGTTGGCGCGGGCGACCAACACGATCAAGACATCCATGGCGCGCCCGCCGAGTTCCACCGGGGCGCCGTCGCGCGTCAGCAGCCGCTCGTTCTCCCTGAGGGTGAACGGTCCAAACGTCACTATGGCGCCTGTTCTCGCTGCGAATTCGTTCATCGATGGAAACTCTGAGACGCCGACCCGCAGGAAAAGGGCATCGAGCCGGTCGACGGATGTCTTCCCGAGCCGATGCGACCAGGCAATGGCCGCGCCCCGGCGCAGGGGCGAAGTCGACCACTCGGCGGCTTCGCCCATTGGAAAATGACGCGAAGTTTAGCGTGCGGGCCAGGGGCCCGACGCCGCCGGCCGGAAGCTCAGGCATGGACATCGGCGGCGCCGGCAAAGACCGGACCGTTCGGCCGCGTGCGCATGCCGGGCCCCAGCTTCGTCCACGGCAGATCCGCGGGGTCGGCAATGAAGGGACCCGGCGCGCGCACGACCAGGATCTCTTTGGCGATGGCGGCGAAGTCGGCCCGGAAATGCACCGAACTCTTGTTGACGAGGATCTTCATGCGCTCGGGTTCGATGCCGACCGCCCGGTACATGTTCCGGTCGAGCAGCTGCGCCTTGGCCGAACTCACCGCGATGCGCACACCCCCGATGCGCAGCCGAGCCATCGGACCGAGGTCGCTGGCCTTGCCGTTCATCATCGGGCCGCCATAGACGAACTTGCCGTCCGACAATGCCTCGACCTGGAATTGCGCCTGCAGCGGCGGGTCGCCCTCGATCTGCGGACAACCGCCCAGTCCGATGCTGATTGTCGCGCCCACGCCAGCCTCGTGCGCCGCCGCCGCGGCCGATGGATCGCAGATCAGGCCGATCGCGGCGTCCTGTGCACCGTGGCGCAGCAAGGTGCGCAGCATGCCCGTGGTGTTCGAGTCGCCGCCGACGCCCGGGTTGTCCTGCGTGTCGGCGATGATCACCGGCCGGTGCGCGGTGGCCGCGACCTGCATCGCGTGCTGCACGGCAGCGTCGGGCTCCTCGAACTCGACGGCCCATTGGCCCTCGGGCTCGCAGACGCGATCGAAGAGGGTGTCGATGGCGCGCTCGGTTTCTGCTGCGTCGAAGCCGTAGCCCCAGATCACCGGCCCGCATTCCGGGAAGTCCGCGGCCGGGAAGCCAGGCGCGAATGACAGGGAAAGCACCGTGGGCTCGAGCTCTTCGAGCAGGTCGTAGACACCGCGCGCGGGCTGCATCATCGTCGACATGCTGTTCACGGGGATCAGGAAGGGCACGCGCCGGACCGCGAGGTGAGCGGGTTGTTCCGCACGCATCAAGGCCAGCAGCAGTTCGCCGGCGCGCCGGCCCGTGTCCGCCATGTCGATGTGCGGATAGGTGCGATAGGCGACCACGCCGTCCGCCAGACCGAGCATCTGCCGTGTGACGTTGGCATGCGAATCGAGGGAGGCGACGATCTTCATGCCGGGCCGTGTGACGGCCCGGATGCGCGACAGCAGTTCGCCCTCGCCGTCGTCCAGGTGCTGCGCAACCATCGCGCCATGCAGATCCAGGTAGATGGCATCGAAGGACGCGCTCCTGGCAGCCTCGACGATCTCGGAAGCGATGAGCTCGTACGCGTGGGTGGTCACATGGGCCGAGGCGCCCGCACCCGCCCAGATGACCGGCGTGACGCTGTGCCCCTGTGCCCGCACGAAGTGGATGAAGCCGCTGGCGGGCAAGTTCACGTCGAGCAGTCCGAACATCGCTTCGCCGCGCACGAGGCCCGGGAAGTCCTCTCCCCGGACGAAGCTGTCGTAGCTGGCCACGGTGGGGGCGAAGGTGTTGGTCTCATGCTGGAAACCGGCGACGAGGATGTTCATGGGGTTCTTTCGGAGGGAGGGGACATGGGGGAGGCTGCGCGGCCGGATCACTGCGGTGTCAGCTGGATGGAGCGCGCCATCTTTCTGAACTTGTCGGTCTCGGCGGCGTAGAACTTCGCCGAATCGGCCAGCGATTGCGGCTTCATGGCCTCGACGCCGGACAGCGCCAGCGCCTTGGTCATCTCGGGCGATGCGATGGCCTTCTGCGATGCCGCGAGCAGAATGTCTGCGCGGTCGGCCGGCATGCCGCCCTTGGCCATGACCGCCAGCCAGACGGCGTAGACCAGCTCCTTCTTCTGCGCGAGCTTGCCCTCGGTGATGGCGGGCACCCCGGGCAGGGTCGGCATGCGCTGCGTGTCCAGCACGTCGATCGCCTTGATCTTGTGGCTCTCGAGCAGTTGCGTCGACGCCCCCAGATTCGGCAGGATCGTGACGTCGATCTGCTGGCCGACGAGGTCCTGCATCATCGGCGTGGCGCCCTTGTACGGCACATGGAGCAGCTTGGCGCCGGTCGTCTGCGCGATGTACTCCGAGACGATGTGGTACATCGAGCCGTGGCCGGGGCTGCCGAAGGTGAGGCTCTGGCTGCCGGCCTGCCTGCCGGCGGCGATCACCTGTTCGAGCGATGAATAGGGAAGGTCGTTGCGTGCCATGACCACCAGCGGGTGCGTCGAGATCGGTGCTAGCAGCGCGAACTCCTCGGGCTTGTACTTCGCTGAGGCGTTGGACAGCGGCGCGAGGATCGCCTCGTTGGGCGAACCCATGATCAGCGTGTAGCCATCGGCCGGACGGCTCAGCAGCCGCTGTGCCGCCAGTGCACCGCCGGCGCCCGGCAGGTTCTCGATGATGAAGGGCTGCCCGAGGGCCTTGGCCATCTCGGGCTGCATCGCACGCGCCAGCACATCCGCGGGCCCGCCTGGCGGGAAGGCGACCAGCATGGTGATCGGCTTCGAGGGAAAGGCATCGGCCGCAGCGGCAGTGCCGGCCGTGGTCGCGAGGCCCAGCAGGGCAGCGTTCACGGCGATCAGGCGGGCGAAGGCGTGGAAGGTTCTGCGTCGCATTTCAGTCCTCTTTCGTTGAGCGCCGCGAGGCGGTGGGTGGGGGGTGAGGCGATTGTTTGATGTAGCATTCGTTCGAGCAACAGCAATTTCGTGGCTTGAACGTTGCTCAAAGGGCAACACCAACAAGAGGCCTGTACCGTGCGGGAGATCAACCAGAAGCGACTCAGGTATTTCCAGGAAGTGCTGGTGCGGGGGTCCATGCGCGGTGCCGCCGATGCGCTCAACACCGCACCGTCCGTGATCACGCGCCAGGTCGCGCTGCTGGAAGAGGAGCTGGGCTTCGCCCTTTTCGAGCGCCAGGCCCGCGGCGTCGTGCCGACCGACAACGCCTACCACCTGCTCGAGTACTGGCGAGGCTGCCAGGCGCATCAGGAGCGGCTGGTCGAGCGGCTCCAGGCGATCGATTCGATGGAAACGGGCACGGTTCGCATCGTCGCCAGCGAAGGTTTCGTCGAGGGCCTGGTGACCCAGATCGTCGCCCCGTTCTGCGAGGCCTATCCGAAACTCACGGTCGAGCTGGACGCCTTGCCCGTGAACGAACTGATCGGCGCGCTGGCGGACGACTCGGCCCACATCGGGCTCGCCTACAACCCCCAGCCCGATCCGCTGCTGCAGTTCGTCGCCAGCGCGGCCGCGCCGACCCAGGTGCTGGTCCGGGCGGGCCACCCGCTCACCCGGCTCGCCGGAGCCCTGCGCCTGAAGCAGCTGGTCGGCTTTCCGATCGCGCTCATGCCGCCCGGCTATGGCGTCGAGCGCGTGGTCGAGCTGCTCGAGTACGCGGAGCACCTGAAGCTGCACCCCTCGTTCCGGAGCAACTCCGTCACCAGCCTCAAGAGATTCGTGCAGTCGACCAACGGCGTGACCTTCGTCGGCGCCGGCATGGCGGCATCGGCGGAGATCGCATCCGGGGAGCTGGTCGCACTGAATCTCGCCGATCCACTCTGCAGGACAGCGCAGGTGCGGCTGATCGTGCGCCACGGCCGGCCGCTGGCCATCGCAGCGAGCAGGCTGCTGGCCGAGATCCAGGGCCGGTTCTCGGTTTTCGCGCCTTGACGGTGGGCGAACGCAGGGTGGCGGCGAGTCGGACGCCCGGTCGTTGCGGCCTTCAGGCCAGGCTGTTCGCCATGGCGACGGTCTTGGGCTCCAGGAAGGCTTCCATCCCGAAGACGCCGAACTCCCTGCCGATGCCCGATTGCCTGACACCCCCGAAAGGCGCGATCAGATCGGGCGCGATGCGATTGACCAGCACCGTGCCGGCGCGAAGCCTGGAGGCCACGCGGCGTGCACGCTGCGGCTGCGACGAGAAGACGTAGGCCTGCAAGCCGTAGATGGAATCGTTCGCGATCTCGACTGCTTCGTCCTCGTCGTCGTAGCCGATCACCGAGAGCACGGGCCCGAAGATCTCCTCGCGTGCGATGTCCATGTCGTTGCGCACACCGGCGAACACGGTGGGGCGGACGAACCAGCCCTTGTCGAGGCCATCCGGACGGCCCTCGCCGCCGGCCACCAGCGTCGCGCCCTGCGCCAGGCCGCGACGGATGAACTGCTGCACGCGCTCGAACTGCACCTGGCTCGCGAGCGGCCCGACCGCCGTGGCGGCGTCGCGCGGATCGCCAACCCGCAGCGCGGCGACGGCATGCCGCAGGCCTTCGATGACCTCGGTCATGTGCACGTTCGGGACCAGCAGGCGCGTGCCGGCCACGCAGGCCTGGCCGTTGTTCATGAAGGCGGCGTTCAGCGCCATCGGCAACGCGATGGCCAGGTCGGCGTCGTCCAGAATCAGGGTGGCCGACTTGCCCGACAGCGCGAGGCTCACCCGCTTCAGGGTGTCCAGGCCGGCACGCGCGATGCGCTTGCCGGTCTGCGTCGAACCGGTGAAAGAGATCTTCGCGATGCCCGGGTGGGTGGCGATCTCGTCGCCCACATCGCCGCCGCGCCCGAGCAGCACGTTGACGACGCCGGCCGGCAAGCGGGCGTCATGCAGTGCCTCGGTCACGACCTGCGCCTGCAGCGGGCCCAGTTCGCTGGGCTTGACGACCGAGGCGCAGCCCGCTGCGATGGCCGAAGCCAACTTGCTGCAGATGCTGCCGGCCGCGCTGTTCCATGGCGCGATGAGGCCGGCGACCCCGATCGGCTCCATGACGACGGCGGCCTCACCCAGGCGGCGTTCGAAGGCATAGTCGCCCAGCATCTGCGCCGTCGTGGCGAAACACTGCGAGGCGTAGTTGCTGACCCATTGAGAACGGCCCAGCGGGCCGCCGTACTCCTCGATCGTGGCATCGCGGATCTGGTCGCTGCGGGCCAGTACGGCGGCCTCGAGGCGCCTGAGCATCTCGATGCGCTGGGCCTTGGTGCTGTTCGCCAGCCCCGGTTGGGCCCGGTTCGCCGCGGCGATGGCCCGTCGGGCATCGACGCGGTTGGCCAGCACCACCGTCCCGATGGCCTGCTCGGTCGCGGGGTTGACGATCTCCAGCCGTTCGCTGCCCTGGACAGGCACGAAGGCGCCGTCGATGTAGGCTTGATCGAGGTTCCACATGGTTCGCTCTCCTGGTGCGATGGAGGTGCTTGTTCGCCGGCCGGACGGCGCCTTACCCGCGTGCAAGATCGAGCACGGCCCTAGCGAAGGCCTCGGGGGCTTCCTGCGGCAGGTTGTGGCCGATGCCACCGCTCACCAGCCGATGTTCGTAGCGCCCCGAGAACTTCTTCGCGTAGGTGCTGGGCTCCGGATGCGGCGCGCCATTGGCATCGCCTTCGAGGGTGATGGTCGGCACGCCGATCACGGGCGCCTTGGCCAGCCGGTCCTCGAGCGGCTGGTACTTCGCCTCGCCGTCGGCCAGACCGAGGCGCCAGCGGTAGTTGTGGATCGTGATGGCCACGTGGTCGGGATTCTCGAGTGCCGCTGCGCTGCGGTCGAAGGTCGCCGCATCGAAGTTCCACTTCGGCGATGCCAGTTGCCAGATGAGCTTGGCGAAGTCGTGGCGATTCTTCTCGTAGCCCGCGCGGCCGCGCTCGGTCGCGAAGTAGTACTGGTACCACCACTGCAGTTCGGCCTGCGGTGGCAGCGGCACCTTGCCGGCCGCCTGGCTGCCGATCAGGTAGCCGCTGACCGAGACCAGCGCATTGATCCGTTCCGGCCAGAGCGCGGCCATGATGCAGGCCGTTCGTGCGCCCCAGTCGCAACCCGCCACCGTGGCGGTGCGGATGTCGAGCGCATCCATCAGCGCGATGATGTCCACGGCGACCACCGACTGCTGTCCGTTGCGTGGCGTGTCGGCCGACAGGAAGCGCGTGGTTCCGTAGCCGCGCAGATGCGGCACGATGACCCGCAAGCCTGCCGCCGCCAGCGCCGGCGCCACGTCGACGAACATGTGGATGTCGTACGGCCATCCGTGCAGCAGGATCACCGGTGCACCGTTGGCCGGCCCCGCTTCGTAATAGCCGATGTTGAGCGTGCCGGCATCGATGCTCTTGAGCGGTTCGAGGCGCTGGAGTGCGCGAGCGGGCTGGGCGAAGGCCGGTGTGACCGCCGAGAGCTGGGCGGCGGCGGCGCCGAGCGCGGTCGCGGTGAGGAAGCGCCGGCGGGGCAGTTGGAACGACGGTGTCATATTTGAATCTCCTGAGCAAGGGTGGGCGGTGGAAGGGTGGTCCAGATGGTGCCCGCGGGATCGCGATTCGGCAGGTACTGCGTATCGCTCTGTATCTGCGGCTGTCTTCTCGACAATAAATTTCGATGCCTGGGTCGATGGGCCGATCCGGACCGTCCCACCGATCTGGCCGGCCTGCGTGGCGACAGGCCGGGCCTGGCAGTCCGTCTAGCGGTTTGCGGCTTCGACGATGAGCTTGGCGACCACATCGGGCTTCGACGTCATCACGACGTGCGAAGCGCCTTTGACGACCACCGTCTTCATGGACTTGGCGCGCTCGGCCATGAAGGCCTGTGCCGCCGGCGGGATGTTCTTGTCGCCGTCACCGTAGACGAACCACGAGGGGACCGTCTTCCATGCCGGTGCTCCGGCCGGCTCGCCGAGCGCCGCCTCGGCGATGGGGCGCTGCGTCGCGGCCATGAGACGCGCAGCGACGACGGGCACGTCAGCGGCGAACTGGTCGTGGAACCTGTCTTTCAAGATGTACAGGTCCTTGCCACCATCCGCGAGTGCGACCGGTGGTGCCAGCGCGGGCCCGAGCGTGCTGCCAGGAAACTTGCCGCTGAGATCGGCGGCCGACTCACCCGCTTCTGGTGCGAACGCAGCCACGAAGACAAGCGCTTTCACGTTGCTCTTGCCAGTGGCGGCACTGGAGATCACGGAACCGCCGTACGAGTGGCCCACCAGCACCACCGGTCCCTTGATTGAATCGACGATCCCCGCGATGTAGGCCGCGTCGGATTTGACGCCGCGCAGCGGGTCTGCCGCAGCGATGACCGGGTAGTGCTGTGCTTCGAGCTTGCGGATCACGCCGTCCCAGCTCGATGATTCGGCGAAGGCGCCATGGACGAGCACGACGGTGGGCTTGACATGCTGCGCGGTGCCGGCGGTCTGCGCCGAAGCGGTGAGCGTGACGAAGACGCCCGCCAGTGCCATCAGGCCTCCGATGGCGACCGTGCGAGCGCGGCGGCGGCTAAGTTGTTTCATTCGAATTTCCTGTCGTTGAAGTAGAGAGCGAAGAGGAGTGATCGTCCTTCGCAACGCAAGAAGGCGCGCGGGGGGCAAGCACGGACGCGGTTATAGGATGCGCAGCCACCCGCACCGCTGATCTGTGTATGGCACTGTGTCTGCCGAACCGCCTGACAAGAGGAGTTACGCAAACGCATCACGGCGATGCGCCCCCGCGCCGCTCGCCGGTGAAACGTAGTGTGGCTGTCCGCAGTGGAGATACGCGGGCATACGAAGTCCGGTCCGCAAGAGGCAAGGTCGCCGAACAATCGACGTGCTCTGGGACTCACCTCCAGCCCATATTTTCAACACTCAAGGGTCCGTCTCATGAAACGACTCGACACGCAGCAGGCTTCCGCCTTCAACGCCAAAAGACTCGATGAATCACCGTCTCCAGACCGGGCGGTGTTGGCGGCGCTCACTGGCCTTGGCGTCCTTGCGCTCGCGGCCGCCGCGGCCGTCTTCTCGGTGGCCTCCAACGCCTCTGCGGACGCGAAGACGACGGCTGCCTCGCCCCTGTACGGCGTCACGATTCCCGAGGGCTACAGGCAGTGGCGACTGATCGCACCGGCCATCGAGGCAGAGCCGTTGAACGAGCTTCGGGCGGTGCTCGGAAACGCCAAGGCCGTCGAGGCCTACGACCAGGGCAGCCTGCCGTTCCCGGACGGCACCGTCCTTGTCAAGCTGGCATGGAAGCAGGTGCAGTCGTCGGAGTCCCCTCCCGCCACTGTTCCGGGCGCGGCCACGACCGTTCAAGTGATGGTGAAGGACGCGAAGAAATACGCCGCCACGGGTGGCTGGGGCTTCGGCCGGTTCGTGAACGGAAAGCCCGTCGACCTGGCACAGCACCAGACCTGTTTCGCCTGCCACCAGGCGCTGGTGAAGAATCACGACTACGTGTTCACGCGGCTGGCACGCTGACGCGCAAAGCGCCCCGTCCCCAACGGGGCCGTCGCCACGTCGTCAGCCGTGCGCGAGCGCCAGCTCGATCCAGGTCTTCAGCTCGTCGGCGTCGATCGGCTTTTCGATCAGGCACAGCGCCGAGCTGGCCGCCACGCGCTCGCGCACGCGGGTCGATGCGAAGGCGGTGATGAACAGCGTGCGGACATGGATGCCCCGGCCTTGGAGCCGGTCCAGCAACTCGATCCCGTCCATCGCCGGCATCTGCACATCGCACACCAGGCAGTGCGTACGCGCCGCCGTGCCGGAGGCAAGGAAAGCCGAGGCCGATGCGAACTCGCGCGCTTCCCAGCCGAGCGAGCGCACGAGGCTGCTCGTCGCGGTGCGCACGAAAGAATCGTCGTCGACGATGGACACGAGCGCGATGCGATGGGAGGACAAGTGAGAATCCGGCTCTTTACCTGGGAAAGCGGCTGGGACCATCCCATCATTGCCCGGTGGCCCAGAATACCGCCGCGAGCGCGCGGCAGCCATCATATGAAGGTATGGGCGCTGGACCTTCGCCGGCCTGGAGGTCCCGCTCGAGCGGCGTCATGCCATTGCGAGCGGCAGCGTCAGGCGTGCCTCGAGCCCCCCGCCGCGGCGGTTCTGCAGCAGGAGCTCGCCTTGCATGGACCGCGCGAGGCGCCGGGCGATCGCCAGGCCCAGGCCCGATCCCGGCTTGTGCTCCTGTCCCTGCCGTGCCCGCACCCAAGGGGAAAGGACGGCCTCCATCTGCGCCGGGCAAATGCCCGGTCCCGAGTCGATCACGGCCAGCACCAGGCTGCGGGTATCGACGCGGGCGCTGATCCGCACGTCGGTGCCATACCGCAGCGCGTTGTCGATCAGGTTGGCAAGCACGCGGCGCAGCGCCAGCGGGCACGCGGCCACCGGCCGGCCGATATGCCCATCCAGCGCGATCGCCCGGCCCGCGTCGCGGTAGTCGCGCACCAGGTTGCCGATCAGGCCGTCGGCATCGACATGCTGCTGTGGCTCGGCCACGCTGCGCTGCATCCACGCGCTCGCGACGCTGGCCTCCACCAGTTCGCGCATCTCCGCGAGGTCCCGCGCCAGGGCTTCGCGTGCCGCGGGATCCTCCAGCATCTCGCAACGCAGTCCCATGCGAGTGAGCGGCGTGCGCAGGTCGTGCGCATAGGCGGCCTGGACATCCAGATGCTCTGCCTCGCGCTCCGCCTGGCGGCGGCGGACTGCGTTGATGGAGCGCGCGAGCTGCGCAATGGCCATCGGGGCAGTCACAGCGATGGCGGGCAGCCTGGCGTCCTTGCCTTCCCGATCCAGCTCACGGGCAATTCGCATCGCGCCGGCGCGGTGGGCGTGGACGGTGAAGCCGAAGAGGGCGCCGAGCAGCACAAGACCGACCAGCAGCGTCAGGGACAGCAGCCCCCACAGGCTGGCATCGACCGTGCAGGCTGCTGACGGCAGCATCGTGGCATGCGTGGTCTGGCCAAGGGTGGCGATGGCGAGCGCGCGGCCTGCGATCATCGCGGTTCGAGCCGCGGCCGCGGCGGGGGCGGCGTCGGGGTGCTTCACGGGGCTGTTCGTCATCTTCGTTCTCCTGTTGCCGTCGCAATGGGCGGCATGGGGAGATGACATCACGCGCAGTGCCAGGTGCGCCATTGCACCCGCGTTCGCCCGACCCCTACGAAGGTTTGCCCTTGTCATGCGGGCGCGCAGCGGACCACGGGCCGGGCGAGGCGCTCAGTGCGTGCCTTGGAGCACGCCGAGCGCTTCCATCTTGCGCACCAGCTCGGCGACCGAGCGGGAGTTCATCTTGCGCATGGCCTGGCCGCGATGGATCTTGGCGGTGATCTCCGCGATCCCCATCTCGGCGGCGATCTGCTTGTTCATGAGGCCTCCGCCCACATGCTGCATCACCTCGCGCTCGCGCGGCGTCAGGGCATCCCAGCCGTTTCGAACCGCAAGCAACCGGCGCGCCGCCTCGAGTCGCCTGGCGTCGCTGTCCAGCGCGGCGGTGACCGCATCGATCATGTCCTGGTCGCGGAAGGGCTTGCTCAGGAAGTCCACGGCACCCGCTTTCATCGCCTTCACGGTCATTGCGATGTCGCCGTGCCCGGTCATGAAGACGATGGGAATCGGCGGGCGGGCGAGCTGGAGCAGGCTCTGCTGCAATGCAAGGCCGCTTTGGCCGCGCAAGCGCACGTCAAGCACGAGGCAGGACGGCCCGTCGGCGCGCGCGGCGGCGAGGAATGCTTCGGTCGAATCGAAAGCGCGAACCTCCAGGCCGATGGAGCGCAACAGGCTGCCCAGCGCGCCGCGCACGAGATCGTCGTCATCGACGATGTAGGCGACACGGGGATCGCTGTCGGGGCGAGTGCCGGTCGGGAAGGCGGGGGCGGGATGCATGGTTCGGTGGCTGGCGAAATGGTTCAGACGTTCCGGGCCGCAGCGCCCGGGTCCAGGCGCGGCAGCGAGAACACGGCGCGCGTGCCCGCCGTCTTGCGCGGCAGCAGCGCGAGCGTCCCGCCGTGCGCATCGAGGATCGACTTGCAGATTGCCAGACCCATGCCCATGCCGTTGGCCTTGGTGGTGAACAGGGGCTGGAGCAGCTTGTCGGCGGTCCCGGCGCCAATCCCGCTGCCGACGTCGTCCACCGCGACCTGGGCGCGGCCTTCGTCGTCGGTCGCACACGCGAACCGCAGCAGCCGTGGGCCGTGCTCGAGCGCCGTCATCGCCTCGGCGCCGTTCATCAGGAGATTGACCGCGACCTGCTGCAGCTGGACGCGGTCGCCGCGCACCTGCACCGGTGCGTCCAGGCCTTGAAGCTCAAGGGCGACGCCCAGCGATTCGAGCGGACCGGCGACCAGCGTCGCCGCTTCGCGCAGCGCTTCGCCGAGATCGAAGGGGGCGAACTGCGGCTCGGCGTTGCGCGCCTTGGACCTGAGGCTCTGGATGATGGTGCGCGCTCGCAGTGCACTCTTGCTGATGTGCGCCAGCATCTGGCGCGCCTCGTCGATGTCGGGCGTGCCGCGATCGAGCCAGCGCAGAGCGGCACTGGCGGAGGTGTCGACCGCTGCGATCGGCTGGCCGATCTCGTGGACGATGGAGGCGACGAGTTCGCCCATGGCCTTGAGGCGGCTGGCGCGCTCGAGTTCGGCGAGGGCGCCGCGCAGCTGTTCCTCGGCGACGGCCCGCTGCCGATTCTGATCGAGCAGTTCGTCGTACAGGCGCGCATTCTCCAGGGCGAAGGCTGCCTGCGAGGCGATCACCTCCAGCAGCTCGGCCTTGGCGAGCGTGAACACCTGGGCCGCGAGGTTGTTCTCGAGGTACAACGCGCCGATCAGGGTCGCGTGGCGCATCATCGGCACGCACAACACCGAGCGCGGGCGCCGGACGCGAACGTAGTGGTCTTGTGCAAGGGAGGGTTCCTCGCGCGCGTCGCCCACCACCAGGCACTGTTGGGTGCGCGCGACGGCCTGCACGATCGATACCGGAAGAATCTCGCTGCCGAAAGCGGGCACCTCCTGCGTCACCGGAATGGCGCCATCGAGCACGCGTGCCTGCGCGCGCACCTGCCAGACGCCGTGACGCAGCAGCGCCAGCGTGCCGCGTTCGGCGCCGGCACTCTCGAGCGCGGTGCGCAACACGGTTTCGATCAGTCGGGCGGGAACGATGTCGCTCGCGAGCGCGGTCGAGATGCGCAGCACGGCCTGCGCGTCGAGCGCCTGCAGTCGGCTCGCCGCCGGCGGCCACGCGTCCTGCTCGAAAACCGCAGGATGGGCAGCCTGCAGTTGCCGTACCTTGGCCGCGGCACCCCAGCGCTGCCATGCGCCGCGGGCATGGCGCAGGTTGCCTTGTGCGGAGAGTTCGTCGCCGCGGCCGGTGTGGAACGCCGCCGCCAGTTCGGCGGCCAGTGCCTCGATCTGCGTGAAGCCGTGTCGGCGGGCATGCGAGACCGAGCGGACGTAGGCCTCGGCGGCTTGCAGCGGCTCGCCGCCGACCCGCGCCAGCTCGGCGCGCACGAGGTCGAATCGGGCCGAGAAGTTGTCGGGGCAGACTTCGGCCCAGGCTGCGAGCTGCGCCACGTCGCGGTGCAGCGCCGCCTGCTGGTCCGGGTCCCGCACCGGCAGCGCCAGCAGTGCCAGCGCGCCGTAGAACGGCAGTTCGCCGCTCTCTGCAAAGGTGCGCCCGGCCGACGCACAGGCCTGGGCACGCCGGCGCGCCTCGAGAGCGTCGGGGAGGTCACCCGACAGCAGTGCCCCCTGCAGGCGGTACACCCAGTATTCGAAGTCCACCAGTGTGGTCGACGCGCCTTCCTGAGGCACGCTCGGTGGCTCGGGCAGGTGCCCGTCGGTGCCGTCCTGTAGCCGAGCAAGAAGCACCTTCTGCGCCAGCAGCGCGTTGACGACGAACTGGAAATTGGCGTCGCGCGCCAGGGTCAGGCCGTGCTCGACCGTATCGCGCACGTTACCGAGGAACTCGCCCGAGAACAGCAGGCCGCTGGCTTCGTTGGCGCCGCAATAGATCGCAAAGGTGTGGTCCGCGACATTCACCAGGACCTGGTAGGCACGGCGGATGAAGTCGCGCGCCGCACGGGCGGGCTGCGTCCAGGGCACGACCATGGTGCCGTAGGCCATGTAGACGCGGCCGCGGTAGAGGCGCAGGCCGCGCTCGTCGACCAGATGCAGCGCCAGCGCGCCGAACTCGCGCGCGGTGCCATAGTCGCCGTAGCGCACACCGAAGACCTGCGTCATGCACACATACCCATTCGCCGACGCGTCCGTATGGCCGTGCACGATGCCGAGGTTGGCCATGCGCAGCAGAATCAGATCGACCAGGTTCTGGTCGGTGTAGAGCGCTGGCGGAATGAGGTCGCAAAAGATGTTGGTGATCGCCAGGCGCAGCGGATCGACTGCGATCGGCAGGCGCCGCAGCGCGAGGATGCCGTGCCGGTCCAGCCAGGTCCGCAACTGCGTGTACTCACGGTCGACCGCCGCGTCGTCCGGCCGCATGGGGACGTGGATGCCTGCCTTGCGCAGAAAGCTCAGCCCGACGGCCAGCGCAAGGTCGAATCGCCCGAGGGTGGTGTACAGCGCTGCGCGCAGGCGCGCCAGGTCGGCGCCGAAGACGCCGTCGCCCGCCACCTGCTCCAGGGCCGACAGCCGCGCTTCGGCCGCCTCGAGGTTGCCGGTCAGGAATTCGGCTTCACCGCACGACGCGCGAGCGTTCAGCCCTTCCTCGGTGACGTCGTCCGCGCCCAGGAAATCGAGCGCGGCGCGGAAGAAGCCGAGCGCCGAATGGTGGGCGGTGGCGGCCTTGGCCTGACGGCCGGCTTCGAGGTTGAGCTTCGCGAAGTCGCGCCGTTCCTGAAGCGCGTCGACGGCCGATCGGGCGAGGTTGGCCTGCGCGGCGATCGCGAAGACGTGGGCCCGCGCCGTGGGGTGCGCGCTCTGGCGGCGCGCGATCTGCAGATGCAGCGAAGCGCGATCTGCCGGCGCCACGGATGCATAGGTCGCTTCGCGGAACCGGTCGTGGCAGAACACCCAGTCGTCGTCCTCGCGGCAGAGGGTTCCGGCTCGAAATGCGGGCTCGAGCGTAGCTTCAAGGCTGCGGATCGAACGGGCATCCGGCGCCAGCCCCGCGGCGACAGCCAGCGTTTCGCCCGACGCGCGTTGCCCGAGGAAAGCCAGCAGCTGCAGCGCGGACTGCGTCGGGGCCGGCAGTTCTTCGAAGCGGCGCACCAGCAGGTCGACGACGTTGTCGACGGCCGGATGCGCAGTGATGCGTTCCAGGCTCCAGCGCCACGCCGACGCCCCCGCGTCGTAGGAGAGAAGGCCGTCGTGGGCGAGCAGCCCGAGCAGGTGCTGGGTGAAGAACGGATTGCGCTGGGTCTTGCGGCCGACCACGTCCGTGAGCGGCCCCAGGCCGTCGCCGTCCTGCTGCAATGCCTGCGCGATCAACTCGCGCAGCGCGCGCTCGTCGAGCGGTCCGAGTTCCAGCTTCACTGAGGCGGGCACCTCGGCGAGCCGGTCTGCACGCAAGGGATGGTCGGCATCCACCTCGTTGCTGCGGAAGGTGCCGACCAACAGCAGCGGCGTGCCGGCATGCTGATGAAGCAGCCGTTCGAGCACCTCGAGTGCGCCGACGTCCGCCCATTGCAGGTCATCCAGCAGCAGCACCAGGGGCCGCGTGGCGGTCGCAAAGCAGGCCAGCAGGCGCGCCATGCCCTGGCGCACGCGCTCCCGTTCGAGCACGGCGGACGCGTCCGGGGTCTCGGTGGCTGCGGGTTGCGCACCCAGAACGACCGGCAGGGCGGGCAGGAAGCCGGCCAAGGTGCGATCCACGGCCGTCGTTGCGGCGCGGATCCGGTCCTGCCAGGTCGCAAACTCTTCCTCGGGACAGCCGAGCACGAACTGCAGCAATTGTTCCAGCGCCTGCACCAGGATCGCATAGGGCTGTCCGCGGGTGCCTTCGTCGCACTTGCCCGCGGCGACCAGGGGCGAGCCCGACTGCCGGATGCGCGCCACGGCTTCGCGCAGCAATATCGATTTGCCGATGCCCGACGGGCCCGAGACCCATGCGACGCGCGATCGCGAATCGCTGGCAGTCTGGCGGTAGAGCGACACCAGCGTCTCGAGCTCGGCGTCGCGGCCCAGCACCTGGTCCGTGTAGCGCACCCTGCGCAGGAGAGCCTGGGCGTCCAGCGCGAAGTGCGGGATGGATCCGTGCTGGCGATACAGGGTCTCGCAGCGATGCAGGTCGGCGAGCACACTGGCCGCGCTGTCATACCGGTGCTCTCGGGTCTTCTCGAGCAGTTTCAAGATCAGCAGCGACAACTGCCGTGGGATGCCCTCGACCAGATCGGAGGGTGGCGACGGCTTGTGCGTTGCATGCGCATGCACCCGCTGCGCAGGATCCGCACCCTGGAAAGGCGGCCTGCCGACCAGCAGTTCATGGAGGATGCAGCCCAGCGAATAGAGGTCCGCGCGTGCATCGACCCGCACGTTCATGCGCCCGCCGAGTTCGGGCGCCATATAGTCGAAGCTGATTTCGTCCCAGGCCAGATGCTCCTCCGGCAGCACATCATTTTCTGTGGCAATGCGGCTTGCGAAACCGAAGCCTGTCAGGCGGGCCCGGCCGTCGGGCGTGAGCAGGACACGATCCGGCGTCAGCGCGCGATGCATCACGCCTGCCGCGTGCATGGCAGCAGCGGCCGCGGTCAGTCGGATCGCAACGGCGATGAATGTGTCGATGCTGCGGACCGGGCAGTCCATGCGGCGCAGCAGTTCCCCGCCCGGGTCCTTCAGGACCAGCAGCGCGCCTTCACCATGCGGCACCAGGGCCAGCGGCAGCGCCGCCCAGTCTTCATGCAGCGCATTGCGGAACGCGTACTCGCGCTGCAGCGTGGCCTGAGCCGTCGGTTCTGCTCGGCCGCGTCCCGCAACGAGCACGGACACACAACCGTCGGCGATGGCGCGCTCGAGGCGCGGCGCGGCCGCCCCCAGGTCGTGGAAATCGCGTGCCATCAGGCCGTGGTCGCAGACCATCGGATCGAGTTTCACTGGCACGCCGGAGCCGTTGCGCGGGGCGGATTCGGGGTTCGCGTCGCGAAGGCCCGCCTCAGGTCGCCGCGTGATTTCTTCTTGCTGCATGGAAACGGGCCTCCGCTCTTTCGCTTCGCGCCCATTGGAGCCCAGATGTTGGCACGCCGGCGGTGGCGGGCGTTGGCGTGTGTTAGCTCTTGTTAGATGCGCAGGTGTTGGCGGCCGCGAAGGCCTCCCATCCCGGTGTTCTGGGTTGCGGAGCGGGATCGAGACCTCGTCGTGAAACGTAGTGTGTGCGGTTGCCAGACTGACACAGAGACATACGCAACGTCGGGCGAAGGCGAAGGGGGCGTCGAATAATCCGCTCGTTCCCTCTCCAAGCCCTACCTTCCATCAAGGAATCGCCATGAAGATCTCCCGAATCGCCAGTGCCGCCTCGCTGTCCGTCCTCGTTGCGCTGATCGCCGCGCAGGCCCATGCCGAGGAATATCAAGGCGTCCTGCAGACCCATTCGACGCTCGGCCGCGGTGACGTTCGCGCCCAGGCGGAGCTTGCTGCGCACGCCATCGATCCTTACTCGGAAGGCGCCTCTTCCGTCGTGGCCGCGGCACTTCCATCCCCGCGCGAGCGTTCCGCGGTGCAGTCCGAAGCCCGCGCAGTCGCTCACGCGCCGAGCCAGAATCTCTATGTCGAGGCCTTCGTGAACAGCCGGGTGCCGGTCCAGTACGGCATCCGCGGGGTGCTTCCGACACGTCAGGCCGGGATCGCCGACGGCGTCACCTTGCGCTGAACGCTGGAGCTCGCCGTGAACATGAAATCCAACGTGCTCCTCGTCGTCGCGGCCGCCGCGGCCTCGGTGGGCCTCCTGACCTTCGCGGCGCCGCCGCCCGGCGGGGACATCGCCACCGGCGCCGCGCAGAAGGCGCCAGCGTTCGCGAACATCGACCAATGGTTCAACTCGCGGCCGCTCCAGCTGGAAGCGCTGCGCGGCAAGGTCGTGCTGGTCGACTTCTGGACCTACACCTGCATCAACTGTCTCAACCACCTGCCCTACGTCAAGGCATGGAACGAGAAATACAAGGACCAGGGGCTGGTCGTCGTGGGCGTGCACACGCCGGAGTTCGCCTACGAGAAGTCCGCCAGGAACGTGCAGGACGCCATCGACCGCCTGCAGATCAAGCACGCCGTGGCGCAGGACAACCAGTACGCCACCTGGAGGGCCTTCGACAACCAGTACTGGCCCGCGGTCTACCTGATCGACAAGCAGGGCAAGATCGTCTACTCGCATTTCGGCGAAGGCAGCTACGGCGCGACCGAGAAGAAGATCCAGGCCTTGCTGGCCGAGCAGCCGCCGGCATCGCCATCGCCATCGCCAGGAACCTGAGGTGAAGAAGCTCTGGTTCGTGCTGCTCTTCCTGGCGGGCGGCTTCGCGCACGAAGTGCGCAACCCGGTGAGTTGCCAATGCATCAACGCCCGCGCATCCGAGGGCGGGCGAAAACGCGGTCGCCCATGAATGGGCGGGACGCTCAGTCGTCCCGCGCCTCGACCGACGAAGCGAAGACGTAGCCCTCGCTGCGGACCGTCTTGATGTACCGCGGCTCGCGTGCATCCTCGCGCAGTCGCTGGCGCAGGCGACTCACCAGCAGGTCGATCGAGCGCTCGAAGAGTTCGGCTTCGCGGCCCTGGGTCAGGCTCAACAGCTGGTCGCGGGTCAGGACCTTCTGCGGATGATCGAGGAAGACGCGCAGCAGCCGGTACTCGGCGCCGCTCAGGGCCACCATCGTGCCGCTGTCGTCCAGCAGGTGGCGCGCCACCGTGTCCACCTGCCAGTCGCCGAAGACCAGCTTCCGGGTCGGCTCGACCGCGCCCATGTTGGGCGGCAGCATGCGCGTGCGGCGCATGACCGCGCGCAGGCGTGCGAGCAACTCGCGCGCGGAAAAAGGCTTGGCCAGGTAGTCGTCGGCGCCCATCTCCAGGCCCAGGATGCGGTCGGCCTCCTCGCTGCGCGCGGTGAGCATCAGGATGGGCGTCGCCTTGTACTTGCCGGTGCGCAGGTCGCGGCACAGCGTGAGCCCGTCTTCACCCGGCAGCATCAGGTCGAGAATGATCAGGTCGAAGGGGCCCGACGCCTCCAGCGCCGCGCGCATGTGCCGGCCGGTGGGCACGGCGACGACGCGCAAGCCGTTCTTGACCAGGTAGGTCGTGAGCAGCTCGCGGATTTCCCGGTCGTCGTCGACGATGAGGATGTGGTCCGAGGTCTTGGGGGTCATGACGTGGGTGGGGCGTGTGGTCCGCGGCAGCCGCAATGTAACTTGTCGCTTTCGCACCGCCAGCGGGTTTGTATTCGCAAGTATCCGACATGCAGCGGCGCCACACTATGTTGCGCGCCCTGCCTGCCGCTTCGGCCGCCAACCGGCTCGCAGGAGGCCGGGCTTGAAACGTAGTGTGTGCGTTTCCCGCGCGGATACAGAGGCATACGCAGGATGCGCCGGCGCGTTCGAACGCAGCCAACAATCCAGCCGTTCTCCATTCGAACCGCCTCAAGGAACACGCCATGACCTCCTCCGAAAAGATCCTCTACACCGGGAAGACCCGCACCACCGGCGGCCGCGCCGGCGCCTCGATCAGCAGCGACGGCCATCTGGACGTCAAGCTGTCGCCGCCCGGCGGGGCCGGCAACGGCACCAATCCCGAGCAGCTCTTCGCCGCCGGCTGGTCGGCGTGCTTCATCGGTGCCATGGGCCTCGCCGCCGGCAAGCGCTCGCTCAAGCTGCCCGCCGACCTGACCGTCGATGCGGAGATCGACCTGGCCAACGCCGACGGCGCCTATTTCCTCAAGGCCCGCTTGAACGTCAGCGTGCCGGGCGTCGAGCGCGAGGTCGTCCAGTCGCTGGTGGAGGCGGCGCACCAGACCTGCCCGTACTCCAAGGCCACGCGCGGCAACGTGGACGTCACGATCAGCGTGGTCTGACCGGACACGGGCCAGAACGGAAGGACTTCCATGGTGCTCCTCGGCGCTCGACAACGTGCGATGCAGGCCGTGGGCCTTGCGGCCGAGCCGAGGTTTATAAACGCGTCAATGGCCACAGCTTCCAGTCCCGCCGCTCGCAGCGGCACCGGCGCCCTCCTGCGCCGCCTGGTGCCGCGCACCCTGTTTGCCCGCGTGACCTTGGTCATCGTGGTGGGCTTGGCGATCGCGCAGCTGCTGACTTTCGCCGCCATCCGCTACGAACGCGACACGGCCATGCGCGAGCTGATGATCGCCGGCATCGAGCGCGACATCGCCAGCTCGGTCGCCGTTCTCGATCGTCTGCCCGCGGCCGAACGGCCCGGCTGGCTCCAGCGGCTGGAACGGCGCAACTACCATTTCGTTCTGGGCGGCCGGGCCGAAGGGGTGGATCCCCGATCCCGGCAGTCGCAGCAATTCGCCAAGACCCTGGTCGACGCGATGCGGCCGTTCGAGATCGTCAAGGTCGCACAGGTGAGCCAGCCGCCCGAAGGCCTGCAGATCCAGGTGCGGCTGAGCGACGGCGCGTCGGTGGTGGTCCACGCCATGCGCGTGGGCATGCCGATGTCGCCCTGGGTGCCGTGGGTGCTGGCGCTGCAGCTGCTGGTGCTGGCCGCCTGCGCCTGGTTCGCTGTGCGGCTGGTCACGCGGCCCTTGGCCGACCTGGCCGCCGCGGCGGACCACCTGGGCCCCGACCTCCAGGCGCAGAAGCTCGACGAAGAAGGCCCTACCGAGGTGGCGCACGCCGCGCGCGCCTTCAATGCCATGCAGCAGCGGATCGGCGGCTACATGTCGGAGCGGGTGAAGATCCTCGCGGCCATTTCGCACGACCTGCAGACCCCCATCACTCGGATGCGGCTGCGTACCGACCTGATGGACGATGCACACGACCGCGTCAAGTTCCGCCAGGACCTCGACGAGATGAATTCGCTGGTGCGCGAAGGCGTGACCTATGCGCGCACCCTGCACGGCGCCACCGAGCCGCCGTTGCGCATGGATGCCGACGCACTGCTCGAAAGCATGGTGGCCGACTACGAAGACGCCGGCCAGCGGGTGCGCCTCGAGGGACGCGCCGGCGCGCCCATCGTGGGCCGGCCGAATGCGCTGCGCCGGATCGTCATGAACCTGGTCGACAACGCGCTCGGCTTCGGCAGCGATGTGCGCCTGCGAGTGCAGGCCGGCAACGATGAACTCGTCATCGCCGTGGTCGACAACGGCCCCGGCATTCCGCCCGACGAGCTGGACGCCGTCCTCAAGCCCTTCTACCGCGTCGAGAGCTCGCGCAACCGCAGCACCGGCGGCACCGGCCTGGGCCTGGCCATCGCGCACCAGCTCGCGATGGCCATGGGCGCCGTACTGGAGCTGCGAAACCGTCCCGAAGGCGGCCTGGAGGCACGCCTCACCCTGCCGACCCGACCCCTTGCTTCGTATTGAACCATGTTGATCCTTCTCATCGCCTATCTGGGCGGGGTGCTCACGATCCTGAGCCCTTGCATCCTCCCGGTGCTGCCCTTCGTATTCGCACGGGCCGACCGGCCATTCCGTTCGCACGGCCTGCCGATGCTGACCGGCATGGCCATCGCCTTCGCGGCCATCGCAACGCTGGCGGCGGTGGGCGGCGGCTGGGTGGTCACGCTCAACGAATACGGGCGCTATGCGGCGATGGCGATGCTCGCGCTCTTCGGCGCGACGCTGTTGGTCCCGAGCCTGGCCGAGCGCCTGAGCCGCCCCCTGGTGGCGCTGGGGCTGCGGCTGGCCGAATCGCAGCACGACGGCCCGACGGCCAAGACCTCGGTGTTCTCGGCGCTGCTGCTGGGCGTCGGCACCGGGCTGTTGTGGGCGCCGTGCGCGGGGCCGATCCTGGGGCTCATTCTGACCGGCGCAGCGCTCAACGGTGCCAGCGTCGGGGCCTCGCTGTTGCTGCTGGCCTATGCGGCCGGGGCCAGCACCTCGCTGGCCGCGGCGCTGCTGTTCGGTGGCCGCTTGATCTCGGTCATGAAGCGTTCGCTGCACACGGGCGAATGGCTGCGCCGCACGGCCGGTGCGGCCGTGCTGGTGGGCGTGGGCGCGATCGCGCTGGGGCTGGACACCGGCCTGCTCGCCCGGCTCTCGGTCGGCACCACATCGGCACTGGAGCAGGCATTGCTGGAGAAGATCGGCATGCCGAAGCTGCAGCCGACACCCGCCGAGACAAGCGCCCGGCAGGAAGACGAAGACGCGGGCCTGGTGCGCACGGCCGCTGCGACGCCCGAGCCCTCGATAGCGCCGCTGCGCCGGCTGGGTGTGGAGGGCGACTTCCCGTCGCTGGCCGGTGCGGCCGAATGGATCAATTCGCCACCGCTGACCCCCGAGTCGCTGCGCGGCAAGGTGGTGCTGGTCGACTTCTGGACCTATTCGTGCATCAACTGCCTGCGCACGCTGCCCTACCTTCGTGCCTGGGCGCAGAAGTACAAGGAAGCGGGCCTCGTCGTCGTCGGCGTGCATTCGCCCGAGTTCGCCTTTGAGAAGCGCGCTGCCAATGTGCGCACGGCGACCCGGGATCTGGGCATCGACTTCCCGGTGGCGTTGGACAACGATTTCAAGATCTGGCGTCGCTTCGACAACCAGTCCTGGCCGGCGTTCTATTTCATCGATGCCGAGGGCCGCATCCGGCATCACCAGTTCGGCGAGGGCGGCTACCAGAAGGCCGAGCAGATCATCCGGCAGTTGCTGGGCGAAGCGGGGCAGCGCGACCTGCCGTCCGATGGGGTCGTGCCGAAGGGGCAGGGCACCCAGGCGGCCCCCGGCCCGGAGCTCGCCATGTCGAACGAGACCTATGTGGGCACCGCGCGTGCGAGCGGCTTTGCATCGCCTGGCGGCTTCGCGGGCGGTCGCGCGCATGGCTACCAGATTCCCGCCTCCCTGCGCACCAACCAGTGGGCGCTGGCCGGCGACTGGACCGTCGAGCCCGAGCGCGCCGTGTCCAACGGCGCGAACGGCCGCATCGCCTACCGCTTCCAGGCGCGCGACCTGCACCTGGTGCTCGGCCCCGCCGCCGATGGCAAGCCGGTGCGCTTCCGGGTGCGGGTCGATGGCAAGGCGCCGCTCGGAGACCACGGGGCGGACACCGACGAACAGGGCTATGGGACCATCGAGGCCCAGAAGCTCTATCAGCTGGTGCGCCAGCAGAAAGCCGGGAGCGATCGATTGTTCGAGATCGAGTTTCTCGACGGTGGGGCCCAGGCCTACGCGTTCACTTTCGGCTGAAGCCGTCGGCGTCCGCGATGCGGCCGGAATTTCCTGTGGCGGGCGGGACGGGTTTCGCGTACGCTTTCGCCTCCACCCGAAAGCGGAGGCGCCAGGGGCGGGCGCGTCCGGATGTGAAAACGCTCCATCGAATCCATCGAGGAGAAGGTCGTGAGCACTCAAGCCAAGCCGAACAAGCAGGATTTGGATGAAGCGCGAATTCGTACGCATCTGCCGATGCGCAACACGTCCAGGCCCGGCCTGATCACCTACGACGCGCGCGACCCCGACACCCGCTTTCCGCCGATCGATCAACTGCGCCCACCCCGGGGCGCGCCCAACGTGCTGATCATCCTGATCGACGATGCCGGCTTCGGCTCGTCCAGTGCCTTCGGCGGCCCTTGCCAGACGCCGAATGCCGAAAAGCTGGCCGCCGCCGGCCTGAAGTTCAATCGCTTCCACACCACCGCGCTGTGTTCGCCCACGCGACAGGCCTTGCTGACCGGGCGCAACCACCACTCCTGCGGCATGGGCGGCATCACCGAAATCGCCACCGGGGCCCCGGGCTACAGCTCGGTGCTTCCCAACTCCATGTCCCCCCTGGCCCGTACGCTCAAGCTCAACGGCTACTCGACGGCGCAGTTCGGCAAATGCCATGAGGTGCCGGTGTGGGAGACGAGTTCGGTCGGCCCGTTCGACGCCTGGCCCACCGGCGGTGGCGGCTTCGAGTATTTCTACGGATTCGTCGGCGGCGAAGCCAACCAGTGGTATCCGAGCCTGTATGAAGGCACCAATCCGGTCGAGCCGAAGAAGACCCCCGAGGAGGGCTATCACCTGATGGAGGACATGACCGACAAGGCCATGTCATGGATCGGGCAGCAGAAGGCGCTGGCGCCCGACAAGCCGTTCTTCGCCTACTTCGCGCCCGGCGCCACGCACGCACCCCATCACGTACCCAAGGAGTGGGCCGACAAGTACAAGGGCAAGTTCGACCAGGGGTGGGACCGGCTGCGCGAGGAAACCATTGCCCGGCAGAAAGCCCTGGGCGTGATCCCGGCCGATTGCGAACTCACTGCACGGCACGAGGAAATCCCCGCATGGGACGCGATGCCGGAAGCGCTCAAGCCGATCCTGCGCCGTCAGATGGAGGTCTATGCAGGCTTCATGGAGTTCACCGACCATCATGTGGGCCGCCTGCTCGACAGCCTCGAGAGGCTCGGCATCCTCGACGACACGCTCGTCTACTACATCGTCGGCGACAACGGGGCCTCCGCCGAGGGCACCTTGAACGGTGCCTACAACGAGATGGCCAACTTCAACGGACTGGCCGCACTCGAAACGCCCGAGTTCCTGATGGCCCGCTACGACAAGCTGGGTGGCCCGGAGTCGTACAACCACTATGCCGTGGGCTGGGCCCACGCGATGAACACGCCCTACCAATGGACCAAGCAGGTGGCGTCCCACTGGGGCGGCACACGCAACGGGACGATCGTCCATTGGCCGAAGGGCATCCAGGCCAAGGGCGAGCTGCGCTCGCAGTTCCACCACGTGATCGACATCGCGCCGACGATCCTCGAGGCGGCAGGCCTGCCCGAGCCGGTCGAGGTCAACGGCGTGCCGCAAGACCCGCTCGAGGGCGTCAGCATGCTGTACACCTTCAACGACGCGAATGCGGCGGAGCGGCACGAGACGCAGTACTTCGAGATGTTCGGCAACCGGGGCATCTATCACAAGGGCTGGACGGCCGTCACCAAGCACGGGACGCCGTGGGTCCTCGTGGGTCGCAAGACCGTGCCGCTCGACGACGACGTCTGGGAGCTCTACGACACGACCAAGGACTGGAGCCAGGCCCGCGACCTGTCCAAGCAGATGCCCGGCAAGCTGCACGATCTGCAGCGCCTGTGGCTGATCGAGGCATCGCGCTACAAGGTGTTGCCCATCGACGACCGGGTGGTCGAAAAGATGAATCCCGACACCGCCGGCCGGCCCGTCCTGATCAGGGGAAAGACGCAGCTGCTGTTCGGCGGCATGAGCCGGCTGTCGGAGAACTGCGTGCTCAACCTCAAGAACAAGTCCCACTCGGTCACCGCCCAGATCGAGGTCCCTGACTCCGGCGCGCGCGGCGTGATCATCGCCCAGGGCGCGAACATCGGCGGCTGGAGCCTCTACGCGCATCAGGGCAAGCTCAAGTATTGCTACAACGTGGCGGGGGTGAACCACTATTTCGTGGAGTCCGCGCAGCCGCTGCCTTCCGGCGAGCATCAGGTGCGCATGGAGTTCGCCTACGCCGGCGGCGGTCTCGGCAAGGGCGGTGAGGTGAGCTTGTTCGTCGACGGCCAGAAGGTCGGCGAGGGTTCCCTTCCGATGACCCAGGCGATGATCTTCTCGGCGGACGACGGCTGCGATGTGGGCGAAGACAGCGGCGCGCCGGTGTCCCCCGACTACGGACCGAAGGACAACGCGTTCAACGGGCGCGTCAAGGGCGTGCAGCTCGCCATCGCCGATGCCGCGGAGAGCGTGGACCATCTGATCGCGCCGGAGGATGCCCTGCACATGGCGATGGCCCGGCAATAGATGGCCGATCGCCCGACCAGGATGTCAGACCTTCCCAGCAGCCCGGCCGCCGACCGCAACAAGCAGCCCATCCTCGACGTCTTGCGCCGCGTCCTCGGCGAGCGCGGTGCCGCCCTCGAGATCGCCTCCGGCACCGGCCAGCATGCCGCGTGGTTCGCCGCGGCACTCGGCCAATGGGATTGGCAGCCCAGCGACGCGGACGCGGCGATGCTGCCCGCGATCGCCGAGCGGGTGGCCCGGTCGGGGCTGGCCAACCTCAGGCCGCCGCTGCTGCTGGACGTGATGTCGCCCCGATGGCTGCCGCGGGACGATGCGGGCCAGCGCTTCGACGTCATCTACTGCGCCAACATGCTGCACATCGCGCCGGCTGCGGCGTGCGCCGCCCTCATGGCAGGCGCCGCGCGGCACCTGGTGGCGGGCGGACTGCTGATCACCTACGGCCCCTATTTCGAAGCGGATGTTCCGCCGGCGCCGAGCAACCTGGCCTTCGATCAGAGCCTGCGGGCCCGCGACCCCGCCTGGGGCATCCGCCACCTGGACGAGGTGGCGGCAGAGGCGCGCCGGGCCGGGCTGGCCCTGCGTGAGCGCCATGACATGCCCGCGAACAACTTGCTGCTGGTCTTCGGCGCCTGACGGGCGAGGAGGGTCGAACAGGCGCCACGCCCTTCCGAGTCAGTTCAACTTGATGCCGAAGGCCTTCACGATCTCCCCGTTGCGCTCGTATTCCGTGCGCACGTCCTCGGCGGCCTGCTCCAGCGTGCGCGATTC
This sequence comes from Variovorax sp. 10N432, assembly GCF_056394465.1. NCBI lineage: Bacteria > Pseudomonadati > Pseudomonadota > Betaproteobacteria > Burkholderiales > Comamonadaceae > Variovorax > Variovorax sp. 10N432. The sequence goes on from NZ_JBFTHX010000003.1 coordinate 63,908, forward strand.
CGTGATGGGCTCGAAGCCGGTGCTGGCGTAGCGCGCCCGCACGACGGGCGAGGCGTTGATCTTGGTGAGTGTCGCGTGGATTTTGGCCAGCAGCGCCGGGGGCGTCTGCGACGAGGCGAACACGCCGCTCCAGTTGCTGAAGTTCACCTCCGGGTAGCCGAGCTCCGCCATGGTGGGCACGTTCGGGTATTCGGGCATGCGGCTCTTGTAGGCCACGGCCAGCAGCTTGACCTTGCCCGCCGCGATCATCGGCTTGGAGGTGACCGAGCCATCGAACATCAGCGGGATCTGGTTGCCCATGACCTGGGCCAGCGCAGGGGCCGAGCCGGCGAACGCCACGTGCTCCATGTCCAGCCCGGCCTTCCTGTTCAGGATGGCGCTGGCGTACTGCGACGAGGTGCCGGGGCTGTAGGAGGCCACCGAAACCTTGCCGGGGTTGGCCTTCACGTAGGCGATGGCTTCCTTCGCGTCATTGGCCGGGAACTGCGGCGCGGCAATGAACAGCATGTAGGAGCGCGCCATCTCCGCGATGGGCTTCACATCCTTGAGCGGGTCGAAGCCGCTCTTGACCACGTGCGGCGATTCGGTCAGCACGTTGGTCACGCTGACCAGCAGCACCTGGCCGTCGGCAGGCTGCGAGAGCATGTACTTGATGGCCACCGCGCCGCCCGCGCCCGGCTTGTTTTCAACGATCACGGGCTGGTTGATCTCTTGCGAGAGCTGGTCGCTGATGATGCGGGCGAACACATCGATGGTGCCGCCCGGCGGGGCGGGCACCACGAGCTTGACGGGCTTGTCGGTGAAGGCCATCGCGGCGCTCGTGCACAAGAGGGCAGCGGCGGCGACAACAAGGGAAAAACGGGGTTGCATGGGGTTGTCTCCTAGGGATGTATTTCTTATGCGGCCTTGCGCAGGAAGCCCTGCTGGCGGCCAGGGGCGTTGGGTGCGAAGCCGTTGGCGGCCAGCGCTTCTTCCGCCGTGTCGTAGAACACGCCGATACGGCAGATCTCGCGCGCCTGCTTCGCCGTCGCGATCGGGCGGCCCAGCTCACCCGAGATGCGCACCAGCTGCTCGATCTGCTTGGCGGTGCCGATCTTGGCGGTGCGGGTCTGGTTCCACAGGTTGTCTTCGGTGCCGGTGCGCACGTGCAGCCCCGCGGCGATGCCCCACATGTTCACGGGCAGCGTGTTGAGCACCGAGCTTTCGACCGTCAGCACCGCGCCATCGGGCACGCCGCGCACGAAGTTGGCCAGGGTGTAGAGGTTGGGCGAATCCATGCCGCCGCCGATGGCCACCCAGTTCAGCACCAGCGGGCCCTTGTAGACGCCGCGGCGGATCAGGCGCTCCACGGATTCGAGGCTGTTCTGGTTGTAGCACTGGAACTCGCTCTGGATGCCCGCGGCGGTGAGGCGGCGGATGTGCTCCTCGGCCCAGCCGGGCTGCGCGGGCACGGTCATTTCCTTGTAGGCGTTGAAGACCACCGGGTCTTCCAGCGAGCTGCCTTGCACGTCGCGGTGGTCGAACTGCTCCAGGAAGTTCATCTGCGCGGTATTGATGGTCACCGTCACCTGGTCGGGCTTGGGGTCCAGTTCGGCCAGCATGTGCCGCGTGTCGTCGCTGAGCCACTTGGCCGCTGCGCCATCCGTCTCGGGGGCGAAGCTGATCGAGCCGCCGACCTGGATGATCATGTCCGGCACGCGGGCGCGCACGCCGGCGATCAGTTCGTTGAACTTGGACAGCCGCTTGCTGCCCTTGCCGTCCAGTTCGCGCACGTGCAGGTGCAGCACCGTGGCGCCGGCGTCGTAGCAGTCCACCGCCATCTGGATCTGTTCTTCCATCGTCACCGCGATTTCGCCGGGGAAATCCGAGGGCACGTAGGAAGGCGCATAGGGCGCGGCGGTGATGATCAGGGGTTGCATGTTCTCGGGGAACAGGTGGCCGTCGAGGAAGTTCATGGTGGTTTCTCCTTGGGGGTAGGGGTCAGGCGGTGGGGGTGCCGATGATTCCGGCGCGTTCCATCCGGCGATGGCAGGGGGCGTAGTCCATCACCGCGTAGTGCTGCGTGGCGCGGTTGTCCCAGATGGCGACATCGTTGGGCTTCCAGCGCCAGCGCACCTGGTACTCCGGAATCGCGGCCTGGCTGATGAGGTACTGGAGCAGCTGCGCCGAGCCCGGCGCGAAATCCTGTCCGACGCGCACATTGGCGGCGGTGTGGAAGTTGGTGAAGTGCGTGGCGAAGCCGCACACGAACAGCACTTTCTCGCCGGTCTCGGGGTGGGTGCGCACCACGGGATGCTCGGCGTCGGGGTACTGGGCGCGCAGCGCGTGGCGCTTCTCGATCGGCATCGCCGCGCCGAAGGTGCATTCGATGCTGTGGCGCGCGCGCAGCGGGGCGATCAGGTCCTTGATGTGCGCAGGCAGCTTCTCGTAGGCCAGCGCCATGTTGGTCCACATGGTGTCCCCGCCCACCGGCGGGCACTCGATGCAGCGCAGCACCGCGCCCATGGACGGGGCCTCGCGCCAGGTGCCGTCGGCGTGCCAGGAATTCTCGTAGCGTTCGGCCGGGCTCTCGGGCGACTTGTAGATGCGCACCAGGCCGGGGTGGTCGGGATCGCTGCCGACGACGGGGTGGTCTTCCAGCTCGCCGAAGCGGCGCGCGAAGGCCACGTGGTCGGCGCGGGCGATATCCTGGCCGCGCAGGAACGCCACCTTGTGCGCCAGCAGCGCGGCCCTGATCTCGGCAAACAGGCCGGCGTCATGGGCCGCGTCGGCCAGGCTGACACCTGAGACTTCTGCGCCAATGGCGCCAGTCAGTGGTTCGATACGCATCGTTGTCTCCATCGGGAGGATCGGGATTGGATCTGTCGTCCAGTGGGCGCAACTGTAGGAACGAGCGGGCTTCCACGCTTTGCATTTCGTGCCACCGGCTGTACTCTTCGTGCCAGTTCGGGTTTCCCCAGGAGGGGCCGCAGATGGTGACTTTGGTGCGAGCAGCGGCCCTGACCGGCTTTGCCGAGGTCATGCACGCCCTGGGCGGCGACGCCGACCGGGCCCTGCGCCGCGCCGGCCTGCGGCGAGCGCTGGTTCGCGAGCCGGACCAGCTCATCGAGGCCGCGGTGGCCGCGCAACTGGTGGAGGACGCCGCCGCGGCCACGCAGTGCGACACCTTCGGCCTGCGCATGGCCGAATCGCGCCAGTTGTCGCACTTCGGCGTGCTGAGCCTGCTGTTGCTGCACCAGGCCACCTTGCGCCAGGCGCTGGCCACGCTGATCGCCTACTCGCACCTGCTCAACGAGTCGCTCGCCATCCAGATGGAAGATGCCGGCAGCATGGTCATCCTGCGCGAAGACATCGTGGCCGCGGGGCCCATGCCGCAGTCGGTGGACCTGGCGATCGGCGTGCTCTACCGCACCTGCGCGGCCTTGCTGCACGAGCGCTGGCGGCCTCAACGCGTGTGTTTCGGCCACTCGGCCCCGAAGGATCTGGCCGTGCACAAGCGGTTGTTCGCCTGCCGCGTGGAGTTCGACGCGGAGTTCAACGGCATCGTCTGCAAGGCGGCCGACCTGAACGAGCCCAACCTGCTGGCCGACCCCGCGCTGGCGCGCTACGCCCAGACGCTGGTGGACACCCAGTTCGGCAACCGCGACGCCAGCACCGCCCAACAGGTGCGCCGCGCCATCTACCTGCTGCTGCCCTCGGGTCGCGCCACTTGCGCCGGCGTGGCGCAGGGGCTGGGCCGCAGCATGCGCACCCTGCAACGCACGCTGGACGCCGAGGGACTGTCGTTCACGGCACTGCTCGACCAGGTGCGCCGCGAGCTCGCGCAACGCTACCTGGCCAACCCGCGCTACGACATGGGTCAGATCGCCGTCATGCTGGGCTACGGCAGCCACAGCGCCTTCTCGCGCTGGTTCGGCGCCCAGTTCGGCTGCGCGCCGCAGGCGTGGCGCAACAGGCACCGCAGGCCATGATGAAGGCACCCACCCGCCTCGCCGACCTGGTGGCCGGCACTTCGATCGCCGGCCTGCTGCTGCCCGAGGCCGTGGCCTACTCGGGCCTGGCCGGGCTGCCGCCGCAGGCGGGCGTGATCGCGCTGCTGGTGGGCCTGTTCGTCTACGCGCTGCTCGGCAGCAGCCGCTTCGCGATCGTGTCGGCCACCTCGTCCTCGGCCACCGTGCTGCTGGCGGCCACCAATTCCATGGGCGCGGTGGATCCGGCGACCCGCGCCGCGCTCAGCGTCGGCGTCGTGCTGCTGGCCGGCGCGTTCTTCGTGGCGGCGGCGCTGGCGCAGCTGGGGGCGGTCTCGAGCCTGATCGCCAAGCCGGTGCTGCGCGGCTTCGCCCTCGGCCTGGCCTTGACGATCGTTGTCAAGCAGCTGCCCAAGGTGCTGGTGGTCCATCCGGGGCATGGCGATTTCTTCCCGCTGGTCGCGGAGCTGGCGGCGGGCTGGCGGCAGTGGAACCTGGCCGGCGCCGCGATGGCGGCCATCGCGCTGGTGCTGATGCGGGCGCTGGCGCGCTGGCGCGCCGTGCCGGCGGCGCTGCTCGTGATCGTCGCGGGCATCCTGCTCGACCGCGCCGGCTGGTGCCAGGCCTGGGGCGTGTCGCCGGTGGGGCCGATCGTGATCGGGCTCGGCGAGCCGGCACTTCCGACGCTGGACCGGGCGCACTGGCTGCGCCTGGGCGAGCTGGCCTTCGCCGTGGCGCTGATCCTCTATGCCGAATCCTATGGCTCGATCCGCACCTTCGCGCTGCGGCACGGCGACAACGTGTCGATCAACCGCGACCTGCTGGCGCTGGGCGTCGCCAACATCGGCGCCGGATTGCTGCAAGGGATGCCGGTGGGCGCCGGCTATTCGGCGACCTCGGCCAACGAGTCCTCCGGGGCGCAGAGCCGTGCGGCCGGCGCCATCGCCGGATTGGTGGTGCTGCTCGCGGTGTTGACCCTGCTGCCATGGATCGCGCACATTCCCGAGCCGCTGCTGGCCGCGATCGTGATCCACGCCGTCAGCCACAGCCTGAGCCCGACCGTGCTCAAGCCGTATTTCAGGTGGCGGCGCGACCGGCTGATCTCGATCGTGGCGGTGGTCGCGGTGCTGCTGCTCGGCGTGCTCGACGGCTTGCTGGCCGCCATCGGCGTGAGCCTGCTGCTGCTGCTGCGGGGCTTCGCCCGCACGACGGTCAGCTGGCTCGGCCGGCTCGGCCAGAGCCACGACTACGTCGACACGGCGCGCCATCCCGAGGCGGTGGTGCCGCCCGCCACCTTGATCGCGCGGCCGGAGGTGCCGCTCTTCTTCGGCAACGCCGAGGCGGTGTTCGCGAGCATCCGCAACCGCATCGACGCCACGCCCGGCCTGCAACGCTTCGTGCTGAGCCTGGAGGAGTCGCCCGACCTGGACGCCACCACCATCGAGGCCCTGTGCGACTTCGCCGCCTTCGTCCGCGCGCGCCGGGCCGAGCTGGTGCTGGCGCGCGTCAAGGACCGGGTGCGCGACCTGCTTGCGCAGGTGGGTTCGCCGGACCTTCCGGCGGCGGTCTATGCGAACTGGAGCGTCGACGACGCGGTGCACTGAGGCATCGGGCCCGATGCCGTTGGCAAGCCGCGGCTTTGCGAATAGGCTCGCCGCCGGACCAGACACAACCAGAACGGAGACATTCGCATGGCACTCTTCAGAACGCTGCGTGGCATCGCAGGCGGCTTGCTGCTCACCCTGGCCGGGCTCGCGACCGCGCTGGCGGCGGACCCGCCCGCAACCCGGGAGGGCGACTGGGTCGCGCGCGACTTCCGCTTCCACACCGGCGAGGTCATGCCGGCCCTGAAGCTGCACTACACGACGATCGGCTCGCCGTCGAACGAAGCGGTGCTGATCCTGCACGGCACCGCCGGCAATGGTGCGAGCATGTTGTCGGCCGCCTTCGGCGGCGAGCTCTTCGGCCCGGGCCAGCCGTTGGACGCGAGCAAATACTTCATCATCCTGCCGGACGGCCTCGGTCACGGAAAGTCGTCCAAGCCCTCCGACGGGCTGCGCGCGAAGTTCCCGCAGTACGACTACGACGACATGGTGCTCGCGCAATACCGGCTGGTGACCGAGGGCCTGGGCATTCGCCACCTGCGGCTGGTGCTGGGCAACTCGATGGGGGGCATGCAGACCTGGATCTGGGGCGTCCGGTATCCCGACTTCATGGACGCGCTGGTGCCCATGGCGTCCCAGCCCACGGCCATGGCCAGCCGCAACTGGATGATGCGGCGGCTGATCATCGACAGCGTCCGCAACGACCCGGCATGGAACGGCGGCAACTACACGGTCCAGCCGACGGCGCTGAAGACCGCCAACGCCTTCTTCGGCATCGCCACCAGCGGCGGCTCGCAGGCCTACCAGAAGCTGGCCCCGACCCGGGAGGCGGCCGACAAGCTGCTCGATGGCCGGCTGGCCGCTCCCTTCACGGCCGATGCGAACGACTTTCTCTACCAGTGGGAGTCCTCGGGCGACTACGACCCTTCGGCCGGCCTCGAACGCATCCGGGCGCCGCTGCTGGCCATCAATTCGGCGGACGACGAACGCAATCCGCCGGAGCTGGGCATCATGGAGCGCGAGCTCAAGCGGGTGAAGAATGCCCGCCTGTTCCTCATACCCGCCAGCGAGGACACCCGGGGCCATGGCACCACCGGCATGGCGAAGTTGTGGAAGGCGGAACTCAAGCAGCTCCTCGACGCCGCGCCAGCCAGGCGAGATTGAGCCGTCAGTTCAGCGGGCGCACCTCGATGCGCTTCAGATTGCGCACGTGCCGAGGGCCGGTCTTCAGGTCGGCCGCGGAGATGAGCGCGATGCGAGCCTCGCGCTCGTCGAGCGGTTGGCCGTCGCGCTCGAACAGCACCAGGACGCCTTCGCGCCCATCGGATCAGCGGCATGTCAAACGGCTCCTGGAAGGGGGTCGCAATCGACGATTCGACCGTTGTCGATACAGATCATGTCCTGCGCCAGCGCTTCCACGTCCTGCGGATCGTGCGTCACCAGCAGCGTCGGCACCTGCACGCGCTCGAGCATCTCGGCCAGCTCGTGTCGAAGCCGCTTGCGCAACGGCGAATCCAGCGCCGACAGCGGCTCGTCCAGCAGGAGCAGGCGGGGCTCGATGGCGAGCGCCCGGGCCAGCGCCACGCGCTGCCGCTGGCCGCCGGACAGGTTGCGCGGCAGCGCGCCGCGCAGGCTCGCGAGATCGAACTGCCGGATCAGCGCGTCGACGCGCCGTGCGTGCCCGGCATCCACGCGCTGGCCGAGGCGGCGCAGGCCGAACTGCAGGTTCTGCTCCACCGTCATGTGCGGGAACAGCGCATAGTCCTGGAACACCACGCCCACCCGGCGCTCGCGTGCCGGCAGGTCGATGCCCCGCGGTGTGTCCAGCAGCGCCTGCCCGCCGACCCGCACCCGGCCGCGCGCCTGGGGCAGCAGGCCGGCGATGGCCTGCAGCACCGTCGACTTGCCGGAGCCCGATGGCCCGATCAATGCGGTGCGCCGCGACGCTGCGGTGAAATCGACGTTCAGTTCGAAGCTGCGGTCGGGCGAATGCAAGGTGAGCTGCAGCTGGACTTCGAGCGCGGCCATCTCAATGCCTCGCCTGCAGCAGCCGGCCCGAGGCCACGAGGACCCCGATACAGACCAGCGAGATCACCAGCGTCAGCCACAGGGCCTGGCGGTCGTTGCCCGCCTGGACCGCCTCGTAGACGGCGATCGACAGGGTCTGGGTCTTGCCGGGCAGGTTGCCGGCGATCATCAGCGTCGCGCCGAACTCGCCCATGGCGCGCGCGAAGGCCAGCATGACGCCGGCCGCGATGCCGCGGATGGCCAGCGGCAGCGACACCCGCAGGAAGACCTCGAGCTCGCCGGCGCCGAGGGTTCGCGCGGCATTGGCGAAACGGCCATCGACTTCCTCGAAGGCGGCCCGCGCGCCCTTGTAGACCAGCGGCAGCGAGACCACCGAGGCCGCGATCACCGCGCCCTGCCAGGTGAAGATCAGGTTGATGCCGAACCAGCGGTCGAGGTACTGGCCGAGGATGCCGTTGCGTCCGATCAGCACGATCAGGTAGTAGCCGATCACGGTCGGCGGCAGCACCATCGGCAGCATCAGCAGCGAGTCGACGACGCTGCGGCCGGGGAAGGGCCGGCGCGCCAGCCACCATCCCAGCGCGATGCCGATGGCCGCGGCGATCAAAGTGGCGAACAGTGCGACCTTGAGCGTCAGCCAGAGCGGGACGAACAAGGCGTGCATGTGCTGCCCGGCGCCGCGTCAGGGCTTCGAGAAGCCGTAGCGCTGGACGATCTCCTGGCCCGGCGCGCTGCGCACGAAGGCGATGAACTCGCCGGCCAGGGCGGCGTTCTTGCTGCTGGCGATCTGCGCGATCGGATAGGTCACGGACGTGATGGTCGGGATCGTCAGCACGATGCGGGTCTTCTCGGGCTCGATCAGCGCGTCGGTGCGGTAGACGAAACCGGCATCGACCTCGCCGCGGGCCACGTAGTTGAGCACCTGGCGCACGCTCTCGCCATAGATCCAGCGCGATTGCAGCGGCGCCGTGAGGCCGGCCTTGTCGATCGCCTCCATGGTGTAGCGCCCGACCGGGACGGTCGCCGGCGTGCCGGTCGAGATGCGCTGGAACGACGGGTTCGTCAGGTCCCCGAGCTGCTTCGGGGCCTGGGTCGAGGCCGCAGGCACGATCAGCACCAGCGTGTTGGCCGCGAAGTCGACCCGCGTCGCCGGCGCGATCAGGTTGGCGCTGGCCGCGCGGTTCATGGTCTCCTGGTCGGCCGACGCGAACACGTCGACCGGCGCGCCTTGCTGGATCTGGGCCAGCAACGGTCCCGATGCCGCGAAGTTGAAAGCGACTTTCGCGCCCGGCCGGGCTTGCTCGAAGGCCTTGCCGGCCGCCTGAAAGGCGTTCGTCAGGCTGGCAGCGGCGGAGACGATCAATTCCTGCGCGCTGCAAGCGGCGCTGCCCAGCAGCAGCGTCGCGACCAGGGCCGCGCTGCGGAGCCTCGGGAAAATCGTCATGGTCGGTTCCTCTCGATCGCTATTCAATTTGTGAATAGCGATGATAGCAAGCCATTCGTCCGGAGATGAAATGCCTCCCGCCCCATCCGCCGCCGCGGCACAATGGCACGCCCGAGCCGCCGCTTCTGGCTCGCTCCATAGGACTTCGACATGCACCGTCTTGCCTGGATGCTCTTCCTGCTGCCCGTCCTGCTGTCGGCCTGCGCCTCGGGAGGATCGTCTCAAGGTGCCAGTTCGGTGCAGCCCACCCTGCCGGCTGCCGAAGTCCCGAAAGCCAAGGCGGAGATCCTCGCCATGCGCGACCGGACGCTCGAAGAGCTCTTTGCGCAAAAGCCGGAGGCCCGCGACGAAGTGGCCAAGGCGGTCGGCTACGCGGTGTTCGACTCCTCGCAGATCAACGTCCTTCTCTTCGTCGGGGCGCGCGGCACCGGCGTGCTGGTCGACAACGCGACGCGGGCGAACACCTTCATGATCGCAACGCGCGCCGGTACCGGGCCGGGCATCGGCTACAAGGATTTCCGGCAGGTGATGGTGTTCAAGAACCGCGAGGTGTTCGACCAGTTCCGAAAGCTGGGCGCCGACGTCGCCGCATCGGCCGACGCCACCATGAAGCTGAACACAGCGGGCGCGTCGGCCGACATGTCGACCTCCTTCAACCCCTTCGTCTCCACCTACCAGTTCACCGACAAGGGCGTCCTGCTGCAGGCTAACTGGGGCGGCGCCGCCTTCGTGCCCTACGCGCAGTTGAATCAGCCCTAGCGCGGCGCCAGCCGATCCTCAGGCGTCGACCTTGACCTTGCCGTCGCGCACCACGCGCGCCCACTTGTCGATCTCGCTTGAGATGAACTTGGCGAACTTGTCGCGCGAGCCGCCGCCGTCCTCGGCGCCGTAGGTGTCGAGGCGCTCCTGCACATCGGGCATCGCCAGCACCGTGTTGACGTCGCGGTTGATCTTGTCGGCGATGGCCGACGGCAGCTTGCCGGGGCCGGCAAGGCCGTACCAGGTGGTGGCTTCGAAGCCCTCGAAGCCCTGTTCCTGCATGGTCGGGATGCCGGGATGGCCCTTGGCGCGCTTGAGCCGCGTCTGCGCCACGCCGATCACCTTGCCGCTCTTCACGTGCGGGGTCGCGGCGGTCATGGTCTCGAAGCTGTACTGGATCTGGCTGCCCATCAGGTCGGCCAGCAGCGGCCCGCTGCCCTTGTAGGGCACGTGCAGCGCATCGACCTTGGCCTGGAGCTTGAACATCTCCAGCGCCAGATGCTGCGCCGACCCGGCGCCGGCCGAGCCGAAGCTCACCTTGCCGGGCTCCGCGGCGCACAGGGCGACGATGTCCTTCACGGTCACGGCCTTCTGCGTCGGGCTTGCGATCAGCAGGTTGGGCGTGACGCCGACCAGCACGATCGGCACGAAGTCGCGCTGCACGTCGTAGCGCAGCTTCGGCTGCAGGCTGGGCGCCAGCGCGTGGCTGTTGATGTGCGCCATCAGCAGCGTGCTGCCGTCGCTCGGCTGGGTCGACACGTACTCGGCGGCCAGCACGCCCGCGACACCGCCCTTGTTCTCGACGATGACCGTCTGGTTCCACATCACCGACAGCTTCTGCGCGACCACGCGGGCCAGCGCGTCGGTGCCGCCGCCGGGCGGGAAGCCGACCACGATGCGCACCGGGCCGGTGGGCCATTCCTGTGCGAACACGCTGGGCACGCCCAGGGCGGCCGCGGCGGCGCCCGCGGCCTGGATGAAGGAACGTCTTTGCATGGTGTCTCCGTTGTTTTGAATGACGAGCCGGCGCTCAGGCGGCCTTCTGCAGCGCGGCCGGCGCCGCGTGGCCGGCGAAGTAGTCCATCGAGGCCTGCACGCCGCTGCCGGCGAGCTTCACGCCGGAGAGCTTCAGGCCCATCTCGACGCCGGCGACCATCGCGACCAGCGTCAGGTCGTTGCTGTCGCCGAGGTGGCCCATGCGGAACATGCGGCCCTTGAGCTTGCCCAGCCCGGTGCCGAGCGACAGGTCGAAGCGCTGGTGGATGAGGCGGCGCACCGCGTCGGCGTCGATGCCCTCGGGCGTGATCACGCCAGTGAGCACCGGCGAGTACACGGCCGGGTCGGCGCACTGGATCGGCAGGCCCCAGGCGTTCACCGCGGCGCGCACCCCCGCGCCCCAGCGCTGGTGGCGCGCGAAGACGTTGTCCAGCCCTTCGCCGAGGAGCATGTCCAGTGATTCCGACAGGCCGTAGAGCAGGTTGGTGTTGGGCGTGTAGGGCCAGTAGCCGTCCTTGTTCATCTCGACGATTTCGTCCCAGGCCCAGAAAGACCGGGGCAGCTTCGCGCTCTTCATCGTGTCGAGCGCCCGCGGCGAGATGGCGTTGAAGCTGATGCCCGGCGGCAGCATCAGCCCCTTCTGCGAGCCGCTGATGGTCACGTCCACGCCCCATTCGTCGTGGCGGAAGTCGGCGCTCGCCAGGCCTGAGATGCTGTCGACCATCAGCAGGGCCGGGTGACCCGCCGCATCGATGGCGCGGCGCACCGAGGCGATGTCGGAGGTGACGCCGGTCGAGGTCTCGTTGTGGACCACGCACACGGCCTTGATCTTCTTCTCGGTGTCCTTGCGCAGGCGGGCCTCGATCAGGTCGGCCTGCACGCCGTGGCGCCAGCCCGCTGCCTGAGGCAGGTGGTCGTCCGTTCCGCCATAGGCGAGGAATTCGGTCGAGATGCCCAGGCGCGTGGCCATCTTCTGCCAGAGCGAGGCGAAGTGGCCGGTCTCGAACATCAGCACATGGTCGCCGGGGCTCAGCGTGTTCGACAGCGCCGCCTCCCAGGCCCCGGTGCCCGAGGCCGGATAGATGACCACCGGATGCTGCGTCTTGAAGACCTGCCGGATGTCCGCCAGCACCTTGCGGCCGAGGGCGCCGAACTCGGGCCCGCGATGGTCGATGGTGGGCAGGCTCAGCGCGCGCAGGATGCGGTCGGGCACCGGGCTCGGACCGGGGATCTGCAGGAAATGCCTGCCGGTGGGATGGGAGTCGAGTTGAAGCATGGGGCCGTCCTTTCCTTTTCAGTTTTGCATTCAAAACACAAAAAATCATGATCGTTATCCCCTACGCACAATGATTGATACATCGTGAATTTGCATTCAAAATGCATCTCAAGGGAAATGAAGCCATGGCTGAAGTGATAGAAATCTCGCGCCTCGCGCTGCATGACCAGGTCGCGTCGCGCTTGCGAACCATGCTGATCGAAGGGCAGATCGCACCCGGCGCCAAGCTCAACGAGCGCGAGTTGTGCGAGCAGTTGCGGGTCTCGCGCACGCCGCTGCGCGAAGCCATCAAGCTGCTCGCGGCGGAGGGGCTGGTCGACCTGCTGCCCAATCGCGGCGCGGTGGCCGTCAAGCTGACCGAGGCCGACGTGGTCAACACCTTCGAGCTGCTGTCGATGCTCGAAGCCATGTCCGGCGAACTGGCGGCGCAGCGCATCACCGACGGCGAACTGGCAGAAGTGCGCGCTCTGCACTACGAGATGATGGCCTGCTTCGCGCGCCGCGACCTCTCCGGCTACTACCGGATCAACGCCCGCATCCACGCGGCGATCAACGACGCGGCCAAGAACCCGGTGCTGACCAGCACCTACCGTGCGGTCAATGCGCGCGTGCAGTCGCTGCGCTTTCGCACCAACCAGAACGAAGCCAAGTGGGCCGGCGCGGTGGCCGAGCACGAGCGAATGATCGAAGCCCTGGGCGCCCGTGACCCTGCCGCGATGCGGCAGGTGCTGGTCGAGCACCTGAACCGCAAGCGCGACACCGTGCTGGAGCTCCTGCGCGCCGGCGAAATCTATCCACGGGCCCCAGCGGCCAAGACCTGAAGCCCACCCCATGCGCATCGAGCCCGCCAGCCATCTGCAGCCCGCCGGTACGGTCCTGCCTCCCAACGAAACCTGCGAGGCGCTGGCCAGGCGGCTGGCGGCCGAGACCCAGGGCGAAGTGCTCTTCGACGACGCATCGCGCGGCCGCTATGCGACCGATGCGTCGATCTACCAGATCATGCCGGTAGGCGTGCTGGTGCCGAAGACCGAGCGCGACATCGCGACCGCCATCGACGTGGCGCGCGATCTCAAGGTGCCGGTGCTGGCACGCGGCGGCGGCACCAGCCAGTGCGGCCAGACCACCGGCGCGGCGCTGGTGATCGACAACAGCAAGCACTTCCGGCGCGTGCTGGATCTCGATCTCGACCGCCGCACCGTCACGGTCGAGCCGGGCATCGTGCTCGACCACCTCAACGCGCAGCTCAAGCCGCACGGGCTGTGGTATCCGGTCGACGTGTCGACCAGCGCGCAAGCCACGCTCGGCGGCATGGCGGGCAACAACTCCTGCGGCTCGCGCTCCATCGCCTACGGCAACATGGTGCACAACGTCGCCGGCGCGAGCGCCTGGTTGTCCGACGGCGAACTGGTCGACTTCGGTCCGGTCTCGAACCTGGGTGCGAGGGCCAGCGACATCGCGCTGCATGTGCGGCAGCTGGTGCTCCAGCACCGCGGCGAGATCCACGCGCGCTGGCCCAAGGTGATGCGCCGGGTCGCCGGCTACAACCTCGACATCTTCGACAACCAGAGCGAGAAGCCCTACACGACGGACGGCAGCGTCAACCTGGCGCACCTGCTGATCGGCGCCGAAGGCACGCTGGCCTACACCCGCAGCCTGACGCTCAAGCTCGCGGAACTGCCGCGCGCAAAGGTGCTGGGCGTCGTCAACTTCCCGAGCTTCCGAGCGGCCATGGATTCGGCGCAGCACATCGTCAAGCTGGGCCCCACGGCGGTCGAGCTGGTCGATCGCACGATGATCGAGCTGAGCCTCGCCAACCCCGCCTTCAGGCCGACGGTCGAGACCGCGCTCATAGGCCGGCCCGCCGCCATCCTGCTGGTCGAGTTCTCGGGCGGCGACAAGGCCTCGCTGCTGCCCAGGCTGAAGGACCTGGTCGACCTGATGGGCGAGCTCGGCCTGCCCGGCAGCGTGGTCGAGATGCGCGACGACGCGCCGCAGAAGAACCTGTGGGAGGTCCGCAAGGCCGGCCTCAACATCATGATGAGCCTCAAGGGCGACGGCAAGCCGGTGAGCTTCATCGAGGACTGCGCGGTGCCGCTCGAGCATCTGGCGGACTACACCGACGGCCTCACCGAAGTGTTCGCGAGGCACGGCAGCAGGGGCACCTGGTATGCCCACGCCTCGGTCGGCACGCTGCACGTGCGGCCCATCCTGGACATGCGCACCGATGGCGGGTCCAAGATGCGCGCCATCGCCGAGGAAGCGGGCGCGCTGGTGCGCAAGTACAAGGGCGCCTTCAGCGGCGAGCACGGCGACGGCCTGTGCCGCGGCGAGTGGATCGAATGGCAGTTCGGCCCGGCGATCAACGAGGCCTTCCGGTCCATCAAGCAGAAGCTCGATCCGATCAATCTCTTCAACCCCGGCAAGATCATCGATCCGCCGAAGATGGACGACGGCGCGCTGTTCCGCTTCGCACCGGCGACGGCACCGAAGCCCTACCGGCGCATCCCGCTCACGCCGGTTCTCGACTGGTCCGCATGGAACGTGCAGGCCGATCCGGTGACGGAAGCGACCACGGCGCCGGGCACCGGCGGCGACCTCACGGGCGGCTTCGCCAAGGCCGTCGAGATGTGCAACAACAACGGCCATTGCCGCAAGTTCGACGCCGGCACGATGTGCCCGAGCTACCGCGTGACGCGCGACGAGCAGCACCTGACGCGCGGCCGCGCCAACACGCTGCGGCTCGCCATCTCCGGCCAGCTCGGTCCCGACGCCTTCACCAGCGAGGCCATGCACGAGACGATGGACCTGTGCGTCGGCTGCAAGGGCTGCAAGCGCGACTGCCCGACGGGCGTCGACATGGCGAAGATGAAGATCGAGTTCCTGGCGCACTACAAGAAGAAGCACGGCCACACGCTCAAGGACCGGCTCATCGCCCGCTTGCCGGACTATGCCCACCTGGCCAGCCGGGTGCCGTGGCTGCTCAATCTGCGCAACAGCGTGCCGGCTGCACGCTGGCTCGGTGAAAAGGTGCTGGGCCTTTCCGCCAGGCGATCACTGCCCGTGTGGCGCAGCGACACCTTCTGGCGCGCTGCCGACGCTTCGACGTTCGCCAGCCGCGAGCAGGCCATTGCCGCGGCGCGAGAAGGTCGCAAGGTGGCGGTGCTGTTCGTCGACACCTTCAATGGCAACTTCGAAAGCCAGAACGCCTGGGCCGCTGCGCGCGTGCTCAAGTCCGCCGGCTACCTGCTGCACACGGTTCAGAAGGACCGCGGTCATCATTGCTGCGGCCGCACCTACCTCGCCAATGGCATGGTGGACGAAGCCAGGGCCAGGGCCGGTGCATTGATCGATGCGCTGGTGCCGTTGGCGGAAGCCGGCATTGCGATCGTCGGCCTCGAGCCCTCGTGCCTGCTGACCTTGCGCGACGAGACGCTGGTCATGGGGCTCGGGGCCAAGGCCGACAAGGTCGCCGGTCAGGCGCTGCTGTTCGAGGAATTCATCGCGCGTGAAGTGAAGGCGGGCCGGTTCCGGCTGGCGCTCAAGGCGGTGGACCAGCCGATCCTGCTGCATGGCCATTGCCACCAGAAGGCCTTCGGCGCGGTGAGCCCGATCCTCGATGTCCTCAAGCTGATTCCCGGCGCCAAGCCGGAGCTGATCGAGAGCTCATGCTGCGGGATGGCCGGAAGCTTCGGCTACGAGGCGGCCCACTACGAGGTCTCGATGCAGATGGCGGAAGCCAGCCTGCTGCCGGCGGTGCGGTGTAGTCCCGACGCGATCGTGGTGGCCGATGGCACCAGCTGCCGCCACCAGATCGCCGACGGCGCGCAGCGCGAGGCGGTCCACGTCGCGGTGCTGCTCGACCGGCAGCTTGCGACTCCTGCATCTTCCTAGTCGATCCAGGGACCGCCGAGCATCGCCTGGATGTAGGCCGCGACCTTGACCAGGTCTTCATCGGACAAGGGAATCGGCGGCGCGTCGACCAGGTGCTCGGCGACCATGTGCAGCTTCGCCGATGCGTTGGGCTGCTCCTGGAGCAGGACCGCGAGGGCCGCGGTCTGGGCGACGGCCCTCAGCTCGAGCGATCGGAGCCGTGCGTTGAGTTCTTCCGCGTCCATTTCGTCCATCCTTCGAGAGTCCAAGAGTGAGGCCCGATTCTGCTTCGGATTGGGCCGGCGGGTGATGGCCCGTGCTACGCTGCGCGCGGAGGACCCAGCCTGTGCACACGCCGATTCCGCTCGACGAACCGACCGATCCGCCGCTGGTTTCCACCGGCCACCTGCCGCCCCCCGAGCGCGTGAAGGCGCTGGTCGACGAGGCCTATGGCCGCTACCGCTCGATCGACGAAGGCGCGGTCGCCGACTACATCCCGGCGCTGGCCAAGGTGCCGCGCGACCTGTTCGGCGTCTGCCTCGTCGGCGTCGACGGCTCGGTCCATGAGGTCGGCGATGCCGGGCACGCGTTCTCGATCCAGAGCGTCTCGAAGCCTTTCGTCTTCGCCCTGGTCTGCCAGGCCATCGGCGCCGAGGAGGCGCGCCGGAAGCTGGGCGTGAACGCCACCGGGCTGCCATTCAACTCCGTCATCGCCCTGGAGCTGAACCAGGACCGGACCATGAACCCGATGGTGAATGCGGGCGCCATCGCGGCCACCAGCCTGGCGCCGGGCGAGACCGCCGACGAAAAATGGCGCTTCATCCAGGATGGACTGTCGCGCTTCGCCGGCCGCAGGCTCGAGGTCGACGAAGAGATCTACCAGTCCGAGGCGGCCACCAACCTGCGCAACCGAGGCATCGCCAAGCTGCTCGAGGGCTATGGCCGCATGTACTTCGACGCGCTGGAGGCCACCGACATCTACACCCGGCAGTGCGCGTTGAAGGTGACCGCGAAGGACCTCGCCGTGATGGGCGCCACGCTGGCCGACGGCGGGGTCAATCCGGTCACCGAGGAGCGGGTGGTCGACGCCTCGGTCTGCAAGCGGGTGCTCGCGGTGCTCGCCACGGCCGGGCTCTACGAGCTCTCGGGCGACTGGCTCTACGAGATCGGCCTGCCGGGCAAGAGCGGCGTCAGCGGCGGCATCGTCACGGTGATACCGGGCAAGGGCGGCCTGGGCACCTTCGCACCGGCGCTGGACGAAGCCGGCAACAGCATCAAGGGCCAGCGGGTGTCCAAGTACCTCTCGGAGCGGATGGGCCTGAACCTGTTCGCGTCCAAGCCCGACCACTGAAGGCTCATGGTCGAAAGGCCTTGCACCGGCCATTGTTGCGAGGAAGAATGCAAGCGGGAAGTCCTCAAGGAGATGCAATGAAAGCACTGACCCCTCCGGGACGCGCGGCCCTGATCGCAAGCTTTGCACTCGCCATCGGCATGGCATGGAGCACGGGCCGCGCAGCCGAAATCGCCGTGGTCAACGGCGAGCAATGGACCACCTCCAGCGATGCCGTCAAGAAGGCCTACCTGGTCGGCGTCGCCAACATGGTCCAGGTCGAGCGCGCCTACAGCGGCGCGACGCCACCCTCGGACGCCCAGAGCATCGTGCCGCGCATGGCCAGGGGAATGCAGGGCCAGACCCTCGACAGCGTGCGCGAAGGCGTCGACCGCTGGTATGCCGCCAACCCGACCAAGCTGAAGCGCCCGGTACTGGACATCATCTGGTTCGAGATGGCCGCTCCCGGACTGCAAAAGAAATGACGGAGGCCCTCATGAAATCGCTTGCTTGGATGGCGGGCATCGCCAGCGTGACGCTCCTCGTGGGCTGCACCAACATGACCCCGCAGCAGCAGGGAACGATGAGCGGCGCGGCCATTGGCGCCGCGGCGGGCGCCGGGATCGCGGCGATCGCCGGCGGCGACGGTTGGACGGGTGCCGCCATCGGCGGCATCGCCGGCGGCATTGCCGGCAACATCAAGGGCGGCCGCCAGCAGCAGCAGGGGTGGTGACCGCGCACCGGGCGAGAGCGGTGCGGCCCGACATGGCGCGCGCCCGATGATCGTCAGGCCTCGACCCCATTGGCTGCGCCTGTTGTTCGTCTGGCGCGGATCGGTGCTGCCCGACATCCTGCCGCAGCTGCTGGCGACCACGGCCTTCGCGATCCTCGTGACCGTGCTTCACGGGCGGCTGTTCCAGTGGAAGATCCCGCTGAACTTCGTGCCCTTCTCGCTGATCGGCCTGACCCTGGCGATCTTCCTGGGCTTTCGCAACGGCACCAGCTACGCGCGCTACTGGGAGGCGCGAACGCTCTGGGGCATGGTGCTCAACGACACGCGGGCGCTGGTGCGGCAGGCGCTCACCCTGGCGGACGCGCCGTCGGAGGCGTCCTTGCTGGCGGCGCGGCTGATCGCCTTCGTGCATGCACTGCGCCACCAGCTGCGCCGGACCGATCCGGCGGCGGACTTCGAGCGCCTGCTTGGCGCCGAGGACCGCGACCGCCTGCGCCCGGCACGCTACAAGCCCGCGATGCTCCTGCTCATGGCCGGCGAGTGGCTGCGCGACCGGCGCCAGGCCGGGCGGATCGCGCCCGCGCTGGTCCAGGCCATGGAAGGCCCGCTCGGGCGGCTCACCGACGCACTGGGCGGCTGCGAGCGCATCGCGGGCACGCCGATCCCGTTCACCTACACCGTGATCATCCACCGCACCATCTACCTCTACTGCGTGCTGCTCCCGTTCGGACTGGTCGATGCGATCGGCCCCATGACGCCGGTGATCGTGGCCTTCATCGCCTACACCTTCTTCGCGCTCGAGGCCCTGGGCGCCCAGATCGAGGAGCCCTTCGGCACCGACCCCAACGACCTGGCCCTCGACGCCATGTCGCACATGATCGAGTCCTCGCTGCGCGAGATGATGGGCGAGCCGCTCGCGCCGCAGGTCGCCGAGCCGGGCGCGTTCATCCAGACCTGAGCCCTCAGGGCAGCGCAGGCTTGGCGAGCGATTCGAGCACTGAGGGCATCGCATCCTCCGGCAGGTCGATCACCTGTTCGCCTCCGGCCGCGTCCTCGACGCGAAGGCGATAGCTGAAGCGGTCGGCACCAGGCGCCGGGCCGGGCGGCGCACCGCGCGACCTGGCCGACCGGTCGGACGCCGCCGCTTCGATCACCCGTCCCAATGCCTGCTGCTGGGCTGCGCTGAGCGCCGCGAAGTCGTGCTCGGCGCTCACGGCCAGCCCGGCCAGGCCGCCGCGGCGCTCGATGCGCACGCGGCGCACCGCGGGCCGTGCGGGATCGGCCGGCTCGGTCATGGGCTCGCGGGCGTGACGCCCACCTCGGTCCAGGCGCTGGTGCACTGGGCCTGCAGTGCGGCGCCGCCGATCTTCAGCGCCGAGGCGATGGTCAGCGCCGCGAACTCGCTGAAGGTGGCGTCGCTGCGCATCGCCCGGTTGATGCAGGTGTCGTACCAGGCCTTGATGGCATTGCCCCAGGCCTGCCCGCCGGCCGCCCGCGCGAAGGTGGCGAAGGCCTTGTTCGGCACGCCGCTGTTCACGTGCACGTCGGCCGTCGGGTCGATCTCGCTGTAGAGCTCGGGCTGCGGCGACAGGCAATGCTTGGCCGAGGGCTGCGCCATGTCGCGCAGGCAGGTGAAGCCCTTGGCCAGTGCCGGCGGCGCCATGATGCCGGCTCCGACCAGCCAGCCGCGCGGCTCGGTCACGGCCCAGTTGTTCAGCCACTGGTTGAACACGGTGCCGAAGACGTCGCTGATGCTCTCGTTGAGCGCACCCGACTCGCCTTCATAGCGCAGGGCGCTGAGGTTCTGCGTCACGCCATGGGTCAGCTCGTGGCCGATGACGTCGGGCGACAGGTACATCTCGCCGAACAGCTTGCCGTCGCCGTCGCCGTACACCATCTGCGAACCGTTCCAGAACGCGTTGTCGTAGTTCCTGGCGTAGTGCAGGCTGGACACCAGGTCGAAGCCCTTGTTGTCGACCGAATTGCGGCCGAGCACGGTCTTGTAGAACTCCACCACCTTGGCGGTGGTGTCGAACACGGTCTTGAAGGCGCCGGCAGGCGATGCCACCGCCTTGCCCGGCAGTCCCTTGCGATGCATGCAGTCGAACAGATGCTGAGCCGGCACGTGAACCGCCGCGCCGGCCAGGAAGCGATCCGCGTCGCGCAAGGTCGCGATGCGATGGGCTTCACGCAGTCCGCGCAGGCGTTCGGTTTCCACATAGGTGTCCTGCAGGGCCTTGCGCGTGGCGGGGTCGATCGCGCCGTCGCGCGCGTATTTCTTCAGCACGCCGGGCGGGACGATGAAGCAGCACATCGATCGATAGGGCCGGACCGGCGCATCGGATGGTCGGCCGCAGGCATTGGCAGATGACATGGCGTTCTCCTTGAAGATCCCCGGACCTTCGGCGATCGAACTGGCGCCGGGCCGGAACGCAATTAGGAACCTGGCGCTCGCGGAATGCGACCTCCACGTGAAGGAGCCATGCGCGCGTGCAGTCAGTGCGAAGTCAGCTCGGTTATCCTTGCGTCGACCTGTTCGCTGCCGCAGGCAGTGTCATGGAGGCCCATGCGAATCCCGAGCGCTGTTCCCGCCAGAGCACTCTTCGCCGCCGCACTTTGCGCGCTGTGTTCGGCCGGCCTGCGCGCGCAGGAGTTTTCAATGCTCGCCGGGCCGCTGGTCAGCAAGGACGAAGACACCTACTCCTGGGAAGCCACGTACCGGGAGGGCCTCGGGCGCCATGCGGCCTGGAGCTTCTCCTGGCTCAACGAAGGCCACATTCCGAACCACCATCGCGACGGTCAGGTGGTCCAGCTCTGGGGTCGCCTGCCGCTGCGCGAGAACCGGCTCGAGCTGTCGGCCGGTGCGGGTCCGTACCGCTTTTTCGATACGGTTGCGGCCGAGGCCGGCGGCAACTATTCGGACACCCATGGCTGGGGCCTGGTGCTGAGCCTTCGCGCCGCCTACTACTTCGACAACCGCTGGATCGCGCAGATGCAGCTGAATCACGTGCAGACCTACCACGGTCCGGACACGACCGCGATCGTCGTCGGCCTCGGCTATCAGCTCGAAGCGCCGGACGGCCCGGGTCCGCGCGAGCGCGCCGAGATGCGCAGCACGAACGTCACCGGCAACGAACTCACGCTGTTGCTCGGCAGGTCGATCCTGAACAGCTTCGATTCGGAAACGGCGAGCGCCCAAGGCCTCGAATATCGGCACGGGCTCGACCGCTACGTGGACATCAGCGCGAGCTACCTGCATGAAGGCGGGCGGACCCAGTCCCGTCGCGATGGCCTTGCGGCGCGCGACGCCGACCTGCTGATGGCCGGCGTCGGCATGCGCTTCTAGACGCCGGCCCACCGTATGCTCCTCCCTCTCGCAGCCTATGGTCCGACCTTCGTGGTCGTGAGTTCGGCGCTGCTCTACATCTCGCGCGGCGCGATGACGCGTCCGCGCTCGCACGGCTTCTATCGTTTCTTCGCCTGGGAGTGCATCCTCGGGCTCATCTGGATCAACCTGCCGGTCTGGGGCGCAGACCCGCGCGCGCTGCCTCAGCGGGTGGCGATGGTGCTGTTCATGGCCTCGGTCTGGTTGCCGGTGCATGCATTCCGCCTGTTGCGGCGCGACGGCCATCCGGGCGAGGCGCGCCAGGACGAAGCGCTGATCGGATTCGAGAAGACGACCGCGCTCGTGACGGCCGGCGCCTTCCGCTACATCCGCCATCCGATGTACACCGCGCTGATCTGCCTGGCCTGGGGCATCTTTCTGCAGCAGTTCACCTGGCTGGGGCTGGCGCTGGTGGTGGCGGCGACGGTGCTGCTGTTCGTCACCGCGGTGCGCGAAGAGCAGGAATGCCTCGCGCATTTCGGCCAGGCGTACCGGGACTACATGCGGCGCACGCGTCGCTTCGTGCCCTTCCTGCTGTAGCTGCCGCCTATGCGCCCTCGGTCTGCTCGTCCGGCCCGGCGTCCTGCAGACAGGCATCGCGCAGCAGCCCCGGGCACTGTTCGCGGAAGTCCGCGAAACCGAAGGCGCTCGCCGCCATCGTGGCTGCGAGCAGCAGCAGCCAGGCGGTCGTCGCGAAGCCATTGCGCGCCCTGGGACGCTGTCGCTCGAGGTAGGCCTGCCAACGTTCCTCTCCAGGGGACGCGTGGCCTTCGAGCTTCGCCAGGTAGTCGGCCACAAGGGCCAGTCGGGCGCGGACGGCCCTGGCTTTCAGGATGCCGTAGGCCGGGACGATGATCGGCAGGAACCACACGAGGCCCTGGTAGCCGACATAGTCGCCCGCGCCCCGGACCAGCCAGGCGAACAGGGCCACCACGCCCAACACGCAGGCCAGCTCGAGGCGCGCGAGCGCCGCCATGCCGCTGCGCATCTCCTGCTGCAGGGCGACGTACTCTTCTCTTGGCAGCCATGGGTCGGCCATGCACGCTTCTCCGTCATCGCCGGCAGGGGCGCCGGCGGGGTGAGGAGCTTACCAGCGCCGGTCCCGCCGTCAGGGCTTGCGCGACGCCCGGCGATTCAGTCCAGCAGCAGCCCCAGCACGTACTCGTCGACGTAGTGCGATTGGTCGCCTCGCTTGTAGAAGTCGCGCAGCGTGCCTTCGTGCACGAAGCCGAGTTTTTCGTAGAAGCGCAACGCCTGCGTGTTGTCGCTCTCGGCGTAGAGCTCGACCCGCCGGATGCCTTCGGCGCGCAGCCGTGCGATCGCGTCCAGCATCATGGCGCGGCCGATGCCCGCGCCGTGCCGGCGCGGGTCGACCGCCAGCGTGCCGAGCAGGGCCACGTGGCGCAACCGGCCCGGGTAGCGCGTGGTCTCGTAGAAGCCGGTGATCTCGCCGTCGACCTCCCAGACGAAGAAGCTGCCGCTCGCCAGCAACCGGGCATAGACGTCTTCGAAGTCTTCGAAAGGCATCGGGTCGTAGGTCAGGAACGGAACCACCTTCTCGTGGCTGTAGATCGAGAAGACGTGGCGGATGTCGTCGGGTCGGGCGAGGCGTCGCATGGTGGTGTGGGGGCGTCGGAAAGGCGGCCGAGTGTAGTCCCGCACCGGGGCTATGCTCGGGTCCGAATGTCCTTCCATTTCGTGCCGCGGCGGCTTCTTCCGGTTGCCGCTTCCCTCTTGGCCATGGCCGCGCCGTTCGCTGCCGGGGCCGCTTCACTGTGCCTCGACACCGCCACGCGATCTTCCCCGCCGCCCCGCGCGCTGGCCATGGCCGCCGCGGCCGAGCGCGAACACCGGGCCTTCGGCGGCCAGGCCATGGATGCCGAAGGCCGGCTCACCGAATCGGGCCTGTCGGAGGCCGAGGACGTGCGCACCGGTGCGTGGGCCCGCGCACCCTGGGAGCGGGTGCTCGGCTATTGGGGCGCCGTCGATCCGCAGCAAGGCCGCCTGCCCTACCTCGTGCGCTTCGGCGCGCTGCGCCCGGCCGATCGGCAACTCCTGCTGCAGGCGTTGAACCAGGCCACCGCCGCCCGGCTGCAAGGCCTGGGCGTCGGCCCGGACCAGGGCCTGGAATCGCACGAGCTGCGCGCCGCGCAGGCCGCGATCGACCGGGTCGCCGTGATCGACACCCCCTGGTCCGCGGCTTTCGTGAGCTGGCTCGCGCGCCAGGCCGGGCTCGGCGCGGACGAGTTCCAGTTCTCCGAGGCCCATGCCGACTATGCGGGCGCGGCCTGGCAGGCCGGCAGCGCCGAGGCGGCCGGCCGTCCGACCGCCTACGCGATGCGCGCCTGCGACATCACGCGCACCCCGCCGCGCGTCGGCGACCTGGTCTGCCAGGCGCGCGGCACCGGTGCCGGGCTCGACAGCTTCGAGAAGATCGGCGAGGCGCTGGCGGCCCGCCGCATCGGCGGCGGCGCCTTGCCGATGCACTGCGATGTCGTGGTGGCGGTCGATGCCCTGGGCTTCGATGCCATCGGCGGCAACGTGCTGCAGTCCGTCACCTTGCGCCGGCTGGCCTTTGCGCCGGGGACCCGCTGGCTCGACCCCAGCTACCTGAGCGACGGCTGCGGTGCGGCCAAGCCCGACTGCGTCGATCGCCACATGAGCCGGCAGCCCTGGTCGCTGCTGTTGCAGTGGCGCTGAGCCGCGCCGTGCGGCTCAGCGCCAGACCGTCTCGTGCTTCAGGACCAGCGGGTCCAGGCGCTCGTCGATCTGTCGCGCGACCGATTCGCGATCGCCCGTGGCCACGCCGGTGACCGCGACCGTGACCAGGCTGCCGTGCAGCGCGTGGGCGCCGACTTCGACCGCCAGTTCGCGACCGGCTTGCTGCAGGTCCGACAGCAGGCGCAACGCCACGCGCTGCGCCGCCTGCCATCGCAGCGCGGGCTTGAAGACCTTGCCCACCGCGGTCAGCGGCAGGGCCTCGACGAACAGCACCTCGACCGGCAGCGCCGCGCGTTCCGGCGTGCCGGCGGCAACGAAGGCGAGCAGGTCGGCCGCCTCGACCGCCGCGCCCGGCTTGAGCTGCACGAACGCGATCGGCAGCTCGCCCGCATAGACGTCCGGCTGGCCGACCACGCTGGCCTGCGCCACGGCGGGATGCTGGAAGAAGACCTCTTCGATCGCCATCGGGTCGATGTTGTGGCCGCCGCGGATGATCAGGTCCTTGGCGCGGCCGGTGATCCAGAGGTAGCCTTCGGCGTCGAGGCGGCCGAGGTCGCCGGAGTTCACCCAGCCGGGCGCGACGAAGGCCTCGCGGTTGTGGCTGTCGCTCAGGTAGCCGCTGAACACACCGGGCCCGCTCATCGCCACGACCCCGCTCTCGCCCACCGCGCAGTCGCGCGTGGCACGCCCCTCGGCATCGACCTCGACGATCCGCACCCGGCTGTACGGCACCGGATGGCCGACCGAGCCCAGGCGGATCGGCCGGTCGAGGTAGGCCAGGGTGTGGACGCTAGAAGTCTCGGTCATCCCGTAGACCTCGACCACCGGCACCTCGAAGCGCTGCGCGTAGGCCCTGCCGATCGGCACCGGGATCGCCGAGCCGCCGCCCGAGCAGATGCGGATGCTCGAGACGTCGGCGCCGGCTAGCGGCACGTTGAGCGCCGCGCCGAGCACGGTCGGAACACCGCCGAACACTTCGGGCCGAAAGCGTTCGACCAGCCGCCAGACATTGCGCACGGCGACCGGATTGCGCCAGCCCGACGGCGACAGCACGACGATCGCGCCGCCCGCGCTCAGCTGCGCCAGGCCCTGCGTCAGCGCACCGCCCACATGGAAGAGCGGCAAGCCGAACAGCAGCGGCGCGCCGGCGCGCACCTGCAGCATCAGGCCCACGGCCCAGGCCTGGTACACCTGGTTGCCGTGCGTATGGCGCACCAGCTTCGGCATGCCGGTGGTGCCGCCGGTATGGAAGTAGGCGGCGGTATCGCTGGCCGCGATCCGGCGGCCGCCGAGCAGCCGATCGGCGGGCTGCCGGTCCACCAGTGCGTCGAAGCCGTGCACGGCGCGTGCCGGGTCGCTCTCGCCCCCAACCACGACGATCGCCTTCAGGCCCGGCAGCTGGTCGCGGATGCGTTCGACCTTGGCCCATATGTCGGTTCCCGGCACCGGGCCGAGCGCCACCAGCACCTTGGTGTTCGCGGCGCGCAGGATCTCGGCGATCTGGCCCGCCTCGAGCAGCGGATTGACCGGATTGGCGATGCCGGCCGCCTCGGCGCCGAACAGGCAGAAGAAGCTCTGGGGAACCAGCGGCAGCAGCAGGCTGACGACGTCGCCGGGGCCGACGCCGAGTTCGGTGAACAGGTTCGCGGCCTGCGTCACGCGGCCGACGAATTGCCGATGGCTGATGCGCAGCGGCGTTTCGTCGGGCTCCGCCTGCGGCAGGAACACGATGGCATCGGCGTCCGGGTCGCAGGCGGCGCCGCGCTGCAGGGCCTCGTAGGTGCTCTGCGCCGAGATGCGCTCGGCATAGGGCGTGGCTTCGAAGGCACGCAGCTGGGCGTCGGTCGCGAAGGCCGGCCATGCGTCGCCGATCAGCCGGTCCAGGGGGTGCGCGGGTGTCATGGGGTCTCCTGTTCGCGCCGGCCGTCGCGAGGCGCTGCGGCTACGGCATTGACATGGTCGGGTTGCAGCACCTTGGCCGGATGCGACGCCGTGACGTGGCCCATGAAGGGCGGCATGATCTCGTAGCCGAGCAGCGTCTGCAGGCGCGGCGACATGCCGCGCACCAGCGCCGGCGGGATGCCGAGGTAGAAGTTCTCCTGGGTTCGCGCCCAGGGTTCGCAGTACTGATTCGAGAACGCCAGCCGCGGCGCCGCACTGCGATTGGCGCCGCCGCGGTGCATCAGGGTGCCATGGAAGAAGATGCAGGCCCCGGCCGGCACCACCATTGGCACCAGCATGCGCTCCAGCGAGGGCGGCATCGGCGCATCGGCATCGCGGCCGTCGTAGCCCCCGATGATCCGGGCGTCGCTCCAGCGGTGGCTGCCGGGAATGACCTCGGTGCCGCCGTTCTCGGCCGTGAACGCATCGACCGCGACGATCGTGCTGAAGCTGATCGAAGGCCGCGGGCGCGGCACCGGGTAGAACGAGTCGTCGTAGTGGATCGGCTGCGGCGTCTCGCCCGGATGGATGCAGATCGCCTGGCTCGCCGTCAGCAGGTAGCCCGGCGCCAGCAGCCGGTCGAGCAGGGCCAGCACCCGCGCGTCTTCGGCGATGTCCTCGAAGCAGCGGCCCCGGCCGACCAGCGTGTAGACCCGCTCGGTGCGCACGCCCTCGAAGTTGTTGCGTCCGGTGTGGCTGCCCAGGTGCGGCGCGAGGCCCGCGCGGACCCGCTGGAGATCGTCCGGCCGCAGAAAGTCGGGGATGACCGTGTAGCCCTGGGCGTCGAGTTCGGCGAGATGGCGCTGCACGCCGATGGCGCTGTTGTCCAGGTGGTCTGGCGCCGTGTCCGTCAATGTGGTCATGAAGATCCTCGGTCGCGCGCAGCGTAGCCCGGAACGCCGGCCCGGACAACCAAGAGGAACCCCGAGGCCGGTTGCGGCAGCCTTCACAATCGGCGGGCCGAATCTCATTTGCCGCGACCCATGTTCACCCTGACCCGAATGACGATCCAGCGCGCCCGGAAAGAGCGCTTGCCCCAGGTCGCCGGGAGCCTGACCTTCACGACCCTGCTGTCCATCGTGCCCTTGCTGGCGGCGAGCTTCGCGCTCTTCACGCACTTCCCGGTGTTCAGGCGATTCAAGGATGCGATCCAAGAGTTCCTGCTGAGCCCGCTGCTGCCGGCCGATATCGCGCGCACGGTCCTGCAGTACCTGAACCGGTTCGCCGCCAACGCCAGTGGCTTGACCTGGGTCGGCTCGCTGCTGCTGCTTTGCACGGCGGTGGCGATGCTGCTCACCGTGGAGAACGCCCTGAACCAGATGTGGGAGGTGCGGCGCAACCGGCCGTTCTTCAGGCGGGTCGGCCTGTACCTGCTGATGCTGGCGGTCGGGCCGCCGGTCCTGGGCCTGAGCCTGTGGGCGAGCTCCCATGTGCTCGGCGCCTCGCTGGGCTGGATCGGCGCGCTGCCGGCTTCGCTCGCCTTCGTGTTCGATCTCGGCCCGCTGCTGCTCGTGCTGGCGGCGCTGACCAGCATGTTCTACCTCGTCCCGAACACCCAGGTGCGCCTGCGCGATGCGCTCGCCGGTGGCTTGGTCGCCAGCCTGGCCTTCGAGTTCGGCAAGCGCGGCTTCGCCGGCTACCTCGCCAAGGTGCCGACCTACAAGGCGGTCTACGGGACTTTCGCGGCGTTCCCGATGTTTCTGCTCTGGGTGTATTTCTCGTGGCTGGTCACGCTGGTCGCGGCCATGATCGCGGCCAACCTGGGGCGTGCCAGGAAGGAAGGCCGACGATCCTCGAATCGAGCGGCATGACCGGGTGGCGCGCGGCCGAGGTGCCTATGGCTGCGGGCGCTTTCGCCGAAGCTCCATCGACACGGCCTTGCCCATGGTGTCGAGGTCGAAAGGCTTGGCGAGCACCGAATGCGGGCCGATCAGGCGCTCGACGGCGTTCATGTCCGCGTAGCCGGTCGCCATGAGAATCGGAAGATCGTCGTACATCGCACGTGCATGGGCGATCAGTTCAGCGCCGTTCATGCGCGGCATCAGATAGTCGACCAGCAGCAGGTCCGGTCGCGCCTTCTTCAACTCGGTCAGGCCCGCAGCGCCATCCGCGGCCTGACGGACGTGGAAGCCAAGCACCTGAAGGCACTCGACCATGCTCCGGCGAACGGCGGGGTCGTCTTCGACGACCAGGATCTCCGCCTGCAACGCCATCGCGGCGCTCTGCCCGCGCAGCATGGCCTCGGCCGCTTCCTTCGGCGCCGGGGCCAGCGGGAAGCAGAGCTTGATCGTGGTGCCTGCGCCGACCTTGCTCTGCACTTCCACATTGCCGCCCGACTGCCGTGTGAATCCGTAGACCTGGCTCAGGCCGAGCCCGGTACCGGCGTGCTGCTTGGTCGTGAAGAACGGATCGAACACCTTGCCCAGCAGGTTGTCCGGGATCCCTTCGCCCGTATCGCGCACGGCGACGCTGACCGAGCCCAATGGATACGCAGTGGCGGCGGCCGCCATCTGCGTGTGGATTTCCAGCATGCCGCCCTGGGGCATGGCGTCGCGCGAGTTCACCGAGAGATTGAGGACGGCCATCTCCATCTGGGCGGCGTCGACGACGACGTAGGCGGGGTCGGGACACAGGGTCAGCGACAGCTTGACATGGGCGCCCACGGATATCGAAATCAATTCGGCCATGTTGCGGATGAGATCGTTCACGTCGTGCAGCTTGGGCACCAGGCTCCGCGTGCGCGCAAAAGACAGCAGTTGACCGGTCAGGCGCGAGCCCCGGTCCACGGCCTCCTTGGCCCGTCGCGCGTAGTGGCGAACGCGGTCGTCCTGGACGGTCAGCCGCTCGATCAACTGCAAGTTCAGGTTGACGGCATGCAGCAGGTTGTTGAAGTCGTGCGCGATGCCGCCGGTCAGGCGGCCCAGTGCTTCCATCTTCTGGTTCTGGACCCGCGAACTCTCGACGCGTTCGCGCTCCAGGATCTCGCGCATCAACCGATCGTTCGCGCTCGCGAGGTCGGCGGTCCGCTCGGCGATCCGGGTTTCGAGCTTGTCGTTGAGTTGCTCGACGCTCAGCTTGGATGCCTCCAACTCGGCAAGATGCTTGCGCGTGAGGTACTGGCGCTGCCGTGCCCGCAATGCGGACTCGGCAGCACTCGCCAAGGTGTCGGGGTTGACCGGCCGCTCGAGCAGCACCAGGTTGCTGAGCTCCTGCAGCGCAGAGCGGGCACGATCGGTCCGGTGCAGCGTCTGCCGCGCCGCCAGGACGACGAACGGATAGTCGGACCACGGCGGCTGGCTCGCGAGCATCTCGCGCAGCGCATCGACGATGCCGTCGGTCAGCGCTTCCTCGGTGAGGATCGTAGCGGCCGAGTCCCGGGACATTTCGCGGACCAGCGCGTCGCCGCCTTCGCAGATGTGTGCAACGACCCGCCGTGCCGCCAGCACCTCGGCGATAACCCGGGCGTCGCGCCCGAACGGCGCCAGGACGAGTATTCGATTCTCCACGCCGTCACGCCTGTTCCGCGCTGCCGAGCAGCGAGGTCTCTCCGCGATAGCGCGGAACGCCAGCCATGACACCTTCGAAATCCGTGAGCGCCTCACCGATCTCGAGCCCGCTCGGGCTGAGCCTGAACTGATGGATCGTGGAGGCGTGCGCGCTGGTGCGACTCTTGATCACCGACACCGCCTTGAGGAGTTGCCCACGGGCCTCGAAGTACCGGAACTGCAGCATCGAATCGCTCAGGTAGCTCAGGTCGACATCGTTTGGAACATCGCCGGAAAGGCCGTGCTGGGACAGGACCAGAATGGTCGTCACGCCCTGCAGATTGAGGTACGTCAGCAGCTCGTGCATCTGCAGCAGCAGGAAGTTGCTGCCGGGCATCGCGACCAGGTAGGCGTTCAGCGTATCGATCACGACCGTGCCGACACCCCGCCGCTCGACCGCATCGCGCACACGATGCGAAAACTCGCCGGCGGAAATCGCCGCCGGGTCGATCGTGTGCAGATCCAGCTGACCCGACGAGATGTACTCTTCGACGTCCAGTCCCAGGGCCCGCGAGCGCAAGATGAGTGTCTTGATTCCTTCGTCGAAAAGGAAGAATGCCGCCTTGCCCCCGCGCTGCATGGCGGCAGCCGCACAGCACACGGCGGTGGTCGTCTTGCCGACGCCGGCGGGGCCCGCGAACAGCAGGTTGCTGCCCGGGACCAGGCCGCCGCCCAGGAGCCGGTCCAGTTCCGCATTGCCGGAGCTCACGGCTTCGCTTGCATGCTCGCGGCCGTGCTCGTTGGCCACCAGGCGCGAGAACACCTGCAGCCCGCCCCAATCCAGATTGAAGTCGTGCTCGCCTTCCCGGAACCTCACGCCGCGCATCTTCACCACGCGCAGGCGACGCTTGTCGGGTCCGTAGGTGCCGGTGTTCTGCTCGAGATGGATCACGCCGTGCGCAATGCTGTGCAGATGCATGTCGCCGGCACCGGCCGATTTGTCATCGAGCATGAGCACGGTGCAACGCTGCGTCAGGAAGAAGCGCTTGAGCGCCAGGATCTGCCGCCGATAGCGCAGCGGGTTCTGGGACAGCAAGCGCAGCTCCGAGAGGCTGTCGAAGACGACACGCTCCGGTCGCACGCGTTCCACCAAGGCCATGACGTTGCGGATCGTTTCGCCCAGCTCGAAATCGGAGGGGTTGAGGATGCTCTGCTCGGCGTCTGCGCTCAGGCCCTCGTCGCCGACGAGATCGAAGATCTCGATGCCGTCGAGTTCCCACCCGTGCGACCTCGCGCCCTGCGCAAGCTCGTCGGAAGTCTCCGACAAAGTGACGTACAACCCCTTTTGGCCGAGTACCCGCCCTTCGAGAAGGAACTGCAGGCCGAGCGTCGTCTTGCCGGCGCCCGGGGTCCCTTCGACAAGATAGAGGTGCCCCGCGGGCAGTCCTCCGGCCAGCACCTCGTCGAGGCCTGGCACCCCGGTGGGCTCGAACAGCGACGGCTGCGAGGCAGTATGTGGATTCGTCATGGCGAGAGCATCCGGTTTCTTTTTCCTGAATCTAGTGTGATGACGGATGTCGTCTCGAGCGATGCTGCGCGCGCCGGCATGTAGGCGCTTTTCTTGAAAGCGTGTGGGTACGGGCGGCAGGCGCTCAGGGTTGCGAGGGGCCCCGACGCAGGCGGGCCACCATCGCTTCGAACGTCTCATCGGAGAACCGGAGCAGCCGCACGCGGTCGTTGACCACCCTCAGCAACTCGTGCTCGCCGCAGACCAGGGTTGCGCCGGAGCCTGGCGCGCCGTCGGTCATCTCGCCGGGGAAGGACAGGTTCCAGTAGGGCCAGTCCATGGGCAGCACTTCGATGTTGTAGGCCTCGGCCAGGGCCAATGCCGGAATGGCCATCGTTTCGAGGAACTGGTGGTCGGGAGATGCGATGGGGACCGGTCGGTGGACCTTGACGGTCAAGGCGAACCTGACCCGCATGTCGAGGTCCAGGTGTCCTTCCCGGACCAGCACGCCGAGGCTGGCGGGAGCGCTGTGGGTCCAGGCCGCGGCCTGGCTGCCCAGAAACGCGAAGGCCTCGCCAGATTCGCAGATCGCGAACAGGCGCTCGCACGGGCCCGGCGAACGCGCATAGGCCCGCAGCACCTCTGCCAGCACCGGGCGTCGACGGACATCGGCGTAGAGCCGGTGCGGTGCGTAGCCGAATCGCAGGAGTGCTGCGTGGCATAGATCCTCGGGCGCCACCTCGCCGTGGATGCCGGCCAGTCCGGCCAGTGCGTCCATGCACTGCCAGATGACCCGCGCGACCTCCGTCAGCGGTTGCCCGGTGATCGCGGCGATCGCTGCCGGAATGGGGCGCACCGGACCTGCCCGGTCCCGGACGATCGGGCTGAGTGTTCGTGCCATGCAGGAGCCTTGTGTCTGATCCGATAACGCCCCGCGACCCGGTGCGGAGGCAACGGACCGATCGTAGGTTCCCCGGGCCCCCGCGGCCCGTGGCACCTCGGCCGTGCGCGTGTAGGACCACGCAGCATGGAGCGCTCTGGCACAGTTGGCCCCCTCGACACTGAACGTTCTCATCCAAGGAGGTGCCATGGATCTTCAATTGACCGGCAAGCATGTGCTTGTCACCGGCGGCAGCCGCGGCATCGGGCTGGCCTGCGCCCGCGAATTCCTGCGCGAAGGCGCGCGGGTCAGCCTGGCCGGGCGCACGGCCGCGCACCTGGAGGCCGCAGTGGCGGCATTGCGCGCCGAGAGCTACGCGGCGCACGGCCAGCTCGCCGACCTCGGTGATGCGGGTGCGGCGCTGGCGATGGTGGATGCCGCCGAAGCCGAGGGTGGCCCGATCGACGTGCTCGTCAATTCGGCCGGGGCCGCGCGCCGCACGCCCTTCGACGAGTTGCAGCCGCAAGCGTGGCAGGACGCCATGCAGGCCAAGTTCTTCACCTACGTCAACGTCATGGACCCGGTGATCAAGCGCATGGGGGCGCGCGGCACGGGCGCGATCGTGAACGTCATCGGCATGGGCGGCAAGGTCGCCACCACCACCCACCTGGCGGGCGGTGCCGCCAATGCGGCGCTGATGCTCGCGACCGCCGGCCTGGCCGCGGCCTACGGGCCGCGCGGCGTGCGCGTGAATGCGGTCAACCCGGCACTGACGCTGACCGACCGCATGGCCGAAGGCCTGGCCGCAGAGGCCCGGCTGCACAAGACCAGCGCCGAGGCGGTGCTGCGCGACGCGCAGGCCCGCATGCCCCTCGGGCGGGTCGCCGCGCCCGAGGACATCGCGCGTGCGGTCGTGTTCCTGGCATCGGGTGCGGCCGGCTACATCTCCGGAGCCATTGTCTCGATGGACGGCGCCGCGGTGCCGATGGTGGTCTGAGGCCGTGAAGGGCCCGGCCCCGGGTCCTGGCTCACCCGGCAGTCCTCAGGTCGACGGTCGGCAGGCATCACGGTGAGGGTGGCAGTTCCAGGGTGAAGCATGGATGACGGCGCACATGTCGATGCGCCGAAAGTTCGGATCCCTGAGCGCCAGGACGTCATCGTTGAAGGTGCCGAAGGTGCTGTCGGGACGGTGCTTCATGCCCTGGTAGAAGGCGTCGATGATGCCCTGTTCGAAATCGGGTTCCCGGGGGAACGCGGCGATGACGGCGGCACGCTGCACGTCGGTGAACTGGTCGTAGCCGCGGCCGGCGACATCCATGCCAGCCCCCGCCTGCACCAACGCGATTTCCAGACGCATGAATTGCGGTATCCCAGGCGTCGTGTGGAGCGCGACGGCATTCCAGACCGTCTCGACATCCCTGTCGGCGATGCCATGGCCGCGAAGAAAGTCCCGCGCGGCATTCGCGCCATCGACTTCGAAGCGCAGCTGACTGTCTCCATGGCGTGCCGTGAGGCCGAGGTCGTGGAACATCGACGCCGCGTAGAGCATTTCGAGGTCGAATTTCAACCCCATCCGTTGGCCGGCCATCACGCCCCAGCAGTAGACCCGGGCCGAGTGGTGGAAGAGCAGGTCGCTCTCTGTGTCGCGAATGAACTGGGTCAGTTCGCGAGCAATGCGGCTGTCGGGGATGCGCACCCCCGATATCTCGCTGGGCATCATGGTGTTCTCCTCTGTGTGCGCCGCAAGCTCGGGCCGGAAAGCCGAGGAGCCGCGCGGGCAGGTGTCGATGCCACTCACTCCTGCGGGGCGTCGTGATAGGAAATCCGGCCTGAGGGCAGGAAGAACAGCGCGATGACCGCGCCGCCTTTCGCTTCCGGGTAGTGGTGACTGCCCGGTGCCGGTGCGGTCCAGCCGCCGAAGCACCAGCCGTTCGGCCCGTTCAGCGCGGCGCCCGGCGTCAGCGGAACGACCATGTTGAACTCGCCATAGGGATGGCCGTGGTATTGCCCGCGCATGCGATGGTCCGGGTGGCCTTGCCGGTTGCCGCTGCTGTCCATGTAGACCGCCGTGATGCTGAAGTGGAGCGTGCGCCCGGAAGGCTCGGCGATGCGGCTGCGGCGGTAGGCCGGTCCGTCGATCGGGGCGTTCGCCGCCCAGCCGTCCTCCACGCCCTTGCGCACCAGGCGGGCCAGGGTCTGGTAGAGCTCGCTGTCGGGCCCGTACTTGCGATTCAACCAGCGTTCGATCGCGGTGCCGGTGGTCAGGTCCTTCACTTCCTCGAGGAAGGGAATGCAGCGCGCGATCAGCGCTTCCCGATCCTCGATGAGGGTGTCTTGCGTCATGGTTTTCGCTCTCCGTCAGATGGCTGGATCGGATGATGGGCGAACAGCGACTTGAATGGAACTGATGTCTGTGCAATTCCATAGTGCATGGAATTCAAGTGAGGGAGCGACGCCCGGTTCGCCGGGCGCCGCCATACAAGGCCGGGGCCGAGACTGTGCGCGCGGTCTGGCATGGCCGCGATGCGCACGATCCGGGTCACGCCTGGCTGCTCGAGAGGGTCGCGGAGGCGGCCCGGGCCGCCTTGGGTGCTAGTCGATCGAGATGTTGGCCCGGGCCACCACGTCCTTCCAGCGTGCCAGGTCGCGCTGGATGAGGCGCGTGACTTCCTCGGGTCCGCCTGGTTTCACCGCGTAGCCCAGTTGGGCCAGGCGGGCGCCGAGCTCCGCATCGAGCGCCTTGCGCGTGGCGTCGCGGATGCTCGCGAGCACAGCCGCAGGGACCGCGGCGGGCGCCATCAGGCAATACCAGACTTCGTAGTTGACCGCCGGGCCGCCGGCCTCCGGCAGCGTCGGCACCTCGGGCAGCTGGGTGCTGCGCCGCTCGCCGAAGACCGCGATGCCGCGCAGCTTGCCGGCCGCGATGTGCCCGGCCACCGACGGCGTGGTGGCGTAGACCATGTCGATCTGGCCGCCGATCGCGTCATTGACCGATGGCGCCGTGCCCTTGTAGGGCACATGCAGGGTCTTGAGCGGCGAGATCGTCGACAGGTACTCACCTACCAGATGCGGCGATGTCCCGGCACCCGGTGTTCCGAAGCTCAGGGGCCGCTTTTGCGAAAGCGCGACCAGCTCGTCGAAGTTCTTCGCCGGGAAGTCCGGCCGCACCGCGATCACCACCTGCGTGGTGCCGACCATGCTCACCGGGACGAAGTCCTTGAGGGGGTCGTAGCGCACGTTGCGGTTCACGCTCGGATTGGTCGCCAGGAAGTCGTTGGCGAACAACAAGGTGTAGCCGTCGGCGGGCGCCCTGGCGACCGCATCGGTTCCCATGTTGCCGCCGCTGCCCGGGCGGTTGTCCACGATCACGGCCTGGCCCAGGCGCTTGCCGAGCCGCTCCGCGAAGGGCCGTGCGATGGTGTCGAAGCCTCCGCCCGGCGGAAACGGCACCACCATCGAGATCGGGCGCGAAGGGAAGTCCTGGCCCCAGGCGCGCAGCACGGGCGCGGTGGCCAGCGCGGCGGCGCCGAGGCCGAGCAGGGCGCGCCGACGGCGCGGGTCGAAGGGGCGGCCGATCATGGCGAGAGCCTCGGCAACTCGATCTGCAGCAGCTGGCTGGCGGCGTCGGCCTGCATCCGGCTCGCGTTCGCCCCGCTGTACAGCGACGAGCGCGGCTCCCAGCCGCCATCGCCTGCCCGGCCTTGCCCTTCGAGCACGAAGACGATGGTGTTCGGCGGCACCTCGAACCCGACGCCGGGCTGGAGCTCGACCAGCGACAGCGTGGTGCAGGCCTCGGAGAACGTGCCGAGGTGCTTGCGTGCGAGCCCCGGGGTTGCTTCGTCCGGCACCCAGGCGGCTGCCGACGGCCGGATGAAGACCGGCTTGTCGTAGCGGCTCTCGGGATAGCGCAGCGCGCGGCCATTGACATGCTCCCAGACCGCTTCGTAGGCATCCTGGTTGCGCGTGCCGCCCTCCGGCTTGTCGACCTTGTAGACGCCGGCCTCGAATCGGCCGGTCTCCTTGAGTTCGCTGATGCCGCGCTGGAAGGCGGCCTCCGACAGATAGCCGCTGCGGCTGGCACCGCCGAACTGCAGCACCAGCGTGAGGGATTCGCCCGCGATGCTCTGCGGGCCGTAGAACACGCCTTCGGGAAAGTAGCCGATCATTCCCGGCTTCATGACGCCGTCGCGCGAGAAATCGGCGTCGCCTTCGAGCTGCACGCGCACCTGGTCGAAGTTGTGCCGGTGGCGCGGCGAGTCGAAGTCGTTGAAGGTGTTGGACAGCTGAAGGAAGAAGTTGCCCGCCGCGCCGTCGGCACCGGAAAGAAGGGGGTAGTAGCGAAAGCGACCGCCGCGGGCGTGAACGCGCTCGATCATCGTCAGATCGCGTAGATTCAGTATCTGTTGCATGGTCCGTCTTGTCTCCGTGGGAACAGGGCGCATGCTGACGCACCCGCCGCCACCTGCCCAGCGACATTTATTCACAACGGCGTTGCCCTCCCGGCAACGCCTGCCCCGATCCGATGAAAGCCCGACGTCCGCTGCTGGACCACCTGAACCTCTCGACCCTGAAGCTCATCGCCGCGATCGAGCGCGAGGGCAGCCTGTCGCGCGCCGCCGCGACCCTGCACATCGTGCCGTCGGCCGCGAGCCGCCGCATCACGCAGCTGGAGGCCGCGATGGGCTCGGCCCTGCTCGACCGTACCGCGCGCGGCGTCGAACTGACTGCCGCGGGCCTGTCGGTCGCGCGCTATGCGCGCGCGATGATCGACGACGTCGAGGCGCTCGACGACGAGCTGCAGAACCTGCAGGCCGGCGTGTCGGGCCGCATTCGGCTGGTCGCCTCGATCTCCGCCATCGTGCAGCACCTGCCGCAGGACCTGGCGCTCTTCCTGCACCAGCATCCGAGCATCAAGATCGAGCTGGCCGAGCACACCAGCGCCGACATCGTCGAGCTGCTGCTGCAGGACCGGGCCGACGTCGGCGTCTTCGTCGCCGAAGGGGACATCCCGGGCCTGACGCTGCAGCCCTACCGCAGCGAACGGCTGGTCGTGATCCTGCCCGCCGGCCACCGGTTCGCCAAGCGCAAGCGCCTGCGCTTCGACCAGCTGCTCGAGGAGGAGTGGGTCGAACTGCCGCCCGGCACCGCGCTGGCGATGCGGGTCGCGAAAGAGGCGCTGAAGCATGGCGTGAAGCTGCGCACGCGCATCCAGGTCAAGGGCATGGACTCGTGCAGCCGGATGGTGCAGTGCGGCCTCGGCATCGGTCTCCTTCCGCAGGCCAGCCTGGAGCAGCAGGCGCAGTTTCCGAACCTTGCGTTCGTGCCGCTCGACGAGCCCTGGGCGCATCGCGTGAGCTCGCTGGCGGTGTCGGCGCACAGCCAGCCGACGCCGGCGAGCCGGACCTTGCTGCAGGCGCTGATGTACGCCAGCAAGCTGCCGGGCTAGCGGCTATTCGCGGAGCACGACGACCCCATCGGCGGCCCGCACGCCGGCGCCTCGGGGCAGCACGAACAGCGGATTGATCTCGGCCTCGACCAGCCGGTCGCCCAATTGCGCCGCCATGCGGGAGAAGGCCACGATGGCATCGGCCAGCGCGTCGACGTCGGCCTTCGGACGCCCGCGAAAGCCGTCGAGCAACGGCCAGGTCTTGAGTTCGCGCGCCATCGCCAGGGCCTCGTCGCGTCCCAGGCCGCCTTCCGCTGGAAGCAGGCGGATCGTCGTGTCCTTGAACAGTTCCGCGGTCACGCCGCCCATGCCGAGCAGGATGGCAGTGCCGAGCGCGTCACGGTGCATGCCGAGGATCAGTTCGCATCCGCCGTTCACCATCTCCTGCACCAGGAATCGCTCCGGGCGTAGCCCGGTGGCTCGCTCGACCCCGGCCGCCATCGCGGCCAGCCGGGCGGCAACCTGCTCGGGCGAGACGTTGACGGCGACGCCGCCGACGTCGCTCTTGTGCGTGATCTCGCTCGAGAGGATCTTCAGCACGACCCGTCCGCCCAGTTCGCGCGCCGCGCGCTCGGCTTCCTCGCCGCTGCGGACGATCGTTTCGCGGGCGCAGGGCACGCCGAAGCGGGCGAACAAGCGCTTGGCTTGCGCCTCGTCCAGCGAGCCCGCGGGGAGTTCGTGCAGCTGCACGCGGGCGGCGCCGTCCGGCGCACTGGCCGCCGCCCGCCATCGGCTCGCCTGCAGCATGCCCGCCAGTGCTGCGGTGCAGCTCTCGGCGGCAACGAAGGCGGGCACGCCGCGCTGCGTCAACAGCGCGGCGGCATCGGGGGCATGCGGGCTCACATAGGCCAGCACCGGCTTGTCGGACAGCGGCAGGCAGTCCTCGATCGCGCCGGCCATCAGCTCGGGCCTGCCGACCCCCGACGAACCGATGATGACGGCCAAGGCGTCGTAGCTCGGACTGGCCAGGAGCGCCTTGATTGCGCCGCGCAGCAGATCCGGCTGCAGGCCGGCCAGCGTGACGTCGATCGGATTGCGGTCCAGCGCGGCATGGTCGCCGGTCTGCAGGGCCCGCAAGGCCGCCGCCGTGGGTTCGTCCGGCGCCGAGGTCTCGAAGCCGGACACGCCCAGGCTGTCGGACACCAGCGTGCCGGCGCCGCCGGTCGATGTGAGGATGGCGACCCGCTTGCCGCGCAGGACCCGCCCTGTCGCGAGGGCGGCCGGGATGTCGAGCAGGTCGCCGAAGGTCTGCGCCCGGATCACGCCGGTCTGCTGGAACAGCGCGTCGTACATGCGGTCCGCGCCGGCCAGCGCCCCCGTGTGCGACACCGCGGCCTTGGCGCCCGCTTCGGAGCGCCCGATCTTGAAGGCGACGATGGGCTTGCCGGCGCGCGCCGCCTTG
The DNA here is from genome assembly GCF_056394465.1 of Variovorax sp. 10N432. Taxonomy (NCBI): domain Bacteria; kingdom Pseudomonadati; phylum Pseudomonadota; class Betaproteobacteria; order Burkholderiales; family Comamonadaceae; genus Variovorax; species Variovorax sp. 10N432. Next base: position 102,683 of record NZ_JBFTHX010000003.1, read on the forward strand.
AGCGCGGCGGCGCGGAATTTCTCCGGCTGCCGGATCGCCTCGATGTACAGCGCGATGACCCGCGTCGCCGGATCGTCGACCAGCGCGTCGACGAAATCCGCGAGTTCGAGATCCGCTTCGTTGCTGGTCGACACCAGCTTCGACAAGCCGATGCCCCGGGCGGCGGCGCGCGACAGCAGCGCGCCGAGGATGCCGCCGCTCTGCGACACCACGCCGATGGCGCCGGCGTGGAAATGGTCCATCTCCAGCGCACCGCTGGCCGAGAGCACGATGTGGTCGGTCAGGTTCACCAGGCCGATGGTGTTCGGGCCCAGGATGCGCATGCTGCCGGCGGCCTCCAGCAGCTGCTGCTGGCGCCGTGCGCCTTCTTCGCCGGTCTCGGTGTAGCCGCTCGCCAGCACGATGGCCGCGGCCGCGCCGCGTTGGGCGAGTTCCTTCACGGCGATGTGGGCCCGCTCCGCGCCCAGCAGCACGATGCCGACGTCGGGGACCGCCGGCAGCGAGGCCACGTCGCGGTAGCAGGGCAGCTCGCCGATGCGATCGAGCTTCGGGTTCACGGGGTAGATCGTGCCGGCGAAGCCATGCTTCTGCAGGTACGACACCGGCCGGCCGGCGGTCTTGGCCGGGTCGCCCGAGGCGCCGATCACGGCGACGCTTCGGGGCTGGAGCAATCGGGACAGTGCTTCCATGGCGGTCATTCCCCGGCCGTGCCGTGGGTCTTCGCCAGGAAGGCCCGGACCGACTCGCGGTGCTCGGTGCTCGTGTAGCAGATGCCCTGCGCCTGGCTGCCCTGGGCGAAGACCTGCTGGGCCGGCAGTTCGAAGGTCTGGTTCAGGATCGTCTTGGACAGCGCCAGCGCGGTCGCGGAACCCCGCCCCAGTTCGGCGGCCCACGCCTGGGCATCGGCCAGCAGCCGGTCCGCCGTGGTCTTGCGGTCCACGATGCCCAAGGCGAGCGCTTCGTCGGCCTCCACCTTGCGCCCGGTGAAGATCAGGTCCTTGGCCTTGGCCAGCCCGACGCGGCGCGGGAGGAAGTACATGCCGCCGCCGTCGGGGATGATGCCCCGGTGGATGTAGGACCAGGTGAAGCTGGCCCACTCGCTGGCGATGATGAAGTCGCACGCGAGCGCGGTGTCCGCGCCCAGGCCGGAGGCAGCGCCGTTCACTGCGGCGATCACCGGCTTGGGCATCGTATGCAGCAGCGCTTGCGTGTCGTGCACCCGTTGCTGCCGATGCCAGCCGTTGAATGCGACCTCGCCGGCCGGCGCGTTCATGCGGCGCTCCATGCCCGCGATGTCGCCGCCGGCGCAGAAGCCCTTGCCGGCGCCCGTGAGCACCAGCGCTCGAATCTCCTTGTCGGCGGCGACGCGCTCCAGGGCATGAGTGAATTCGGCGCGCAGTTCATCGCTCATCGCGTTGCGCTTCTCGGGGCGGTTGAAGGTCAAGGTGGCGATGCCGCGCTCGACCTGCAGCTGGATCAGGGTGTAGTCCATGGGGTTCATCCTTCCTTGGCCTCAGTCGGCCTTGACGTTGTTTTCTTTCACGATCCGCGACCAGCGGACGGTCTCGGACCTGACGAAGTCATCCAGTTCGGCCGGGGTGCCGCCGCTGACCGTGAGGCCTTCGGGCTCGAGCATCTTGCGGAACTCGGCGCTTTCGGTCGCCTTCCTTGCGGCCGCGTTCAGCTTGGCGACCACATCGGCCGGCGTGCCGGCCGCGACGAACAGGCCGTACCAGCTCTCCACGGCGTAGCCGGGAACGGTCTCCGCGATCGCGGGCACATCCTTCAGGGCCGGCGCACGGCGCGGGGTGGTGACCCCGACGGCGCGCAGCTTGCCGGCGGCCAGCTGGGACGACACCGCCGCGGCGGTGGCGAACATCATGTCGACCTGGCCCCCGAGCAGATCGGTCAGGGCCGGGCCGGCGCCCTTGTAGGGGATGTGCGTCATCTGCACCTTCGCGAGGTTCGTGAACTGCTCACCCGCGAGGTGCGCCGAAGTGCCGTTGCCCTGCGAGGCAAAGGTGAGCTTTCCTGGGTTGGCATGCGCGGCTGCCACCACGTCCGCCACCGACCGGTAGGGGCTGTCCGCACGCACCACGAGGACGTTCGGGCCGCGGGCCAGCAGCACCACTGGCGCGAAGGCCTTCTGCGTGTCGTACGGGAGCTTGGCCATCAGGCTCGGATTGACCGCATGCGCGAACGTGGACACCAGCACCGAGTAGCCGTCCGGCGCGCTCTTGGCCACGGCATCGCTGCCGATGATGGTGCCTGCGCCGGGCTTGTTGTCGATGATGACCGGCTGGCCGAGCGCCTGCGACATGCCGAGGCCCAGCGCACGCGCGATGGCGTCGGTCCCGCCGCCCGGGGCGAACGGAACGACCAGCTTCACGGGCCTGTCCGGGAAGGCGGCGAAGGCCGCGGAGGCTGCCAGTGCGGTCGCGGCCAGACAGCCGGCCACGCGGCACAGAAAGGAACGAGAGGATCGGGTCATCGGTTGTCTCCTGCCACGCGGGGCAAAGGTCTTGTCGCTGGCGCCTCCGGGTGAAGCCGCCATGGGAGGTAGCTTAGGAACCCGGTGCCGGCTTGGCATCCCTTCGATTCCAACCAGTGGAATTCAATACACTGCTGTTTCCGCCGTCGTCCGGCCTGGCATGGAGGTGCTGAATCTCATGAAATCGTCAACGCCCGTGCAGTCCCTGAGGACGAAGAAGCCCGGGGTTTCACCCGCGAACAGGTCGCTGGAGCGGGGCATCGAGGTCCTTCGATCGTTCCGCCCCGGCTCGGAACTGCTGGGCAACGCCGAGATCGCCGAGCGAACGGGCCTTTCCCGTTCGACGGTGAGTCGGCTGACGCAAACCCTGGTGGGGTCGGGTTATCTGCAGGTGGAAGCGCGCACCCGGGCGTATCGCCTGGCGCCTGCGGTCCTGAGCCTGGCGCATGCCATGCGCTCGGGTTCCACCGCGCTCGCCATCGCCGCGCCGCACATGCGCGACGCCTCGCAGGCGGAGCGGCTCAACGTGGGCCTGGCCGCTCCCGATCGGGACGAGATGGTCTACCTGGAGTCGATCCGATACAACCGCCGGCCCTCGCTGCGCCGGGTGGTTTCAGGCCAGCGTGTGCCGATGGAGCTGACCTCCCTCGGTCGCGCCTACCTGGCCGTTGCGCCGGAGGACCAGCGCAAGGCCTTGCTCGCGCACTTTCGCCGGACCCGGCGCACCCAGTGGGCGACGCTCGGGCCGGCGCTCGCGGCCGCGACCCGGGACGTCGAGGAGAAAGGCTTCTGCGCGGCCGCCTGGCAGCCTGAAGTCGTGGCGCTGGCGGCTCCGCTGCTGTTCAAGGGCTCGCGATACGCCTTGAACGTGAGCCTGTCGACGGCCGAACCCTTGGCTTCAGCGGTGCGCGAACTCGCTCCGACACTGCTCGCGCTGAGCGCGCGCATTCAGCATGACCTGGACGTCGCTACGGACGCATGGTGAGCATCGATAGGCTGCGACCGCTTGGCCGGCTGCGCGTCACTGCTGCCGCGTCAGCCCGAGCTCGCGGATGATGCCGCCCCACTGCTGGTACGTCGAGCGCGTGAGCTCGTCGAGCTGCTGCGGTGTCGACGCCTCGGCCTCGTAGGCGCCCTGGCGGAAGAAGTCGCGCGTGGCCGGCATTGCCAGCACCTGGGCGAGCGCGGCATTGAGCCTGGCGACGACCGGAGCCGGCATGTGTGCCGGGCCGTAGAAGGCGAGCCAGCTCGGCATGTCGACACCGCTCACGCCTTGCTCGGTCATCGTCGGCAGGTCGGGCAGCATCGGGCTGCGGCGAGGCGCGGCCACCGCCAGCATGCGGACCTTGCCGGTCGCGGTGTTCGTGATGGCGTTCGGCGCGGCGTCGAAGTAGTACTGCACGCGGCCGGCGAGGAAATCCTTGGCGGCGTCCGAGCCGCCCTTGTAGGGCACGTGCACCACATCGAGCCCGGCCTTGCGCGCGAAGGCCTCGCCGTAGATGTGCGAGGAGGTGCCGGTGCCGAACGAGGCATAGCTGAGCTTGCCGGGGTTGGCCTTGATGTACGCGATCAGTTCCTGCACGGTCTTCGCGGGCACGCTGACGTGGACCGTGAGCACCAGCGGACCTCGGGCGCCGAGCGAGATCGGCGTCAGGTCCTTGAACGGGTCGTAGCGCACCTGGGCGAGCGTCTGCGGGTTCTGCGCCACGACCGAGGAGGGCGCATACATGATCGTGTAGCCGTCGGGCGCCGATCGGATGACTTCCTCGGTCGCGAGGATGAAGCTGGCGCCGGGGCGGTTCTCGACGATCACCGGCGTCTGCAGCACGTCGCCGAGCTTGCTGGCGACGAAGCGCGCCTGCGCGTCCGAGGCGCCACCGGCGGCCAGGCCCAGGATGATCCGGATCGGCCGTCCCTTGTCGGGGAACGCGGGCGGCGCGGCCGGTGCGGCGGTTGCGAGCACGGGCGCGAGGGACAGGACCAGCGCGCCGATTGCGCGGCGGCGGTCGATGCGACATACGGAAAGACGATGCGATTTCATTCCTTGGCCAATCCAACTTGTTTCACCATCGCGCCCCAGCGGTCGTAGGTCGACCGCGTGATGCGCGCGAATTCATCCGGCGAGCTGCCACCGGCCTCGTAGCCGCCACTGCGATAGAAGTCCTGCACCGCGGGCATCTCGAGCACCTGGCCGAGCGCCTTGTTGAGGCGCGCCACCACCGGTGCCGGCATGTTCGCGGGGCCATAGAAGCCGAGCCAGCTCGGCAGGTCCAGGCCTTCCACGCCTTGCTCGGCGAAGGTCGGGACCTCCGGCAAGGCGGGGATGCGCGCGGCCGAGGCCACGGCAAGAATCCTGACCTTGCCGGAGCCGACCGTGATGATCGCGGAAGAGGCGGAGTCGAACATGTACTGGACGCGGCCGGCGATCAGGTCCTTGGCGGCGTCCGAGCCGCCCTTGTAGGGAATGTGCACCGCGTCGATGCCGGTCTTCTTGACGAAGGCCTCGCCGTAGATGTGCGAGGAGGTGCCGGTGCCGAAGGACGCGTAGCTGACCGCGCCCGGGTGCGCCTTCACGTAGCGCACGAGCTCGCCGACCGACTTCGCCGGCACGCTGTCGTTGACTGTCAGCACCAGCGGCCCGCGGCCGCCCATCGACAGCGCGGTGAAGTCCCTGAAGGGGTCGTACGGAACCTGGGACAGCGTGTGCGGGTTCTGCGCCATGGTCGACGAGGGTGCATACATCAGCGTGTACCCATCCGCCGGCGCACGCGCGACTTCGCTGGCCGCCAGCATGGTGCTGGCGCCTGGACGGTTGTCGACGATCACGGGGGTGCCGAGCAGCTCGCCGAGCTTCTGCGCCACCAGGCGCGCTTGGCCGTCGGTGCCGCCGCCGGCGGTGAAGCCGACCACGATGCGGATCGGCTTTCCCTTGGCCGGAAAGTCCTGGGCGCCGGCCCAGGGCGCGAGTGCCAGCAGCGCGCTGCCGAGCAGGAGGCCGAATCGCCGCCGCGCGTTCCGCCCTGCTTGCCGGTGAATGTCCATTTTTCGTCTCCGTCTTGAAAATGGATTGTCAAACCATAAAAGACGGACAAAGCCAAGGGAATACCCGGGTTTCAGGCCGATTGATATCAATAAAATGGACATCAAAATCAAAATAGTCGCATCAACCCGCCTTTGACCCAAGTTATGAAAACCATCGTCCGCACCGACGAGCGCATCCTCAGTTCCGACATCTTCGATCGCGACGGTCGCGTGGCACGGCCCGACCACGGGGTCTGGTCCGAGCCGGGCCGTGACATACCGGTTTATCACCGGTGCGGCGTGCTGGTGGTCGGCGGCGGGCCGTCGGGCACCGCCGCCGCGGCGTCGGCGGCGCGGGCCGGCGCCGACGTGGCCTTGCTGGAGCGCTACAACCACCTGGGCGGGCTGTCCACCGGCGGCCTCGTGATCTGGATCGACCGCATGACCGACTGGGAGGGCCAGCTCGTGATCCGCGGCTTCGCCGAGGAGCTGTTCGATCGGCTGCCGGCCGACGCGGTGGCCGGGCCGTCGCGGGAAGACTGGGGCTCCCAGGACTCGGCCAAGGCCAGCCACTGGGCGCAGCGCACCGCGGCCTACCACGGCATCGTCACCTGGTCGCCGACCATCGATCCCGAGCGCCTCAAGCTGCTGTCGCAGGAGATCGTGCTGGAGCGCAAGGTCAAGCTCATCTACCACTCGTGGGCCGCGGTGCCGATCGTGCAGGACGGCGCGGTCAAGGGCGTGGTGTTCGAGAGCAAGGAGGGGCGCATGGCGATCATGGCCGACGTGGTGGTCGACGCCACCGGCGACGGCGATCTCTTCGCGCGCGCCGGCGCCGCCTTCGTCAACGACATCGAGGAGGCCGACGTGCACCATTGCATGAACACCTCGTGGCTGTTCGGCGGCGTCGACATGGGCCGCTGGATCGACTTCAAGGCCGGCCACCCCGACGCGTTCAGCGCCTTCATGGCGCGCGGCCGCGAACAGCTGGGCCTGTTCGAGCGCCCCTTCGTCTCCTGGCGCAACGACGTCGCCTTGTTCATGGGGCCGCGCCAGTCGGGCTACTCGGCGCTCGACGTCGACGATCTCACCGCGGTGGAGGTGCGCTCGCACCGGGCGATGGCCGCGCACCTCGACTTCTTCCGGGCCCATGCGCCCGGCTTCGAGGGCGCCTACCTGATGCTGAGCGCGCCGCAGATCGGCGTGCGCCATGCGCGGCGCCTGAGCGGCGTCGGCGCGGTGCTGCGCAGCCAGTGGCCCGAAGGCCGCGCGCTGGCCGACGAGATCGGCGTGTCTCCGGCCGTGTCGCCCAAGTTCCCGAACATCTCGATTCCCTACGGCGCGCTGGTGCCGCAGCGGCTCGACGGCCTGCTGGCCTGCGGCCGCCACATCTCGTGCGACCGCAACTCGCACGGCTTCATGCGCGAGATCCCGCAATGCTGGATCACCGGACAGGCGGCGGGCACGGCAGCGGCACTGGCCTCGCAGGGACGGATCGCACCGAGGGCGGTCGAGGTGACCGCGCTGCAGACGGCGCTGCAGGCTCAGGGCGTGTACCTGCGCGCCGGTGCCGACGGCGCCGGGCCGGTGGCCGAACGGCCGTCGCTCGAAACCGCGAACAGCTGAGCCGCTCACGATGATCGCGACGACCGGACCCTCGCCGGCAGGCTCTACATTGGCGGATCTCCCAAAGGACTTCCGCATGGCCGCCGAACACAATCCGCTCCCCGTTCCCTCCGCCGACACCACCGACGCGCGGGTGGACCGTTCCGACACCGTGAGCGCGCTCGAGCGCGGCATCTCGGTGCTGCGCAGCTTCTCCGAAGACCGGCCGCTGCTGAGCCCCGCCGAACTCGCGCGCATCACCGGCATCCCGAGGCCGACGGTCAACCGCCTGGTCGCGACGCTGGTGGCGATGGGCATGCTCAAGGCATCGCCGACCGGCGACCGCTTGGCGCTCGGCCCGGGCGTGGTGTCGCTGTCACGCGTCTTCCTCGGCAGCCTCGACGTCCGCGCCGTTGCGCGGCCGGTGATGCAGGCGCTGGCGGAGGAAAGCGGCGCCTCGGTCTATCTGGCGGTGCGCGACGGGATGGAGATGGTGCTGATCGAGGCCTGCCGGCCGCGCTCGACCATGCTGTCGGCCCGCCTCGATGTCGGATCGCGTGCGCCGCTGCCGAACTCGGCGCTGGGCCGCGCCTACCTGTCGGCGCTCGACGACGCCACGCGCGCGCAGCTGTTCGATTCGATGCGCCTCATGCGCGGCCCCGAGTGGGACAGCCTGGCGCCGGCCATGCTGCGCGCGATCGACGAGGCCCAGCGCCTCGGCTATTGCCTGTCGCTCGGCGAGTTCCATCGCGAGATCAACTCGGTGTCGGTGCCGCTGGTCGGGCCGGGCAACGAGATCATGGCCTTGAACGGCGGCGGCGCGGGCTTCGTGTTTCCCGAGGAGCGGCTGCGCGACGAACTCGCACCGCGGCTGCGCGCGGTGGCCGGGCGCATCGCGAGCGAGATCGGCGGCCACGTGCCGGGCCCGCGCCTGCCCGAGCGCTGACCTTTTTTCTTCGAACCCTCCAGCGAGACAACAGGCGATGTACCTGACCGACGACGAGAAAGCGATGCGAGACGGCAGCGGTGGCGCCGCGGTGCAGAAGGCGATGGACCTTCTGGTGCGCTATGGCGAGGCACTGGGCGCCGAGCGGCTCGTGGAGACGCGCAACGTCTGCGCCACCATCACGTCGACGACGCCGTTCCAGCGCGATTTCGCGTTGAAGCAGGGGGGCATGGACGCGGTGTTTTCAGAGTTCAGCCTGGACAGCCAGGAGGTGGTGCCGATCCCGAAGTTCAAGGTCTTCACGAGCCACCTGCAGCTCGGCTTCGATCCGGGGCAGCCCGAGCGCATGGGCGTGAGCGAGGACATCGTGCGCTTCTACGAGAAGAGCGAGCGCCACGCGGCCGGACTCGGCGCCCAGATCATGAACACCTGCACGCCCTACCAGGTCGGCAACATCCCGACCCGCGGCGAACACTGCGCCTGGATGGAGTCGTCGGCGGTGATCTACTGCAACTCGGTGCTCGGCGCGCGCACCAATGCCGAAGGCCGGGAGAGCACCGGCGCCGCGATGCTCACCGGCCGCATCCCCTACTGGGGCTACCACCTCGACGAGCATCGGCTCGGGACCCACGTCGTCGAGCTCGACATCGAGATCGAGTCGGTGCAGGACTGGGGCCTGCTCGGCTACTTCATCGGCGAGCAGGTGCAGGACCGGGTGCCCGTGGTCCACAGCCGGCGCGGCATCGGCCGGGTGCCGAACCTGCCGCGGCTCAAGCACTTCGGCGCCGCGGCCTCGTCGTCGGGCGGCGTCGAGATGTACCACGTGGTCGGCGTGACGCCCGAAGCGCTCAGTCTCGAGCAGGCCCTGGGCGGCCGCAAGCCGGCGCAGGTGCTGCGCTATGGCGAGGCCGAGCGCCGCGCCACCTACGAGACCATCAACGCCACCGCCCGCAGCGCGGACATCCAGTACGTGATGCTCGGCTGTCCGCACTACACGATCGAGCAGATCTGGGAGGCGGCGCAACTGATCGAGGGGCGCAAGGTGCATCCCGGTTGCGAGCTGTGGATCTTCACGCCGCGCGCCATCAAGTCGCTGGCCGACCGCAACGGCTACACCAAGATCATCGAGGACGCGGGAGGCATCCTCATGACCGACAGCTGCTCGGCCATGAGCCGCGCGGTGCCGAAGGGCACGCAGACCGTGGCCCTGGATTCGGCCAAGCAGGCGCACTACCTGCCCGCCATCCTCGGCGTGCAGGCCTGGTTCGGCAGCACGGCCGAATGCATCGATGCGGCCTGTACGGGGCGCTGGAACGGGAGCCTGGCATGAGCGGACAGACACTGGGCGGTCCGACCCTGGTGATCCGCGGACGCAAGGTGGTCGGCGGCGTCGCCGAGGGCGAGGCGATGGTCACGCGGGACCAGATCTCGGGCTGGGGCGGCATCGATCCGCGCACCGGCACGGTCGTCGAGACGCGCCACTCGCTGCGCGGCCAGAGCTTCGCGGGCAAGGTGCTGGTGTTCCCGGGGGCCAAGGGGTCGTCGGGCTGGTCCGCGATGTTCCACGTCGCGCGGCTCATGAACACGGTGCCGGCGGCCTTCCTGTTCAACGAGATGACCACCAAGGTGGCGCTCGGCACCGTGGTCTCGCATTCGCCGTCGATGACCGACTTCGACCGCGACCCGCTCGGATGCATCGAGACCGGCGACTGGGTGCGGGTCGATGCCGACCGCGGCATCGTCGAAGTCACGAAGAAGAACAAGCACAACCCGGAGACCGCACCATGACACGTCCGCTGCGCAGCAATTTCCCGCGCGGTTCCTACCTCTGGTCGGTGCGCAATGCCCATTGGCGCGCGCTCGGCATCCCCGAGGAAGACTGCGAGAAGCCCAAGATCGCGGTCGTCAACAGTTCCTCGGAGCTTGCGGCCTGCTTCAGCCATCTGGACCAGGTCGCGGTGCAGGTCAAGGACGCGATCCGCGCCGCCGGCGGGGTTCCGTTCGAGATCCGCACCGCCGCGCCGAGCGACTTCATCACCGGCGCCGGAGCGCGGGGCGCCTACATGCTGGCGGCGCGGGACCTCGTGACCAACGACATCGAGGTCGCGGTCGAGGGCGCGCAGCTCGATGGCATGGTCTGCCTCACGTCTTGCGACAAGACGGTGCCCGGGCAGTTGATGGCGGCGGCGCGGCTCAACGTTCCGACCCTGCTGGTGCCTTGCGGCTACCAGCCCAGTGGCGAGTTCCGGGGCCGCCACATGGACATCGAGGAGGTCTTCATCGGCGCGATGCATGCCGTCACCGGCACGCTGCCGGTCGGCGAGCTGATCGAGATGAGCCGCGAGGCGATCCGCGGCCCCGGCGTGTGCTCCGGCCTGGGAACCGCCAACACGATGCACGTCGTCTGCGAAGCGCTCGGCCTGGCGCTGCCGGGCAGCGCGCCGGTCGCGGCCCTGAGCCCGAAGATGATGGCCGATGCGCGTGCGGCCGGGGCCCGCATCGTGCAGATGGTGCGGGACGACCTGAAGCCGCGCGACATCCTCACGCCTGGCGCGTTCGCGAACGCCGTGCGCGCGGTGCTCGCGATCGGCGGCTCGCTCAACGCGGCCAAGCACCTCCAGGCCGTGGCCACCGAAGGCGAATGCGGCGTCGACGTGTATGGCCTGTTCGAGCGGCTCGGGCCCGAGACGCCGGTGCTCGCCGGCGTGCGCCCGATCGGCGGGCACAGCATCGAGGAATTCGAGGCGGCCGGCGGCTGCCGGGCGCTGATGAAGCAGCTCGAACCGCTGCTCGACACCGGCGCGCGCACGGTCAGCGGCGACTCGGTCGCAGGCAACCTGCGGGGCATCGAGGTGGCGGATGCGGAAGTCATCCGGCCGATCGCCCGGCCGGTCGCGCCGCGGCCCGCGATCATCCTGCTGCGCGGCAACCTGGCGCCCGAATCGGGCCTGATCAAGACCGGCATCGTCGAGCGGAAGGTGCGCCGCTTCAGCGGTCCGGCGTTGTGCTTCTGGAGTTCCGACGAAGCGATTGCGGCGCTGAAGCAAGGTCGCATCCGTGCCGGCCAGGTGGTGGTCATGCGCGGTGCCGGAGCCTGCGGCGGTCCTGCGATGGGCGGTGGCGCCTCGCGCGTCGTCTTCGCGATCGACGGCGCCGGCCTCGGCGACGAGGTCGCGCTGTTGACCGACGGCCATCTCTCCGGCCTGGTGTGCAAGGGCCTGGTGGTTGCCGAAGTCTCGCCCGAGGCCGCGCTCGGCGGACCGTTGGGACTGCTCGAGGACGGCGATATCGTGACCATCGATCTCGACGCCCGCCGTCTCGACGTCGCCCTCGACGAGGCCCAGCTGCAGGCCCGCCGCGCGGACTGGCGCGCGCCGCCGCTGGCCCATCACACCGGCTGGCTGCAGCAGTACCGGCGCAACGTCGGTCCGCTGTCGCAGGGGGCCGTGCTGGTACAGGCGCAGGAACCCGTGCCGCCCGGCTAGGCCCTTTGCGGCGAGCCGTCCGGCTCTCCCGTTCCGCTACCCATGCCCGACTTGGCGGCGCCAGGTTTGTCAGTCGCAAGGAGACAGAGATGCAACGCAGGACGATCCTCCGGTGGGCTGCGCCCATCGCCGCAGCGCTGGCGCTGCCCCACGGCGCGAGCTGGGGCGCGGAAGCCTATCCCGAGAAGCCGGTCCGGTTGATCGTCGGCTTCGCGTCCGGTGGCGGCGCCGACGCCATCACGCGGATCATGGCCGAGGGCCTGTCGCGGCAGCTGGGCCAGCAGGTGGTGGTCGAGAACCGGCCGGGTGCCGATGGCGTGCTGGCGGCGCAAGCCGTGAGCGGCGCACGGCCCGATGGCTACACGCTGCTGATGGGTACCAACACCGCGATGGTGGCGGCGCCGACCTTGCGGCCGAATCCGCCCTACGACCCCTTCAAGGCCTTTGCGCCGATCAGCAGCGCAGGCCAGTTCTCGATGTTCCTCGTGGTGCCGGCTTCATTGCCGGTGAAGAGCGTCGGCGATCTGCTGGCGATGGTCGCGGCCCGGCCCGGCGCCTACAACTCGGCGTCCAGCAACAGCGCTTCCGAGCTCGCGATGCTGCAGCTGCTCGGCGGGCGCAAGGTCGTGAACGCACGCTACAAGGGCGACATGCAGGCGATGACCGATCTGCTGGGCGGGCAGGTGCAGATGATGTTCACCACCGGAACACTGGCGCCCGCCTTCGTGCGCGACGGCCGCATCCGAGCGCTCGTCACGCTGCAGCCGCAGCGCAGTGCGCTGCTGCCCGACGTGCCGAGCGCGGGCGAGCTCGGGCTCGGCAAGCTGACCATCACGCCCTGGGCCGGTTTCTTCGGGCCGCCCGGGCTGCCGGCCGGGATCACCGAGAAGCTGTCGGCCGCGCTGCAGCAGACGCTGAAGGACCCAGCGGTGCACGAGCGGCTGACGCAGCAGGGCTTCGAAGGCTATGGCATGAGCCCGGCGAAGTTCGCCGAGTTCTTCCGCGCGCAGCACGACGCTTTCGTCTCGACGGTGCGCGAGCACGGCGTCAGTTTCGAATAGGGCGCGTTCGCCCTGCGCCGGTCAAGGCCGGCGCTTGCGCAGCGGCGCCCGGCTGCGTTCGTTGTTGAGGCTGACGAACTTTCGCAGCAGGCGCAGCAGCTCGCTGCTTTCGTTCTCGGTCAGGCCTTCGAGCAGGGTGTCCTGCAGTGTCTGGATCGGCACCGAGAGATCCTGGATCAGGCTGCGGCCGTCGTCCGTCAGGTGCAGGCTGCGCTGTCCCCGTGCGCCCACGTGGCGGGTGATGAGTCCCTTGGCCTCGAGCCGGGCAGCGATGTCGGCGCAGGACGAGGTGTCGATCGCGACCTCTTGCGCCACGGTCAGCTGGTCGAGCCCGGGCCGCTGGCCCAGCAGCATCAGCATGGCGTACTGGATCGGCGTCACCTCGCGGCCGACGACGTCCAGGAAGACCGACACCGAGATCTGGTGCGCCCGCCGTATGAGGTGGCCGGGCTGCTGGTCGAGGTCGATGAAGGCTTGAGCGTCGGTGGGGGTCGACATGGGCGAGGGAGAGGGAAGAGAGGGCGCCGCCGCTGGCGAGCGGCGCCCGATTGTCCCACCAACCCGAGCCCTAGATATCGAGCACCAGCAGCGGCGAGCGCGAGCGCGAGCAGCAGGGCGTGAACTGGTCGTTCGCGGCCTGCTCTTCGGGCGTCAGGTACAGGTCCTTGTGCTCGGGTTCGCCCTCGAGCACGCGCGTGAGGCAGGTGCCGCACACGCCCTGTTCGCAGGAGACCTGGATCTCGACCCCGGCTTGTGAAAGCGCCTGGACGACGGTTCGGTCCGCCGGCACGCGGATCACGCGCCCCGAGCTCGCGAGCTTGACGTCGAACGCGCCGTCGGTCGCTGACGCCGCGACCTCGGCACCGAAGAACTCGAAGTGCAGCCTCGATTCGGCCCAGCCCGCGCCGCGCGCACGCGCGAGCACCCAGTCGATGAAGCCCTTCGGTCCGCATACGTAGAGATGGGTGTCGGCCGGCGCGGCCGCGAGCGTGCGGTCGATGTCGAGCTTCTGCGCGTCGAGGCCGTCGTCGAAATGGAAGCGGACCTGCCCGGCGAACGCGGCCGCGGCGATGCGGTGGCGGAACGCCGCGCGCTCGGGCGAGCGGGTGCAGTAGTGCATGTCGAACGACCGGCCGGCCGCCGCCAGCTTTTCCGCCATGCTCAGCAGCGGCGTGATGCCGATGCCGCCGGCCAGCAGCAGGCTGTGCGGCGCCTCTTCGTCGAGCGCGAAGTGATTCCGCGGCGCCGCGATGCGGAGCAGGTCGCCCTCGTTGACCTGCTCGTGCATGGCGCGGGATCCGCCGCGCGAGGCCGGATCGCGCAGCACGCCGATCAGGTAGCGGTGGGTCTCGCTGGCGTCGTTGCACAGCGAGTACTGGCGCGTGATGCCGGTCGGCAGGCGGACGTCGATGTGCGAGCCCGCCGAGAACGCCGGCAGGGCGCTGCCGTCGGGCTGCACCAGTTCGAAGGCGCAGATGTCGAGTGCCTCGGCGGTCTTGCTCGCCACGCGCACGTTCAATTCGATGGCTTGCATGGCTCAGGCGCCGGCAGCGGCGACGTTTGCCGGTTCTTCCTGCGCGATGAGCCGCTCGATCACGCGCCGCGACTGCACGCCGCCGGCGTCGATGTTGAGCTTGAGCAAGGAGCGGGAAGGGTGCGCCAGCAGGTTGCGCTGTTGCCGCTCCAGCATCTCGAGGTCTTCGCCGAAGATCTTGCCCTGGCCTTCGCGGATCGTGGCGGTGAGCTCGGCGTCCCCGGGCTTGAAGTTGCGCGCCATGCCCCAGAAGTACCAGATCGAGGTGTCGGTCTCGGGCGTGATGAAGTCGACCACGATGCTCGATACCTTGTGTGCCGGATCGGCCTCGTAGCCGCCCTTGCCGGCATGCGCCACGCCGACCTCGATCATCACGTGGCTCGGCGGCGTGAAGCGGCAGATCTGCCAGCGGTCGACCGGCACGTCGTCGGCCAGGCCGTTGCCGCGCAGGGCCATGCGCCAGAAAGGCGGCGCCGACACCTTCTCCATGAAGCGGCTCGTGATGACCTCGTCCCCCTCGACGCGGGTCTGGGTCGGCGTCTCGTCGATCTCCTTCTGGCCGATGCTCGATGCATGCACGTAGGTCTCGTGCGTGAGGTCCATCAGGTTGTCGATCATCAGGCGGTAGTCGCACTGGATGTGGTACAGGCCACCGCCATAGGCCCAGTCGGGGCTTTCGGCCCATTCGAGGTGGTGCAGCTTGGAGGCATCCGCCTCGCTGGCCTGGCCCGGCCAGATCCAGACGAAGCCGTAGCGCTCGATCAGCGGAAACTTCCTGATCGGCGGGAAGCCGCGCACGCGCTGGCCCGGCATCGCGACCGTCTTGCCGTCGCAGCCCATTTCAAGCCCGTGGTAGCCGCAGACCAGCTTGCCGTCGACAACGCGGCCGAGCGACAGCGGCGCGCCTCGGTGCGGGCAGAAGTCCTCGAGCGCGACTGCGCTTCCGGCGCTGTCGCGGTAGATCACCAGCCGCTCGTTGCAGATCGTTCGACCGAGCGGCGCATCGGTCACTTCGTCGCTCGAACAGGCGACGTACCAGGCATTTTTCGGGAACATCGTCGGAACTCCTTCAAGGTATCGAATCGGGGGAGGCGGGATCTCGCCCTCGGCGAGACCGGCATCTGTGTCACGCTTCATCGTTGTCGATCAGTATACTGATTGTGAATCAAGAGAAGGCGCCGCGGATCAGGGTTTTCCCTTCGAGACAAGGCGCTTCGGGGAGGGTCAGGGCGGAGAACTCGACGCAGATCGCCCTTTCTCCGCCCGCGAATCGCGCCTATCATCGCGACCCCGGCGGCCGCTCGGCTGCCCTCGATCTCCATCGAGCACGCAAGAAGGGGGACACCATGGCCGCCAAGAAACCCAAGCCGGGCAACGAAGCCACCGCGCTGTCGCTGCACATCGGGCTCAATGCCGTGAGCGCGGCCGCCTACGAGGGCTGGGATGGCCCCCTGGCGGCATGCGAATTCGATGCCTCGGACATGGCGGCGATCGCCAAGGCCAAAGGCATGGCGTCCACCGTGCTGCTGACCAAGAAGGCCACGCGAGCGAATGTCCTCGCGGCGATCCGCGGCGCGGCCAAGGCGCTCAAGCCCGGCGACCTGTTCTTCATGAGCTACTCCGGCCATGGCGGCCAGGTCCCGGACATCGACCATGACGAGAAAGACCGCAAGGACGAGACCTGGTGCCTCTTCGACGGACAGCTGATCGACGACGAGCTCTACTTCGAGCTCAGCAAGTTCGGCGCCGGCGTCCGGATCCTGGTGCTTTCAGACAGTTGCCACAGCGGCACCGTGACACGCGACCGGCCGCCGATACCGCCGCCCGGAACGCGGGCGCGCCTGATGCCCGCCGGCGTGGCGATGCGCGTCTACGAGGCGCACAAGGCCTTCTACGACAAGCTGCAGAACGATGTGGCGAAGGCGGCCGGCGGCCAGGTGACCGATCCCGACGCGGCCCTGTCCCAGGTGGGCACGGCCGGCCAGGCGTCGACTGTCATCGGCGAGTTCAAGCCTTCGGTGATCCTGATGTCCGGCTGCCAGGACAACCAGGTCTCGCTGGACGGCGACCACAACGGCGCCTTCACCGAACAGCTCCTGAAGGTCTGGAATCACGGGGCCTTCGAAGGCACCTACGGCAGCTTCCACGCCCGCATCCGGGCCGGCATGCCCGCCAGCCAGTCCCCCAACCTCTTCGTGCTGGGCCCGGCGGCCGGCTTCCTCAAGCAAGCGCCCTTCGCGACCTGAGCGGCAACGCCGGGGCAGGTGCCCGCGCCTGCCGCGAGAATGCGTGCTCCGCCGCTGGTTGGCGGCGAATCACGAACGCATGACCTACCCCGATGCCCCCACGCTCGCGCAGATCGATGCCTGCGCCGAAGCCTCGCTCGACCTCCTGCAGCGCAACCTGACGCCGCACGGCATCCTCGCGGCTACCCGCACCGAGGCGGCGGTGGCCCGGCGCTACACGCGCATCTTCGGACGCGATGCCGCCATCTGCGTGATGGCGATGTGCGGCAGCGGCGTGCCGGCGCTGGAGCAGGGCGCGGTAGCCAGCCTCGACGCGCTGGCGGCGCAGCAAGCCGGCAACGGCCAGATTCCCAAGTACGTCGATCCCGAGGGCCGCGATGCCGACTTCTGGTACCTGGGATGCATCGACGCCACCCTGTGGTGGCTGATCGCGGTGGACCATGTGCGGCGCCACGGCCAGGTCGGCGCCTCGCACTGGCAGGCGGAGGTGGATCGCGCGCTCGGCTGGCTGCTGGCGCAGGAGCACCAGCACTTCCGGCTGCTGCAGCAGAACGAGGCCAGCGACTGGGCCGACATCATGCCGCGTTCCGGCTATGTGCTGTACACCAATGCCCTGTGGTACGAGGTCAAGCGCCGCTTTGCGCTCGACCATGCCGAGGCCACGCTGCATCACTCCAACCACCTGTTCAACCCGTTCCAGCGCGACCTGCCCGAGTACCATCGGGCGCGCCTGCTGCGGCACTATGCGCGTCGCGGCCGGCGCGATCCCGGCCTCTATCTCAGCTTCGTGAATCTCGCGGTCGTCGGCGACGAGGGCGACGTGTTCGGCAACGTGCTTGCGATCCAGAGCGGGCTGGCCGACGCCTCGATGGCGCGCCGCATCGTGGACACCATCGCCGCCGCGGGCGCCGGCGATCCCTATCCGGTGCGCGTGGTGCTGCATCCGTTGTCGCGCCAGCACGAGCTCTGGCGGCCCTACATGGCGCGCCATCAGCAGAACATGGTCCACCAGTACCACAACGGCGGCATCTGGCCCTTCGTGGGCGGCTTCTGGGTCCTGGCGCTGGCCCGCCTGGGCTTGGAGGCGCAAGCCTGGTCCGATCTGGCCCGGCTGGCGAAGGTGAACGCGCTCGACGACTGGCGCTTCACCGAGTGGTTCCACGGCCGGACGCTGGCGCCCATGGGCATGCCCGGCCAGAGCTGGAACGCGGCCACCTTCCTGCTCGCCCGGCGCGCCTTGACGGGCGGCGCGGCGGCCTGGTGAGTCAGCCGGGGGACGACGGCGCCGGCCCGACCCGTCCGAGGTAGCGCGCAGCTTCGCCCGCTGTCATCTGGGCCTCGATCTGCGCGAGCTCCAGGCGTTCGAAGTCATGGGAGATCCATTCAAACAGGCGGGAAGGCGGCATGCGGTCGAGCGGGTCCTGGTCGCTCCAGCCCTGCAGCCGCTGCGGCGCGCTCTGGAGCAGCAGCTGGAGGAACTGGGCACGGGCCAGCATCACCTCGGAGCGCTCCTTGTCGTCCAGCACGGCAAAAAGGCGCAGCGCCAGGCGTTCCCGGGCGGAGATGCGCGCGGGCACCTCCGGCTCCTTCGAACGGCCGCCGGCAACGCCCGACAGCTGGCTGCAGCTGAAACGGATCCTGGCTTGCGACAGCTGCTGGAGCAGCTGCAGCAATTGCAGGGCGGTGGGCGTCATGGCGCCGATTTCATGTCCGGCTGGCGGGGGCGCCCGTAGGACTCGGCCTCAGTGGCAGACGCCGATGTCCGACGTTTCGAAGTCGGCCGTTTCCAGTCGCACCGGCCGGCCCTGGGTCTCGCGATGGCGGGCGAGAGCCAGTGCGTTGATCAGGTCGGCGTTCATCAGATAGGCGTCGACCAGGCTGTCGCCGCCGCCGCAGGCGCCGAACAGGTCTCGCAGCGGGTCTTCGGCGATCTCGACGATGCAGCGCTCGCCGTCCGGGCCCTCGGGATGGATGGCGAAGCGAACGCTCGCCGTGTCGAAACAGTAGATGGCTTGGGTCATGTGCCTTGTCTCCGCGTCGGTGCGTGAGAGCACCGGGGAAGGATTATCAGACCGATGGCGATGCGGGAGCGGCACCGCACGCATTGCAATGTAGGCCGGCGCTTACAGTGGCTGCACCCGCGTCAGTACGGCGCCCGGAAAGGACTGCAGCACGCTCGCCAGTGCAAGTTGCGGGCCGCCAGGCGGGCGCCGCAGGCCCGTCACTTCGTCGTCCATCGCCACGGTTCCGAGGCCGGCGGGCAGCTGTACACAGGTGTCGCCCCAGCCGGCCTCTCCGAGCCGTGCGAACAGGCGCACCACGATCACAACCAGCGCCCGGTCGTCGTGGCGGCGGGCGAAGGCGATGACGTGGCCGGCGCGTTCGCCGCGCACCTCGAGCGGCTCGTAGCTGCCATGCCGGAACAGCGCGGGCCAGCGCTGACGCAAGGCGAGCAGCCGCCAGGTCAGCCACAGCTTGGCCCGGCCGTCCGACGGCGTGGCCGCGAATCCGCTGACGGCCTGCGCCAGCGCGCTGCCGGAGGCGGCGGCCGCCAGTGCCTGCATGGCCTCCAGGAGGCGCTCGCGCTCGCCGTAGTCCACCGGCCGACGGTTGTCCGGATCGACCAGGCTGCGATCGATGAGTTCGCAGCCCTGGTACAGGTCGGGCACCCCGGGCGAGCTGTATTTGAGCAGCGTGAGGCTGACGCCGTTGAGCGCACCGAAGCGGTCGAGCGTGCCCACCACGCGCCCCAGGTCGGCCAGGAAGGCATTGTCGGGCCGCGGCGCCAGCACACCGCGCACGAAGCGTTCCAGCGCCTCTTCGTAGGCGGCATCGGGCCGGGTCCAGCTGGTGCCCGTCTTGCCTTCCCGGGCGGCCTTGTGCATGTAGCGCACGATGCGGTCCGCATAGGCGTCCGGTGCCTCGGGGTCGGAGGGCGCCACCGGCATCGTGCCCAGCAGCGTCTGGTAGAGCAGGTACTCGTGCACGGCCAGGACCGGGCCGCGCAGCGGCGAATTGAAGCGCGCCCAGCGCCGCAGCGCCAGCCGCCACAGGCCAGGCATCTCGGACAGCACGTCGATGCGCAGCCGCACGTCCTCGGCCCGCTTGTTGTCGTGGGTCGAGGTGGCCAGCATGGTCTGCGGCCAGCGCCGCTGACGGTCGCCGCTGGCTTCGTGGAAGGCTGCCACCGAAACGCCGAGCCGGTCGGGCTCGCCGCCGACCTCGTTGGCCGAGGCGAGCGGAAAGTAGCGGTAGAACGCCGTGTCCTCGACCCCCTTGGCCGCCACCGGCGCGCTGAACTGCTGGAAGCGGCGGGCGAAGCGCAGTGCCTTCCGGCGTGCCGCCCCGCCGGGTGTGGGGGCTCGCCCCAGCAGCGCTTCGCGCACGAACTCGAACACCGAGGGGTCGGGCAGCGCCAGCCGTTCGCGTGCCGCATCGATCGCCTGGTCGATGAAATGCCGATCCTGCTCGCTGACCTGCTCGTCGTTGTAGGTGCGATAGACCGTGAGGCTCGCCGCGACGGTCGCCAGCACCTCGCGCAGCGTGTTGAGCGTGTGGTCGCGGGTGCTGCGATGGGCCTTGCCGATGGCCAGCAGCGCGATAGCGAGTACCTCGAGGTCGGAGGCCAGCGTCACGCCGGCCACCTCGCGCTTGGCCTGGTAGACGATCTCTTCGAACGGTGCGCACTGCCCGGTGAAATTGCGCCAGATCCGCTTCAGCCGGTCGGCGGCGCGCTCGTCCACCAGCACCGCGTTGGCCAGGTTGGCGAAACGGTAGCCGGTGGTGCCGTGGACCGCCCACGACTCCGGCACCTCCTCGTTCGGCGCCGCGATCTTCTCGGCCACTACGTAGAGCGGCCGGTCGGGGCGGCCGTCGGCATCGACGCCGCGCGGCGGCAGGCCGGCGCGGGCGACGAAGCCGTCCTGCAGCCGTTCGAAATAGCGCGCCGGGTCCTGCAGCCCGTCGGGATGGTCGATGCGCAGCCCGTCGACCCAGCCGCGCGCGGCCAGGTCGAGCGCCATCGCATGCGTCGCCTCGAACACCGAACGGCGCTCGTTGCGCAGCGCCGCGAGTTCGTTGACGTCGAAGAAGCGCCGGTAGTTGATCTCGTCGGCCGCCGCCCGCCAGTGGGCCAGCCGCCAGGCCTGCGCCTCCAGCAGCCGATGCAGGGCCTCGCGTTGCTGCGGTCCGTTGAGCGCCTCGACAACGGCCGCGATCGCCTCCGCCACCGCGGGCCGGGCGGCCGCGAGCAGCGCCAGCTGGGCCTTGAGCAGCTGGCTGTCGCGCGCGCGCTCGGCCACGGCCCTGGGCTTGGTGCGGTGCATGCCGGGCAGATGGCGCAGCGCGGTGGCGATGCCGGCCAGCGGAGCGCTGGCGTCGCCCGCGCCGAGGTGTGCGCAGGCGCGCTCGAGCACGGCGGCGGTGCTTTCCGGGGCCAGCGGAAAGCGGTGCTCGAAGTAGCCGATGGCGAACTCGCCGGACTCGGCGTCCCACTGCAGCGACAGCTCGCCGCGTTCGAGCACCCGGCCGTAGGCGTCGCCGAGCACCGGCAGCATCACCTTGCCCGCCAGGTTCGGTGTCAGCGGCTGCCAGTCGATGTCGAAGTGGCGCGCAAAGCGCGAGGCCATGCCGTGCGCCAGCACGTCGGACCACCAGGCGTTGTCGTTGCCGAGCACCCCCATGTGGTTGGGCACCAGGTCGATCAGCTGGCCCATGCCATGGGCCCTCAGCGTCTTCGTCAGGCGCTCGAACGCGGCCAGGCCGCCGAGCTCGGGATTGATCTCGTCATGGGCCACGACGTCGTAGCCGTGCATGCTGCCGGGGCGGGCGCGATGGATCGGCGAACAATAGACGTGGCTGATGCCGAGCCGCGCGAGGTAGGGCACGATGCGCGCGGCATCGTCGAAAGTGAAGCCGCTGTGCAGCTGCAGCCGGTAGGTGGCGCGCGGCACGCGGGTGCCGGTCGGCGGGCTGGCCGCGTCGCGCGGCCGGCTCCGGGCGATGGCGGCGCACAGCCGCAGCACCGGCGTCCGGGCCCACAGGTCCTTCGGACCGCCGCCGTACTTGCGCTGCCAGTTGGGATGCTGGAAGGTGGTGCCGGGCAGGTTGGCCTGCTCCACCTCGCCGAGCGCGTCCTCGAGCTGCGCCATCATCACGCACGAAGGCGCCGCCGCCAGGAAGGCATGCACGGCCGCCACGGCATCGGCATCCAGCGTGCCAGCCACGGCCGCGGCCACGCTGTCTTGCGGCAGCGCCTGCTGCTGCCGCACGGCGTCGAGCAGGCCCGCGCGATCGCGCTTGCGCTGCTCGACCTGCTGCTCATAGGCCGCGGCGTCGGGAATCAGCCCCAGCTCGAAGCGCAGGCGCAGGTCATGGGCCGACCACCAGCCCGCGAGCGTCGGCAGGTCGTGGGTGCTGACCGCCACCACCGCTTCGCGCGGCCAGGACGCCGGTGCCCGGAAGGCACCGTCGGCCTCGCGCTCGAAGTACAGCAGCCGGTACGACTGCACGCCGCGGGTGCGCATCGCGTCGCGCATCGCGTCCGGCACGGTGCCGAGGTCCTCGCCGATCACCAGGCAGCGGTGGCGCTGGCTTTCCAGCGCCAGGATGGCCATCAGTTCGTCGACCGGATAGGCCACGTAGCTGCCGTCGCGCGGCGTGCCGGCGGCCGGGATCCAGAACAGGCGCATCAGCATCATCACGTGGTCGATGCGGATCGCGCCGGCGCCGCGCATGTTGGCACGCAGGGCCTCGATGAAGACGGCGTGCCGGCCTTCGCGCAGCCGGTCCGGGCGAAGCGGCGGCAGGCCCCAGTCCTGGCCCTGGGTGTTGAAGGCGTCGGGCGGTGCGCCCACCCGCACGTCGAGCGCGAAGCTGTGGCGATGGCGCCAGGCGTCCGAGCCGCCGCGGTCGACCGAGACCGCCAGGTCGAGGTAGAGGCCGACCGCCATGCCGAGTTCGGCGCAGCGCGCCGCCGCCGCTTCGAGCTGCCGGGCGGCCTGCCATTGCAGGTAGGCGTGGTAGCCGATGCGCTCGGCATGTTCGGCGGCAAAGGCGGCGACGGCGGCATTGCCCGGATCGCGATAGGCCTCGGGCCAGGCTGGCCAGCCCCAGACGCTGGCATCGGCCGCGTGCAGGTGCGCCTGCAGCGCCTCGAACAGCGCGTGCTGCTGCAAGGCGACGCCACCGCGCTGCCGGAAGAGTGCCAGCGCGGCGACTTCCGCATCGTCCGCCGCGCGCTCGAGGAAGCGCCGGTAGAGCAGCTCCAGCACCTCTTGCTTGGCGGTCGAGACGCCTTCGTGGTCGATCAACGGCGCCGCGCGCAGGCCGGCCAGCCGGGCCTGGAAGGCCGGCGAGCGCACGCGCCGCTGCGCCGCGGGCGAGGCCCGGAAATCCGGCACCGCCTCGACATCGATGTAGAGCGGGTTGAGCTGGCCCCGCGACGAGGGGCTGTACGGGCTCTGGTGCGCGGGGTTGTGCGCGAACAGCGCGTGCAGGGGATTGAGCCCGACCACGTCCGCGCCCGCACGGGCGGCGCCGACGACGAAGTCGGCCAGATCGCTGAAATCGCCGAAGCCCCAGTTGCGCTCCGAGCGCAGCGAATGCAATTGCAGCGTGAAGCCCCAGAGCCGGCCGCCGCGCTCCAGCCAGGCCGGCTGGTGGCAGCGCGCGGGGGCGCAGACCAGCAGGGCATCGCCGGGTTGGTCCACGATGCGCAGGCGGTGGTAGCCGGCGGGCAGCGCCAGCGCGATCGGCAGCCGGTAGCGGCGGTAGCTGGTGCCCTCGATCTCGGCCTGCGCATCGACTTCCAGGGCGGCGGTGTCGACGGCGCCCTGGTGGCAGGCGCCGCTCTCGTCGTCCACCTGCCATTCGATCCGCGTGATTGACGCCGGCAGTTGCAGCATCACGCTGAAGTGGTCGCTGCCGGCCGCGACCGATTGAACCGGCGGCAGTGCGTGCTGCCACGACCGGCGCTCGGCGGCCGCCTCGGCGGCGGCGGGACCGACATCCGCCGGCAGGAAGCCGGCATCGCGCAGCAGTGCCGCGAGCCCCTCGGGCGCGACCCGATGCCAATGGCCAACGACGTCGTGGTAGCCGGTCGCCACGCCGTGGTGTTCGCAGAGACGCTGCAGCGCCTCTGCCTCATCCATCGCCGGGCTCCTCGAGCGTGGCGCAAACGCCGCCCCTGGGCAGGCGCAGCAGGCCGCCGGGGGGCGCCGCATCGTCGACCCGCAGCCGGTGGATCACGCGGCCGGGCGGCCAGGCCAGCTCGGCGTCGTCGGCGCCGAAATTGGCGACCAGGTGCAACAGGACGCCAGGGCCGTCGTCGGCGCCGAGCCGCCACGCCAGCCGCAAGGCATCGCCTTCGCAGGACCACTGGTGCGCGCGTGCGCCGTCGGCGAGGCGGGGCATGAGTTCGGCGCGCCGGACCCGCAGCAGCTCCCGCGTGATGGCCAGCGCGGCGGCGTGGGGTGCCTGCGCCGCCTGCTTCGCATCGAGGCGCGAATCGGCGAAGGTGGCGGGGTCGTTGGGATCGGGAATGCGGGCCTGCGCCGCCTCGCCGGCAAAGGCGGCGAAGCGGCCGAACTCGGCGCGCCGGCCGGCCGTGACCGCGGCCGCCAGCTCGGGTCCGAAGTCGCAGAAGAATTGGAACGGCGTGGTCGCCGCGTATTCCTCGCCCATGAACAGCATCGGCGTGTGCGGCGACAGCAGCACGCAGCTGCGGGCGGCCATCACCAGCAGCGGGTCGGCGAGGGCATCGATG
This sequence comes from Variovorax sp. 10N432, assembly GCF_056394465.1. Taxonomy (NCBI): domain Bacteria; kingdom Pseudomonadati; phylum Pseudomonadota; class Betaproteobacteria; order Burkholderiales; family Comamonadaceae; genus Variovorax; species Variovorax sp. 10N432. The sequence goes on from NZ_JBFTHX010000003.1 coordinate 126,837, forward strand.
CGCTCGCCCATGGCGCGGTTGCCGACCTGGTCGTGGGTCTGCAGGAACGAGACGAAGGCGCCCAGCGGCAGGTGGGTGCAGGGTTCGCCGCGGGCCTCGCCGCCACGAAACGCGGAGGGCTGCCCGCTGTAGATGAAGCCCTGCGCCAGCGCCAGCCCGAACTGTTCGAGCGGCCGCGACGCATAGTCGGCGTAGTAGCCGTCGGTCTCGCCGGTCAGGAGCACATGCGCCGCATGGTGCAGGTCGTCGTTCCATTGGGCGGTGGCGGCCAGCGGCGCACCGTCGTCGCCGCGTTCGAGCCGGTGCGCCTGGTTGAGGTCGTTCTCGAGCACCACGTGGACCTGCCGGCGGCGGCCCGGGCCCTGTCGCAGTGCGTTGCAGATCTCCTCGACGATCGGCGGCGTCGAATCGTCGCGGATGGCATGCACCGCGTCCATCCGCAGGCCATCGAAGCCGTACTCTTCGATCCAGTAGAGCGCGTTGTGGACGAAGAAGTCGCGCACGGTGCGGGCACCGGCGCCGTCGAAGTTGATCGCCGCGCCCCACGGCGTCTGGTGGGCCGGGTTGAAGAATTCCGGGCAGTAGGCCGGCAGGTAGTTGCCTTCGGGACCAAGGTGGTTGTAGACCACGTCCAGCAGCACCATCAGCCCCAGCGCGTGGGCACTCTCCACGAAGCGCCGGAGGTCGTCAGGAGTGCCGTAGCTGGCGTCCGGCGCGAAGGGCAGCACGCCGTCGTAGCCCCAGTTGCGGTGCCCCGGGAAATCGGCGAGCGGCATCAGCTCGACCGCCGTGATGCCGAGTTCGGCGAGGCCGGGGAGGCGGTCCCGGGCCGCCGCCAAGGTGCCTTCGGGCGTGAAGGTGCCGAGGTGCAGTTCGTAGACCACGGCCTCGTGCCAGGGCCGGCCGGTCCAGTCCGCGTCGCGCCATGCGTACGCCCCCGGGTCGACCACCTCGCTCGGGCCGTGGACGTCGTCGGGGTTCAGCCGCGAGGCGGGGTCGGGCACGCGCAGGCCGTCGGGCAGGCGGTAGCGATAGCGGTCGCCCGCCGCCGCCCGCGCCAGCCGGGCCTCGTGCCAGCCGTCCTCGGCGCGCTGCATCGCGTGGTCCTGCCAGCCGTCACCGCGCGCCCGTTCGAGCACCACCCGCTCGATCGAGGGCGCCCAGAGCCGGAAGCGCACGCCGCCCTCCGCCAGCACCTCGGCGCCGAAGGGCATCGCGTGGCGGCGCTTCATGAGGCGCCCAGGCTGCGGCGCAGCAGCGCCAGCGAACGGCCCTGCAGCGGATAGGTGGCCTCGGCCAGCAGCAGCGACAACGCGGTCTCGCGGGCGGTGTCGACCATCCGGGTCCAGCGGTCGCCCGGACGGGTCGGCATCGTGAAGGGCACGGGGTCGTGGTAGGCGTTGAGCAGCAGCAGGAAGTCGTCGTCGCGCTGCGGCTCGCCGCGCGGGCCGACGTCGGTGATGCCGGTGCCCGAGAACAGCATGCCGAGGCAGCGCACGTGCTCGCCTTCCCAGTCGGGCGGCGTCATCTCCTGGCCGTCGGGCCGCAGCCAGACCACATCCTTGGTCTCGCTGTCGCCGGCCGGCTGGCCGCGGAAGAAACTGCGGCGCCGGAACGACGGATGCTCGCGCCTGACGCGGATCAGGCGGGCGACGAAATCGCGCAGCGAGTCGGCCTCGGGCCGCGGCGTCCAGTCGAGCCAGCCGAGCGCGTTGTCCTGGCAGTAGACGTTGTTGTTGCCGTTTTGCGTGTGGCCGCGCTCGTCGCCCGCCAGCAGCATCGGCACCCCCTGCGACAGCAGCAGGGTGGCCAGGAAGTTGCGCTTCTGGCGTTCGCGCAGGGCGTTGATCTCGGGGTCGTCGGTGGGTCCCTCGGCGCCGCAGTTCCAGGACATGTTGTTGCTGTTGCCGTCGCGGTTGTCCTCGCCGTTGGCCTCGTTGTGCTTGTCGTTGTAGGAGACCAGGTCGTGCAAGGTGAAGCCGTCGTGGGCGGTGATGAAATTGATGCTCGCGTGCGGCCCCTTGCCCGACCAGCCGTACAGGTCCTGCGAGCCGGCCAGCCGGTGGGCGACGTCGCCCACCACGCCGGCGTCGCCCTTCCACCAGCCTCGCAGGCCGTCGCGGTAGCGGTCGTTCCACTCGGCCCAGCCGGGCGGGAAGTTGCCCACCTGGTAGCCGCCATGGCCCAGGTCCCAGGGTTCGGCGATGAGCTTGACCTGGTTCAGCGTCGGGTCCTGGCGGATGGCGTCGAAGAAGCCGCCGAGGTTCTCGACCTTGCCGGCCTCGCGCGCCAGCGCCGAGGCGAGGTCGAAGCGGAAGCCGTCGACATGCATTTCTTCGGCCCAGTAGCGCAGCGAGTCCATCACCAGCTGCAGTGCGCGCGGCTGCTCCAGGTTGACCGTGTTGCCGCAGCCGGTGAAGTCGTCGTAGTAGCGCGGCTGCTCGGCATTGGCGATGTAGTAGGAGGCGTTGTCGACGCCCCGCATCGACAAGGTGGGCCCGAGATGGTTGCCCTCGCAGGTGTGGTTGTAGACGACGTCGAGGATCACCTCGATGCCGGCCGAGTGCAGGGTCTTGACCAGGGTCTTGAACTCCTTCACCTTGCCCGAGGCGCTGTAGCGCACTTCGGGCGCGAAATAGGCCAGCGTGTTGTAGCCCCAGTAGTTCTGCAGGCCCTGTTCGGCCAGGTGGCGGTCGTTCAGGAAGGCATGCACCGGCAGCAGCTCGACGGTGGTCACGCCGAGGCGCTGCAGGTAGTCGATGACCGGTGCGCAGCCGAGCGCCGCGTAGGTGCCGCGCAGCGGCTCGGGCACGGCCGGGTGCTGCATGGTGAAGCCGCGCACGTGCAGCTCGTAGATCACCATGTCCTGCCATGGCACCTCGGGCCGGCGGTCGTCGCCCCAGGTGAAGGCGGTCTCGAGCACCCGGCCCTTGGGCATGAAGGCGGCGCTGTCGCGGCGGTCGAAGGACAGGTCCTGGCGCTTGCTGCCGACCGAATAGCCGTACAGCGCGTCACCCCACCGCAGCTCGCCGACCAGGTCCTTCGCATAGGGGTCGAGCAGCAGCTTGTTCGGATTGAAGCGATGGCCCTGCTCGGGCTTGTAGGGGCCGTGGATGCGCAGGCCATAGGCCATGCCGGGGCGTGCCTCGGGCAGGTAGCAGTGCCAGACGTCGTTGGTGCGCTCGCGCAGCACGATGCGCTGCCGCTCGTGGCGGCCCTTGTCGTCGAAGATGCAGAGCTCGGCTTTCTCGCCGTGCTTGGAGAACACCGCGAAATTGACACCCTGGCCGTCCCAGGTGGCGCCCAGCGGGTAGGGCTTGCCGGGCCAGACGGCGGACAGCGGGGTGTGCGGGTGCTTGGTCATGGATGCGGGCGGTCGTCGTGCAAGTTCTGCGCCGGGCGGGCCGGCCATGGGTTGGAGGCTGGGGTCACGGCCGGGGCGCGCGGCGCCGGGCGCTCGGGCGGCCGCTTCTTCTTCGGCCACCAGTCCTCGATCCGGTCGGCTGCCCAGTCCTTGCCGGCCAGGCCGAAGGCCAGCGCCAGGGCGAACACGACGCCGCCGAGGATGATCAGGAAGCTCTGGCGCACGATGTCGCCGCCGATCTTGACCTGGTCGAGCGCGATCAGCACCACGAACAGCAAGATTGCGTACTGCGCCACCTTGCCCAGCAGCAAGGCGTCCTGGATGCCCGCATGGCGGCCATAGGTGGTCACGGCGTCGCCCACGAACTTGGCGAAGTAGGCCCCGAAGGCCAGCACCAGCATGGCCACGAAGACATTCGGCACGAACCACATCACGCGGGCGAGCAGGTCGGTGACGTAGCTCAGGCCCAGCCCGTTGAAGGCCACCACCAGCGAGGCCAGGATCACCATCCAGTAGGCCAGGGCGCCGAAGACCACGGTCGAGTCCGTCACCATGCCGCCCTGACGCAGGAAGTTGTCGATGCCGGCGCGCTCGGTCAGCACGTGGAAATTGATCGCATGCAGCCCGCGGATGACCGCGAAGCGCACCACCTTGGCGATCAGCCAGCCCGCGATCACGACCAGGGTCGCGAACACCAGCCGCGGCACGAAGGCGCCGATCTGGAACAGGAAGGCGCGCAGCGGCTCGAGGTAGAACGTCAGGGTGTCCATGGAAGCTCTCCGGGAGATTGGGGGGTCGGTCGCTCAGGCGCTCGCCGGGCCGTGGCCCTCGAGCAGCGCCAGGATGCCCTGCAGCGGCACCGGCACCCAGTCGACCCGGTTGCCGAGTTCGTAGCGCAGTTCGTAGAGGGCCTTCTCGAGTTCGAACAGGCGCAGCAGCGGCGGGTCGACCGCGCCGGCCTCGGGCGCCAGCGCCGCGGCGTAGCCGTCCAGGAAGGCTGCGCGGGTCTCGCGTTCCCAGTCGCGGGCGTCGGCGTCGAGCCGGGCCAGTTCGCCCGCGTTCTGCGCCGCGCGCCGCAGTGCACTCCAGCGCGCGTAGTTGAAGGAGCGCAGCATGCCGGCGACATCGCGCAGCGGCGATTGCTTGGCACGGCGCTCCTCGATCGAACGCGCCGGTTCGCCCTCGAAGTCGATGATCACGAAGTCGTTGCGGGCCAACAGCACCTGGCCCAGGTGGTAGTCGCCATGGAAGCGCGAGCGCCAGCCCGCACCGCCCTGGAGCGGCAGGGCATCGACGAAGGCCTCGATCGCGCCGGGGCGCTCCAGCAGCCGGCGCGCATCCTCTTGCGTCGCCTGTGGCAGCCCGGCCAGATGTTCGCGCAATTGGACCAGCGTCGCCTGTCCCTGCGCGCGCACGCTGTCGCGCATCGCGCGCCGGTCGGGCTCGGTCATCGGTTCGGGATCGAAGGCCGGATTGCCGGTGCGCCGGCCGAGCGCGTTGTGCAGCTCCGCGGTGCGGCGGCCCAGGATCGCGATCAGGGCCAGGAAGGCCCCGTGCGGCGCGTCGGGCCGAGGGCCGTCGGCGTCGCGCAGTTCGGTCAGCACGCGCTCCAGGTAGTCCAGCGTCCAGCTCCATCCATCGCCCTGGTTCGGCACGTAGGCCTGCAGCAGCGCGAGGGTGAACACGCTGCCGTCGTCGCCCAGGTATTCGAGCGCGCCGGCCACCGGCACGCCGTGCAGGAAGCCGGCCTCCTCGGTCAGGAAACGCCCCATCTCGAGTTCGGGGTTGATGCCGCGGCGCAGCTGGCGGTAGCCCTTGAGGAACAGGGTCTCGCCGAGGGTCACGACGGTGTTGCTGCTCATGGCGGTCGGCCGGCTGACCGGCAGGTCCTGGATCGCGGAGAGCACCAGCTCGCGGCCCAGCGAGGTGGGCCGGAAATGCAGGCGGCCGTGCGCGGTCCGCATCTCGGTGTCGCCGACGATGCCGCGCACCAGCGCGCGGCAGAAGGCCTCGTCGAAGAAGGCGTCGCCCATCACGCCCACGTTGGCCTTTTGCCGGACCTTGGCGATGGCGGCCGGCTGCAGGCATTTCATGCGCTCTTCGTCGCGGTCTTCCCAGGCCAGCGCGAGCGGCATGAAATACGTCGCGGCCTCGGGCAGCCCCTCCAGATCGAGCAGCGGCAGCATCCAGCTCAGCCCGTCGATGTCCCAGATCGCCGAGTCCGCCAGCCGGGCCCGCGCGATGCGGCTGCCCTTGGACGCGTACCAGCGCTGGGCTTCGATGTGCGGTGGCAGCGTATCGGTCTCGAACTGCTTGATCAGCCGGTCCGCGAAGCCGATGCGCCAGGGCATCACGCGGTCCTTGAGCAGGCTGGTCCAGCCGTCGAACAGCACGATGACCGGGCGGTCGAGCAGCGCCACGCCCTCCTGGTGCCAGCTCGGCATCGGTGCCTCGTCGGCCAGCTTGAACCAGTAGAAGCCATGCGAGGGCAGGGTCAGCAGGTAGGGCAGTTCGCCGATCGGCGGGAACGAGGTGCGTCCGAGCATCTCGACCGGCACCCGGCCCTTGAAGGCCGAGAGGTCGAGCTCGACCGGCTGCGCGGCACGCGACAAATTGAACACCGACAGGATCGCGTCGTCGTCGTGCTCGCTGATGTAGGCGAGGATCTTCCGGTTGCCGGGCTTCAGGAAGGTGCGCTTGCCGCGGCCGAAGGCGCGGCTGGTCTTGCGCACCGCGAGCATCCGGCGGGTCCAGTGCAGCAGCGAGCTCTTGTCGCGCAGCTGGGCCTCGACGTTGACCGCCTCGTAGCCGTACATCGCATCCATGATCGGGGGCAGGTAGAGCCGCTGCGGGTCGGCGCGCGAGAAGCCGGCGTTGCGGTCGGGGCTCCATTGCATGGGGGTTCGAACGCCGTTGCGGTCGCCGACGAAGACGTTGTCGCCCATGCCGATCTCGTCGCCGTAGTAGATGATCGGCGAGCCCGGCATCGACAGCAGCATGCTGTTCATGAGCTTGATGCGGTCCTTGTCGTTGTCCATGAGCGGCGCGAGGCGGCGCCGGATGCCCAGGTTGATGCGCGCCTGCATGTCGGCCGCGTAGGTCGTGTACATGTAGTCGCGTTCGCGGTTGGTCACCATCTCCAGGGTCAGCTCGTCGTGGTTGCGCAGGAAGATCGCCCATTGGCAGCCTTCGGGGATCTCCGGCGTCTGCTGCAAAATTTCGACGATCGGGTCCCGGTCTTCCTGCGCGATCGCCATGTACATGCGCGGCATCAGGGGGAAGTGATAGGCCATGTGGCACTCGTCGCCATCGCCGAAATACTCGCGCACGTCTTCCGGCCACATGTTGGCCTCGGCCAGCAGGAAGCGGTCCTTGTAGTTGGCGTCGATCGCCGCCCGCAGGGCCTTGATGACCACGTGGGTCTCGGGCAGGTTCTCGTTCGAGGTGCCGTCGCGCTCGATCAGGTAGGGAATGGCGTCGAGGCGGAAGCCGTCGACCCCCATGTCGAGCCAGAAGCGCATGGTGCGGAACACCGCCTCGAGCACCTGCGGGTTGTCGAAGTTGAGGTCCGGCTGGTGGCTGAAGAAGCGGTGCCAGAAGTAGGCCTTGGCGACCGGGTCCCAGGTCCAGTTCGACTTCTCGGTGTCGGTGAAGATGATGCGCGTGCCCTGGTAGAGCTGGTCGGTGTCGCTCCAGACGTAGAAGTCGCGCTCGGGCGACCCCGGCGGCGCCATGCGCGCCGCCTGGAACCACGGATGGGCGTCCGAGGTGTGGTTGATGACCAGTTCGATCACCACCCGCAGTTCGCGCTTGTGGGCCTCCTCGAGCATGTCCTTGAAATCCTGCAAGCTGCCGTACTGCGGATGCACGTCCTCGTAGGCCGCGATGTCGTAGCCGTCGTCGCGCAGCGGCGACGGGTAGAAGGGCATCAGCCACAGCGTGTTGACGCCCAGGTCCTTCACGTAGTCGAGCTTGCTCGTCAGGCCCTGGAAGTCGCCGACGCCGTCGCCGTTGGAGTCGACGAAGGCCTTGACGTTGCACTGGTAGATCACCGCGTCGCGGTACCAGGTCGGGTCGCCCGAGGTGTCGATCTCGGTGGTTTCGAGCGCCAGTTTCGGCACGGGAGCATTCATGCGGCTTCCTGTTGCTCAGAGGTAGTAGTCGAAGTCGCGCTCGTCGCGCAGCCGGCGGCGTACCACCAGCACGTGTGCCGGCACGCGCTCGGGCTCGAGGCGGATGAAGTGCCGTCCGCCCTGCCAGCTGAAGCGCTGGTCGGTCAACAGGTCGTGCATCTGGAACGGCTGGTCGCGCGGCACGTCGACCTCCGAGGGGTCCAGCGAGAGGAAGCCCCACTGGGCGTTGTGCGGGTCGAGGTTGACGATCGTCACCACGACATTGCGGCCATCGTCGGAAGCCTTGAGATAGGCGATCAGCTGGTCGTTGTCGATGTCCAGGAAGCGCAGGCTGCGGTCGGACTGCAGGGCCGCGTTGCCCTGCCGGATGCGGTTGACCCGGGCGATGAAGGGCCGCAGGCCGCTGTCGGGATCCCAGTCCCAGTGGCGCAGCTGATATTTCTCCGAGTCGAGATACTCCTCGCTCGCAGGGCCGCGCGGCAGGTGCTCGAGCAGTTCGAAGGCCGGGCCGTAGATGCCGTAGCTGGCGGCCAGCGTGGCGGCCAGCACCAGCCGCAGCCTGAACATCGCCTCCTCGCCGCCCTGCAGCGCGGCGTGCAGTATGTCCGGCGTGTTGGGCCAGACGTTGGGCCGGAAGTAGTCCGCGCCCGGGCCCTGCGCGAGTTCGGTGAAATAGTCCGTGAGTTCGGCCTTGGTGTTGCGCCAGGTGAAGTAGGTGTAGGACTGCGTGAAGCCCAGCTTGGCGAGGCGATGCATGACCTTCGGCCGGGTGAAGGCCTCGGCCAGGAAGATCAGTTCGGGGTGTGCCCGCTTGCATTCGGTGATCGCCCATTCCCAGAACGCGAACGACTTGGTGTGCGGGTTGTCGACCCGGAAGATCGTCACGCCCTCGGCGATCCAGTGGTCGAGCACGCTCTTGAGTTCGCACCAGAGGCCCTGCCAGTCTTCGCTCTCGAAGTTGAAGGGATAGATGTCCTGGTACTTCTTCGGCGGGTTCTCGGCGTATTGCACGCTGCCGTCGGGCCGCCAGCGGAACCACTGGGGATGCGCCTTCACGTAGGGATGGTCGGGTGCGCACTGGAAGGCGATGTCCATCGCGATCTCGAGCCCCCGGGCCCGGGCCGCGGCGACCAGGTGGCGGAAGTCCTCCGGCGTCCCGAGGGCGGGCAAAATCGCCTTGTGGCCGCCCTCGGCGGCGCCGATCGCCCAGGGGCTGCCGACGTCGCCCGGCTCGGTGTCGAGCGCGTTGTTGCGGCCCTTGCGCTGCAGGCGGCCGATCGGATGGATCGGCGGGAAGTACAGCACGTCGAAGCCCATGGCCGCGACCAGCGGCAGCCGCGCCTCGACATCGCGCAGGGTGCCGTGGGCACCGGGCGCGTCGCCGGCCGAGCGCGGGAACAGTTCGTACCAGGTGCTGAAGCGGGCCCGCTCCCGATCGGCGACCAGGGGCAGGTCGGCGCCGTAGCGGGCCTCCAGCCGGCGGTCCGGATAGCGGCCCGCGGTGACCGCCAGGTCCTCGTCGAGCGCCAGCGCCTTCAGCGCCGCCGCCTCCAGCGCCGGGTCCTGGGCGCCCTGTTCGAGCGCCAGGGCCCAATCCTCGAGCGCCTCCCGTTCGGTGCCCGCCGCGCGTGCGGCGGCGGCCCGGATTTCAAGTGCGCCGACCCGCGCCGCCAGCCGGATGTCGTCGGCATCGACCCGCCGCACCAGTTCGTGGCGCCACGACTCGAAGGCGTCGACCCAGGCCACCACCGTGTAGCGGTAGCGCCCGGCCATGGGCGGCACGAAGTCCGCATGCCACTCGTCGTTGTAGCGAAGCTTCATCGGCAACTCGCGGCGGCGGGCCTCGCCGTCTTTCCACCACTGAAGCATCACGCGCGGCGCGTCGTGGCCGTCGGTGAACACATGGGCCGTCACCCGGAAGTGCTCGCCCGCCACGCACTTGGCGGCGAAGCGGCCGCCGTCCACCGCCGGCAGCACCGCATCGACGACGGCGCGGCTGCGGCCGTCGGGCGTGTCGATCGCGAAGGGAGGCTGGGGCTCGGCCGGCGTCGAGCTCGGCAGCAGTCCATCAGGCATCGGCAACCGCCTTCAGATAGAGGGTGGACAACGGCGGCAGGGTCAGGCTGAGCGCCTGCCTGTGGCCATGCGAAGGCACGGGTGCGGCCTCGACCTCGCCGAGATTTCCCCAACCCGCGCCGCCGAAGGCGAGCGTATCGCTGTTGAGCAGTTCGCGCCAGATGCCGCCGCTGGGCACGCCCAGCCGGTAGTTGCGCCGTGGCACCGGCGTCAGGTTGCAGACCACCAGCACGGCCTCGCCGTTGCGGGCCCGGCGCAGGAAGGCGATCACGCTCTGCGACTGGTCGTCGGCCTCGATCCACTCGAAGCCGTCGGGCGAGGCATCGAGCTCGTGCAGCGCCCGCTCGCTGCGATAGAGCCGGTTGAGCTCGCCCACCAGGTGCTGGACGCCGCGGTGCGCCGGCAGTTCGGCCTGCTGCCACTCCAGCTGGCCCTCGTGCGTCCACTCGCGCCGCTGGGCGAATTCGCCACCCATGAACAGCAGCTTCTTGCCGGGATGCGCCCACATGTAGCCATACAGCAGGCGCAGGTTGGCGAACTGCTGCCAGGTGTCGCCGGGCATCTTGCCGATCAGCGACCCCTTGCCGTACACCACCTCGTCGTGCGACAGCGGCAGCACGAAGTTCTCGCTGAAGGCGTAGACCATCGAGAAGGTCAGGCGGTGGTGGTGGAAGCGGCGATGCACCGGGTCTTCCTTCATGAAGGCCAGGGTGTCGTGCATCCAGCCCATGTTCCATTTCATGCCGAAGCCGAGGCCGCCCATCTCGATCGGCCGCGACACGCGGGGCCAGGCGGTCGATTCCTCGGCCACCGTGAAGGTGTCGGGGTGCTCGCGGTAGACCGCCCGGTTGAGTTCGTTGAGGAAGGTGATGGCCTCGAGGTTCTCGCGCCCGCCGTGCCGGTTGGGGATCCATTCGCCTTCCTTGCGCGCGTAGTCCAGGTACAGCATCGAGGCGACCGCGTCCACGCGCAGGCCGTCGATGTGGTAGCGGTCGAGCCAGAACAGGGCCGACGAGACCAGGAAGCTGCGGACCTCGTTGCGCCCGTAGTTGAAGATCGCCGAGTGCCACTCGGGATGGAAGCCCTGGCGCGGATCGGCGTGTTCGTAGAGGTGGGTGCCGTCGAAGACGGACAGTCCGTGGGCGTCGTCGGGAAAGTGCGACGGAACCCAGTCGAGCACCACGCCGATGCCGCGCTGGTGCAGGTGGTCGACGAAGTCCATGAAGTCCTGCGGCGTGCCGTAGCGTGCGGTGGGCGCGAAATAGCCGGTCGTCTGGTAGCCCCACGAGCCGTAGAACGGATGCTCGGTGACCGGCATCAATTCGACATGGGTGAAGCCCAGCGACACCACGTGCTCGGCGAGCGGTCGCGCGAGCTCGCGATAGTTGGGCAGTGCGCCATCCGGACGCCGCCAGGAGCCCGGATGCACCTCGTAGATCGAGATCGGCGCGTCGAGGCGGTTGCGCTCGGCGCGCGTCCGCATCCAGTGGTCGTCGCCCCAGTCATGCGCGAGCGACCAGAGCCGCGAGGCGGTGGCCGGCGGCGCTTCGCTCAGGAGGGCCAGGGGGTCGGCCTTTTCCAGCACGCGGCCGCCCTCGGCGACGATCCGGAACTTGTACGCCTGGCCGTGGCGGGCGAGTGCGCTGCGCCCTTCCCAGACGCCGGTGCTGTCGGCGCGGACGATCAGCGGGTCGGCCCGCGGGTCCCAGGCGTTCCAGTCGCCGATCACCGACACCGATCGCGCATTGGGCGCCCAGACCGCAAAGGTGGCGCCGAGGCCGTCGGCGACCAGGCGGCCGCCCAAGTGCTCGTGGAGACGGGCGTGCGTGCCTTCCCCGAGCAGGTAGGCGTCCGTGTCGCCGAAGGTGGAATCGGGGGAACGAGACATGGAGGTCGATGAGCCGGCCGGGGTCGGCCTCTGCGGCAAAACTCGGGTTTAGGCGATGCGGCCGGAGGTGAAATGCGTCAAAGCACCCGTCCTCCTGTCGGACAGCGACTCGATGCCGAAGAAAGGCCTGCGGCAGCCCGGGAAACTGAAACGCAACGTTGCAAACGGCCCGGCTGCCGATCGATGGCGTTAAATTGGAGCGCCAAGGAGGAAGTGCCATGGCATATCCGACGAGCCCCCATCTCGCCTCGTCTGCGCCCGACCCGGTGATGCAGCCGGTCCTGGCCTTTCAGCAGGCCTTTTTCACCGGGCTGCTGCAACTCCAGCAAATGCAGCTCCAGATGATGACCGCGTGGCAGCGGCCGTTCAGTACTGCTTCACAGGAAGTGTGGGATGTGTGGGTGGCGCATTTCGGAGGCGGCGTGCCCATCGACGCCTGAGGCGTGTCGCCGGTCCGCGGATGACCAAGTATTGCAGTTCCTGCCATACCCCGAACCCGGAACGCGCGCGTCGTTGCCGCGGATGTGGCGGCAGGTTTTCCGGCATTCGCACGCCCACCTTCGGCTTCGACAGCACGCGCCTCGAAGCGGCCGAGACCGCCTGGCCCCCGCCTGGGCGGCACGAATCACCCGGGAAGTCTCCAGGTCATGCAGCGGCGCCCGGCGCGCGCAAGCCCAGGACCAGGCGCTCGACCCCTGTCGCGGCCGTCGTCGCCAAGCTGGCTGTGCTCGCCGCGTTGGCCGGGGCGGGCGTGCTGGTGGCGCAGGTCGTGCCTGTGGACCAATGGGGCCAGGCGATCGCCCGATGGATCGAGCCGGCGGCGAGAGCGCCGGCAGCGCCTGGACGGCAGGCGGCGCGGTCGACGCCGCCACCGGCCGCCGAGGCCCCCGCGACCTCGGCGGCCGCCGTGCTCGACGCACTCGGCATCGATCCCGCGCGCATCGCCGGCCCGCCTCCGGTCGATGCGCCCGCCATCGGGCCGGTCGATCCGGATGCGGCGAGCCGCTCGCGTTGACGTTCAGGTGTCTTCCTGCCCCTGGGCCTCGCGGGTTCGGCGCACGCCCTGCGAGATCGCGTGTGCCAGCTGCGCCATGTCGAAGGGCTTCGAGAGCTTGACGGTGGAGGGGTGCAGGTCGCCTGGTTGCTCGGCGAAGCCCGAGGCGAGGATCATCGGCAACGAGGGGTTGTTCTTGCGCAAGGCCTCGACGAGGTGCGCGCCGCTCATGCCCGGCATCACCTGGTCCGAAATGACCAGGTCGATGTGTGGCGCTGCCCGGGCCATGGTCAACGCCTCTTCGGCGCTCGAGGCCGCGAGCACCGAATGGCCCAGGTCCTCCAGCATGGAGGCCGTCCCGGCGAGAACCAGGGGGTCGTCGTCGACGGCCAGGACCAGCATGGGCGCCAGGGACGCGGCTTCCGTCGGCACCGAGGCCATCGGGGCGGCAGCGGGCAGGGCCTGCGAATTCGCCGAAGCCACGGGAAGCCACAGGGTGGCGGTCGTCCCCACACCCTCGGTGCTCTCGAGAACGAACTTGCCGCCCGACTGGACCGCGAGTCCGTGCACCATGGCCAGGCCCAGGCCGGTGCCCTTGCCGACGCCCTTGGTCGTGAAGAACGGTTCGAGCGCGCGCGCCAGCGTCGCGGCGTCCATGCCGGTGCCGCTGTCGGTCATCGAGAGTCGCAGGTAGGCGCCCGGCGCCAGGTGGTCGGCCAAGGTGCACGCCACCTCGGATGCCGCGAACCGGAGCCGGCCCCCTTCGGGCATCGCGTCGCGTGCATTCACCGCCAGGTTGAGCAGGGCCAGCTCCAGCTGGTGCGCATCCACCAGCACCGGTCGCAGTGCCGGCTCGAACGCTTCCTCGATGTGGATGGTGGCCCCGAGCGTGCGCTCGAGCATGTCCTTCATGCCGTCGACCAGCGCCGGGATGTCGACCGCGGCCGGCTGCAGGTCCTGGCGGCGCGCGAAGGCCAGCATCCGCTGGGTGAGGGAGGCGCCTCGCTTGGCCGCCGACACCGCGTTCTCGACCAGGCGCAGCAGCTTGTCGTCGCCTGCGACCCGGCGCCGCAGCAGTTCGAGGCTGGTGAGCACGACCATCAGGAGGTTGTTGAAGTCGTGCGCGACGCCGCCGGTGAGCTGGCCGATCGCGTCGAGCTTCTGCGACTGGAACAGCGCTTCGCGCGCCTGTTCGAGCGCCAGCTGCGCGTTGCGCTTCTCGGTGATGTCGCGCGTCACCTTCGCGAAGCCGATCACCTGGCCGTTCGGGCCGTAGATCGGGTCGATGACCACGTTGGCCCAGAACGTCGAGCCGTCCTTGCGCACCCGCCACCCTTCGCCTTCGAAGCGGCCTTCGGCGGCGGCCGTCGCCAGCGCTTGGGCGGGAATCCCGCGCTCCCGGTCTTCGGGACGGTAGAAGCGCGAGAAGTGGGTGCCGATGATCTCGCGCGGCGCGTAGCCCTTGATGCGCTGCGCGCCGGCATTCCAGTTGGTGACGATGCCGTCGGCGTCGAGCATGAAGATCGCGTAGTCGGTCACCGCCTGCACCAGCAGGCTGAACTGCTCTTCGCTCTTCATCAGGGCGTCTTCGGCCGCCTTGCGCTCGCTGAGGTCGCGGGTCACCTTGGCGTAGCCGATGAGCTCGCCCCCGGGCGCGCGGATCGGGCGGACCACGACTTGCGCCCAGAAGCGATGGCCGTCCTTGCGGACGCGCCAGCCCTGGGATTCGAAGCGGCCTTCCTGCCGGGCCATCGTCAGCGCATGGTCCGGCATCCCGTTGCGCACGTCTTCCGGGAGATAGAAGGTCGAAAAGTGCTTGCCGATGATTTCGGACGCAGTGAAGCCCTTCAGTCGTTCGGCACCCGAGTTCCAGCTGACGACGATGCCGTCAGGGTTCAGCATGTAGATCGCGTAGTCGACGACCGCATCCACCAACAGCCGATACCGCTCCTCGGTCTGGATGCTCGAACCGGCATTTGAAAGGTAATCCACTGGCGCCCTTCGCTTTCACCGGATTATGTGCGGGTCGTCCTCGATAGCGTGCGCATGTAACATTTTGTGCGGTTTCGTGAAATCGGCACGCGGCGATTCGGGCGAATGCTTTCAAGCTCGCGCGATGTCCGTGATCTGTCCCAAGTGCCATACCGAGAATCGCGCGATCGCGAAGTTCTGCATCGAGTGCATCAGCACCTTGCCGACCCCGCGCGCCGACGACGGCTTTGCGCCGACTTTGCGGTTGCGCTGGCCCGCCGCGACCCGGTCAACGGGCGCGGAGGCGCCGCCCATGCAAGTCCAGGCGGCGGACAGCGTCGCCGCGGCGCCCTTCGCCAAGGGGCTGTGGGTCAGCGTGGCGGCGCTGAGCGTGGCACTGCTCGTCGGCGCCGCGGGCTGGCTCGTGGCCGGCGCTGGTGGTTGGTATCTCTACAGCGCCGGCAAGGCGCAGGCGAGCCCGGTCAGCGAGCCGGAGCGCGTCGCCGCGCCGGCGCCCGCGGCTCACCCGATCGCGCCCGCGGCTCAGCCGATCGCGCCCGCCCCTCAGCCGATCGCGCCTGTCCTGGCCGAGGGCGCTGCCGCGGCAGTGGCGCGCCCGCCGGCGCCGCCCGCAGCTCCGAGCGCACGTCAGGCGGTGGCCGGCGCGCCGCGGGCGGCGTGCGCCGGCATGGGCTTCATCGCCGAAGCCAGGTGCATGGCCGACCAGTGCTTGAAGCCGCAAT
The DNA here is from genome assembly GCF_056394465.1 of Variovorax sp. 10N432. Taxonomy (NCBI): domain Bacteria; kingdom Pseudomonadati; phylum Pseudomonadota; class Betaproteobacteria; order Burkholderiales; family Comamonadaceae; genus Variovorax; species Variovorax sp. 10N432. The sequence continues at coordinate 142,006 of NZ_JBFTHX010000003.1, forward strand.
TCACGCATCATCCGCAGTGCGACGATGTGCGCCGCCGCCAGCGGCTCGAGGAGGCGAAGCGCAATCCTGTCGCGCCCTGACCGGCGCGGCAGGGGCGGTCGTGTGCGGCGAATGAGGGGCCGGCTCAGAGCGTCATCTTGAGGATGGTGAAGTCGTCCTCGAGCACGCCCGGGCCATGGGCGTCGCGCGCGCATTCCAGCAGTCGGTCCAGCTCCGACGCCCCGCCGGCGACCGGCCGCGAAAGCGCCTCGGCGAGGGCCGAGAACTCGAGCATGGAGCCGTCCGGCCGGCCGACCTCGTAGGTGCCGTCGCTGAAGACGTAGAGCCGCGCCGGCGATGGCAGGAGGCAGCGCTCCTCCTGGTAGCGGGCGGCCGGCGAGATGCCGATGCAGGGGCCGTTGGCCGGCAGCGGCCGGCCCTCGCCGGCGGCTTCGCAGGGGCCGCTCACCAGCAGGGCCGGCGGATGGCCGGCCGAGGCATAGCGCAGCTCGCCCGTGGCCCGGTGATAGACGCCGTACCAGACGGTGGAGAACAGCTCGCCGTGGCGCTCCATCTGGTAGGCCTGGTTGAGCGCGGTCAGCACCGCGGCGGGGCTGCGGAAGTCGGTTCGCTGCAGCGCTTCCGAGCGCAGCGTGTCGGCGACCGCCACCGACAGGAGGGCCGAACCCACGCCATGGCCGCAGACGTCGATCAGGTAGAGCGCGAAGTGCTCGTCGTCGACCCAGTGGTAGCCGAACGAGTCGCCGCCCAGCTCGGTCGAAGGCACGAAGCGCCAATCGACCCCCAGCGGTTCCGCGAGCGGCGGCGGCAGGATCGCGCGAACGTAGCGCTCGGCCTCGCGCAGCTCGTCCTGCAGCCGGTCGTGCGTGACCTGCAGCGCCTCGCGCGAGGCGGCCAGCTCGCGGTGGGCCAGGGTCAGCTCCTGGTTGGCCGCCTCGAGCTGCGCGATCAGCCTGGCCTCGCGCTGGCTGAGCAGGGTCATGTCGTAGGCTTTCTGCTGCACCAGCCGGGCTTCCTCGTATTCCGCGGTCACGTCGAGCAGCAGGATCCAGACCGTGCCGTCGTCGGCGAAGAAATGGACGTCGGCCACGCGGCCGCTGGGCATTTCCATCGAACGGATCAGGAACGGCGTCTCGACCAGCGGCAGCAGCCCTTCGAGGAACGGGATCTGGTCGCTCGCCAGGCCGCCGGACTGCAGGCCGGTCAGCCCGTAGTGGTCCAGGTGGCCGCCTGCCTGCACGAGGTTCTGGGCGTCGTCGACGACCAGGTGCGCCAGCACGCGCTGCGCGTGCAGCAGCATCAGGAGCGAGTCGGAGATCCGCGCCGGCAGGTCGAGCATGGCTATCGGGCGAGCAGCGCCGCCAGTTCCTGGAAGGTCTCCTCGACCGCGGCCCCGGTCTTGGCGCTGGTGCGGCGAAACTGCCATCCGGCGGCTTCCAGCTGCGCGATCCGCTCCATCGAGATGGTCCAGTCCTCTTCGAGGTCGGCCTTGTTGAGCAGGGCGACGAAAGGAACGCTGCCGATCTCGGCATCGACGCGGCCCTGGATCGAGACCGCGGTGTCCAGGGTCTCGGGCCGCGTGCCGTCGATCACCAGCAGGTAGCCCGCCGCGCCGCGCAGGTAGCTCACCCGGACGGCCGCGATGTCGTCCTCACCGGCGATGTCCCACAGGATCAGCGCCATCTGCTCGCTGCCGACGGTGAGCAGCTTCTTGTCGATCTTCACCCCGACCGTGGTCAGGTAGGCGTCCGAGAAAATGGTGTCGACGAAGCGACGCACCAGGCTGGTCTTCCCGACGCCGAAGGCGCCGAGCAGGCAGATCTTCTTTTGCAGCATGTGTTGACAGGTCCTAGTCGCCGGTGCTGACGCCGAAGGACACGCGCCGGTTCATCGACAGCTCGTCCTCGCTGGCGCCGGGGCGCAGCGGTTCGAGCGGGCCGGCACCGCGTACCGCGAGCACGGAAGGATCGACGCCGCGGGCACGCAGCATCGAGCGCACGACCTCGGCACGGCCCACGCTGAGGGCCAGGTTCGAGGTGTCCTTGCCGGTGGCGTCGGCGTGGCCGACGATCGTCACCTTGACCGGGAAGCCCTGGTCGCGCGCCACCTGGACCAGTTCGCGCATGTAGCCGGCGACGGTATCGAGCTTGGTCTCCTGGTCGGCCGCGGGCCGCGGCATGCTGAAGTCGAAGTGGATCAGCTGGGCCTGGATCGCATCGCGCAGGCGCAGGTAGTCCGGGTCCTGCACGTCCTTCAGGGCGCTGAGGTCGACCTTGGGTGCGCCGGCGGGCAGGGTCTGGACGAAGGCCCGCGCCTTTTCCATCCAGCGCTGGGGCGCGTTGCCGCTGGCGCGGATGCCGCTCGCGTCCTGCGCCAGGATGACCGTCGGCGGCGGGTCGAGCGTCGCCTGAAGCCGCTTCAGCACGATGGCCGGATGCAGCGCCTGGTAGGGTTCCCAGCGGCCGACGATGCGCGCTGGATCGAGATCGGTCTTCGCCAGCAAGGCTTCCGGCTGCGCCGCCAGCGGGTCGCGCAGCCCGGACACCAGCCACTTGCCGTCTCGCCGTTCGGCGTTCATCACGACGATGCCGGGCTGGTCCTGCAGGCTCGACACATAGGCGTCGACGTGGCGGCGCTCGATGATCCGCTGGCCGACCCACCAGCCCAGCGCCCCCAGCAGCAGCAAGGGGATCAGCCACATCAGCGGCGAGACCTTCCTGTGGGTCTCCGCGGCCTGGGACAGCAGGCACAGGCGCAGCAACGGCTGTGCTGCTTCGAAAGGCGTCGTGTCGCCGGAGAATTCCTCCAGAGCGCCGCGCCACTGGTCGTGCACCGAGCCCAGCGTCTCGCCGAGCCGCGTGCGCAGCATGGCCGGCGGCGTGCCGTGGATCACGGCGGCGAGGAAGGCCGACGGGCCTTCCTCGCACCACAGCAGCAGGTCGCCCAGGCGCAGGCTGTCGATGCCGCCGCTGCTGGTGCCGCCGCTGGCGGATTCGTCGAACGAGTCGCGCACGAAATCCTGGATCGCCGAAAGCATCGCCGACACCAGCTGCGGATCGCGCGTCGTCGCGTCGTCGCGCGCCACGTGCGCCAGCAGCAGGCCGGTCTTGCGATGGATCAGGAAGACGTGGTCGACCCGGAACACAGCCGTGTGCTTGAGCACCACCTCGGCGAAGCTGCTGCCGGTGCGCCAGGCCTCGATGCGCCACTTGAGCCCGCGCCACGACAGGCTGTGCTTGAGCGCCTGGTTCAGCGATTGCAGCGAGCCCTCGAGGGTCTCGGCGATGGCCTTGCGGATCGCCGGCCCCATGACGGGGTACAGGATGTCGACCATGCGGCCCGGGTTCTTCTGGATCGACGCCTGGGTGGCGCGCTCGACCGTGGGCGAGATCGCGAGGCCCAGGCGGTCGTCCTGCGCCGCCGCCAGCGCGAAGGCCGCGGGCAGCACCGAGCCCACCGCGTCGGCGAGCTGCTTCGGATCGTCGAACTTCTCCTGCAGCTGCGCCAGCGCCACCCGCTCGCGTTCGAGCAGCACGCGGCGCATCGCGTCCAGCCGCGGGTCGGCCTCCAGGCGGCTCGGCAGGGTGGCCGCGACGCTGGGATCGACGCAGCGCGCCAACTCCAGCAGCAGGGCGGCGAGCCGCGCCTTCTGCTCCTCGTCGGAAGGCTCGCCTGGCGCGTGCGTCGCGGCCAGCGACAGGCGTGCGTTCACCGCGCCTCCGCTCGGGCGCGCGCCCGTGCCGCTGGCGCTAAGGTCATGCGAGTCAGCCGGCGTGGCCGTTGCTGCCCTTGGGCGCGACGTCCTGGTTCAGGCATTTGGCGATCTCGACGAACAGGCCGGCGAGCAGGTTGCGGTCGGTCTTGACGTTGCTGAGCTCGGCGAACATCCGCTCGGTGGTGGCCCGGGCGTCATCCTGGCGCTTGCGCATCTCGTCGCGCAGCACCTGGACCTCGTGGCTCAGTCGATCGGTGAACTCGCGCTCCTGGCGCGCCAGCTGGTCGGACAGCTGGGCCAGCCGCTTCTCGAGCGTCTGCGTGTGGTCGCGCAGGCTGCGCTCCAGCTCCTTGTCGGCGTCGGCGCGCAGGTCCTTTTCCTCGCGGAACTGGCCGGCGACCGATTCGAGCTGCTTCTTCATCGTCGACTCGAGGCTGCTGAGCCCCCGCGACGACTCGGTCTCCATGTCGCGCATCCGCTGCTGGAAGCGGTCCTCGAGGATCGAGAAGCGCTTGTCGTAGTCCTGCATCTGGTTGCCGAACAGCAGCTCGCGCATCTTGTCGACGCCGGAACTCTCGCCGGCGCCGTTGGGTTGGCCGGCGGCCAGGGCCGCCTGCGCCGCCAGCGCGCTCTGGGTGTCGATGCTCATGGAAGGCTTGGCTGCAGTTGCCATGGAGAATGCTCCTCGGTGGTGGGTTGACGATGGGTGGTGAAATCAAATCAAAGGCGCTCAGGGCGGCGCCGACGCCCGGAACAAAAGAGTCAGGCAGTTGCGGCCGTCGTGGTGGCTGTAGCGCAGCCCGTCGGAGAAGCGCCGCACGATCGGAATGCCCCAGCCGCCGATCCGGGCATCGTCGATGCTGGTCGCGCGCGCCGGTTCAGGCACCTGCCGCGGATCGAACTCGCTGCCCTCGTCCTCGACTTCCAGGGCCACGTCCTGGCCCTGCCAGCCCAGCCGCAGGAAGATGTTCTGCGCGCCCTGGCTGCAGGCATGGGTCATGATGTTCGTCACCACCTCGGTCGAGCAGAGGTCGAGGTTCAGCGCGACGCGCGGCGGCAGCCGCTGGCCTTCGGCCCAGTCGTGCACCCACGCACTCACGCGCGCGAGTTCGCGCAACTCGCTGCCGACGGTGAGGGAGGCTTGGGGCTCCCCGCCGGTGGCGGCCATCAGCGGCTCCCGGCTCCCGCCATCAGCGCGCTGCAGGCGGTGTCGACGTCGGGGTACACCGGGATGATCGTGTCGATGCCTGCCATCTTGAGTACCTCCGCCACGAGCGGTTGCGGACTTGCCAACGCCATGACGCCGCCGCGCATCGACTGCGCCCTCGCGTTGACGACCAGGGTGCGGATGCCGATCGACGCCAGGAACGAGACCTCGGACAGATCGACCACCGCGAGCAGCTTGCGGTTGGCCACCAGCGCCGACAGGCGCACGTTGATGTCATGCCCGCCGATGCTGTCCATGCGCCCGACCAGACTGATCTTCTCGACACCGTCGGCCAGTTGCTCGCTTCTCAGATCCATACGCTCTCCGCAGTCGTTTTCGATAGGGGGCTGATCGGGTCCGTCGTATGCCTGCCTCGCACGCAAGTTCTTGTTTTTAAAAGAAAACAAGATGCTCTTTCGAGCAACAAATAGAACCTTTTTCTAGCTTACGCCCAAATTGCAGCCTCGTCGACAACGGGGCCTCATCAAGCCGATGGACGCCGTCGGGTTCTCAACGATCCTGGCGCGGCGGCACGTTCCGCAGGGCCTCGACCAGCCGATCGACCCTGATCGGCTTGGTCAGGTAGTCGTCCATGCCGGCGCCGATGCACATTTCCTGGTCGCCCTGCATGGCGTTGGCGGTCATGGCGACGATGCGGGGCCTGCGGCCGGCCTCGAACAGCGTGCAGATCTGCCGGGTGGCGTCGAGCCCGTCGAGCTCGGGCATCTGGACGTCCATCAGCACCACGTCGTAGGTCTGGCGCTGCACCGACTCGACCGCCTCGATGCCGTTGGAGGCCAGGTCGGCCCGGTAGCCCATCTGCTGCAGCAGGCGCAGCGCGAGTTTCTGGTTCACCACGTTGTCCTCGGCCAGCAGGATCCGCAGCGGATGCCGCGCCGCCATCGTCGGGTCGATCTGCGGCTTGGCGCCGGCGCTGTCCGTGGGCCGGGTGGCGACCGTTTCGTGGGCCAGCAGGCTCACCAGGGTGTCGAACAGCGCCGACTGGTGGATCGGCTTGGACAGGTAGGCGTTGAACAGCGACTCGGCGTCGCCGGCCTCGCGCCGGCCGAGCGAGCTGAAGAGCACCAGCGGCAAGCTGGCGTGGTTGGCGCGGATGCGGCGCGCGAGATCGACGCCGTCCATCTCCGGYATGTGCATGTCGAGGATCGCGAGGTCGAAGCGCTCGCCCTGGGCCAGCCAGCGCAGGGCCTCGGCCGGCGATTCGGTGGCGCGCGAGTCCATGCCCCAGCGGGCCGTCTGGAGCGCCAGCACGCGCCGGTTGGTCGCGTTGTCGTCGACGATCAGCAGGTGCTTGCCCTGCAGTTCGATCTGCACGCCGCTGACGATGCGGCGCTTGCTCGGCGGCGCATCGGAGGTCGCCACCTCGAGGGTGAAGAAGAAGGTCGAGCCCATGCCCGGCCCGTCGCTCTCGACCCACATGGTGCCGCCCATCAACTCGGCCAGCCGCTTGCTGATCGCCAGCCCGAGGCCGGTGCCGCCGTACTTGCGGGTGGTGCTGGAGTCGGCCTGCGAGAACGACTGGAACAGCCGGCCCTTGCCCTGCGCCGACAGGCCGATGCCGGTGTCGCGCACCGCGAAGGTCAGCGCGACCCGCCCGCCCGGCCGGGCATCGGCGCTGACCGTCAGCACCACCTCGCCGGCCTCGGTGAACTTCACCGCGTTGCTCAGCAGGTTCAGCAGGATCTGCCGCAGCCGCGTGAGGTCGCCGCTCACGCCCACCGGCACGTCGCCCTCGAACACGTAGGCGATCTCGAGCTTCTTCTCGGTCGCCCGCGTGCTGACCAGGTCGAGCGCCGACTCCACGCACTCGCGCAGGTCGAAGGGATGGGCCTCGATGTCCATCCGGCCGGCCTCGATCTTCGAGTAGTCGAGGATGTCGTTGATGATGGTCAGGAGCGCATCGCCCGAGTCCCGGATGGTCGAGACGTAGTCCTGCTGCTCGGCATCGAGCGCGGTGTCGAGCAGCAGCCCGCTCATGCCGATGACGGCATTCATGGGGGTGCGGATCTCGTGGCTCATGGTCGCCAGGAAGGCGCTCTTGGCCTCGTTCGTGGCCTCGGCGGCGGCCCGCGCCTCCTTGGTCTCGTTGAACAGGCGCGCGTTCTGGATCGCGATCACGGCCTGGTCGGCGAAGGTCTCGAGCAGCCGGATCTCCTTGTCGGCGAAGGCCCCGGGGGGCTGGCGCGCAACGTGGATCGAGCCGATGTAGCGGCCCTCCCAGATCAGCGGCGCCAGCATGATCGCGTAGCTGCCGATCTTTTCGCCGAGCTCGCGCATGAAGACCGGCAGGTTCGGCTCGGCCAGCGCGTCGGGGATGTGCAGGACCTCGGGCCCGGCCATGGCCTCGCCCATGGGCGAGTGGTCGATGGGCCGCGGATAGTAGCGCTCGAGCGCCTCGCGGGCCGAGCCGCGGTGGGCGCCCAGGTGCATCATCCCGTCGTCGCCGACCAGGGAGATGCCGAGCTGCGTGCCGGAGAACAGGCGCTGGCAGCTCTCCAGGATCTTGTCGAACACGGGGCGAGCGTCCTCCATCGATTCGCTGATGACCTGGAGCACGTCGGCGGTCGCGGTCTGGCGCTCGAGCGCCTCGCGGGTCTCGGTGGTCAGGCGGACGTTGTCGATCGCGATGACCGCCTGCTCGGCGAACAGGTTGAGCAGGTCGACCTGCCGCTGCGGCGTCGGGCCGGGGTCCGGCCAGGCCATGGTGATGGCGCCGATCGGCTCGCCGTCCTTGAGCATCGGGGCGGCGATCACGCGGCGCCGGTTGCCGGAGTTGGCCAGCCGGCGGTCGTAGTCGGGGTCCGACCACGCGTCCTCGATGCTCAGGGCCTGGCGCTCGAGGATCACGCGCCCGTTCATCTGGCGCCGGTCGGGCGGCGCCGGCCACACCGTGCGCGCCGCCTCGAGCGCCTGCTCGGACCAGTTGCGGGCCGCCGCCAGGTGGACCTGCCGGCCGTCGAAGCTGAAGATCGCGGCGGTCGGGCCTTCGAACAGCCACATGGTGCAGTCCAGGATCGCCTCGAACACCGGCATCACGTCGTCGGGCGATTCGCTGATGGCGCGCAGCACGTCGCTGACCGCGGTCTGGTATTCGAGCGACTCGGTCAGCTCCGCGGTGCGCTCCTCGACCTTGTGCAGCGCCACCTGCGTTTCATTGAACAGCCGGGCGTTCTGGATCGCGATGACCGCCTGGTCCGCGAAAGTCTTGAGCAGCGCCCGCTCGCTCGGGCGGAACGGGCCGGTCTCGGTGCGCTGCATGCTCAGGATGCCGATGCCGCGGCCCTCCCAGATCAGCGGCGCCGCCAGGTTGGCGTAGCTGTAGCCGATCAGCTCGGCATTGCGGCGCAGCACCACCGGTGCCGCCGGGTCGGCCAGCACGTCGGCGAACTCCACCAGGTCGCCGGTGCGGAAGGAGACCTCGGCCGAGGTGCCGGCCAGCGGCATCGGGTAGTTCGCCTCCATCGAGGCGGCGAGCTGAGCCAGCCGAGCCTCGCCGACCGCGGCGCGGCCGGCCGCCGTCATCTGCCAGCGGGTCAGCGCCAGGTTGCCCTGGGCATCGACCATCAGCAGGGCGAAGGAACTGCCGTCGAACAGGCGCTCGCAGCACTCCAGGATCTTGTCGAACACCGGGCCGGGGTCGGCCAGCGAGCTGCCGATGACCTGCAGCACGTCGGCCGCGGCGCTCTGGTGGGCCAGCGCCTCCTGCATCTCGCGGGCGTGGCGCCGCGTGTCGTCGAACAGGCGTGCGCTCTCCAGCGCCAGGCCCAGGCTGGCGGCCACGGCTTCCAGGAGGTGGATCTCGTGGGCGCCGAAGGCGTATTCGCGTTCGTGGTTCTGCAGCGCGATGATGCCGAGCGCGCGGTCGTTGCCGATGATCGGGACGGCCGCCATCGACAGCGCCCAGTCGGTGCCCGGCGCGGGATGCAGCCCCATCCGGGTCTGCTCCTCGCGGGTGTTGAGCACGCCGACCTCGCGCTTGCGCATCACGCGCGCCAGCGGCTCGTCCGGTTCCAGCGGCCGCGCCGGCGGCCGGGGCAGGGGCTTGTTGTGCTCGTAGCGGTACATGACCTGCACCAGGTTGGTCCGGTCGTCCCACCACACGATGTTCAGGTCGCCGGAATCGAAGACCTCGCGCAGCCGGTCGCCCACCAGATCGACGATCGCCTGGAAGCCCAGCTTGGCCGCGATCCCGCGCTGGATCGCGTTGATCAGCGCCAGTCCGTCGTTGCGCTGCTGGAGCTCGTCCTGGCGCGCGGCCAGCTCGCGCTGGAGGCTTTCGCGCTCGCGGCAGCGGGCCAGGGCCGCCGCCGCCTGGCGCGCCAGCGCGGCCAGCAGGTCGCGGTGGATTCGGTCGAACCGGCCCAGCCGGCCTTCGATGTCGGCGTAGAGGTAGCCGAGCAGCTCGCGCTGGACGACGAGTGGCGCGATCAGGCAGGAGCGCTGCTCGCCCGGCGCGGCGTGCTCGGGCCCGTGGCGCAGGCTGGGCTTGCGGCTCTGGCGGGCCTCGGCCAGCCACGGCGCGATGGCGCTGAACAGGGCAGTGGCATCTTCGGCCGGCGGCAGCAGGGCGCCGGCGCCGTGCAGGCCGGCCTCGGTGTCGAGCACCAGCAGCACCCGCTGGGCCCCGAGGAGCCGGGCGGCTTCGTCGACCAGCGCCGCCTGCAGCGCGCCGCCGTCGGCCAGCGCGTCGAGCCGCAGCCCGGCCTCGACCAGGCGCTCGAACGGGTCGCGCAGCGTCCGGCCCGCGCGCGGCGGGTTCTTCGACAGGGGGCGAGACCGGGACTCAGCCATGGGGCAGGTGCCTTCAGCGATCAGCAGCTCGATGCGCGGGCGGCGCACCACGGCGCCAGTCTAGCGCCTGACTTGTACAACAAAGGGTATATCCGATTCGTGACTTTTGGGAGGCGCTGCGGAACAATCGCTGGGGCTCCAATTCGCTGACAAGGAAGAACCAAAATGCGCAGATTGAAGAGGTGGACCGCTGCCGTGGCCGCGGTGGCGGGGATGGCGCTGGCGGGTTGCACCACCACCGGCACGGGGGGCGGCGAAATCGTGCAGAAGGGCCAGCCCGACAAGCCGGTGCTGTTTTCCTGGAAGAGCACCGACGGCGGCATCACCGGCACCATGACGGCCACGCTGCCGACCGCCACCTTCCAGGGACCCTTCCTGCAGATCACGCAGCAGACCCGGAGCGAGGCCATGGCGCCGATGTGGGGCGGCGGCTGGCCGGTGGGCTGGTCCGACTGGTCCTACTGGGGCTATGGCAGCGTCGCGGGCATGGGCGGCGGGGGCATGATGCCGGGCTTCGACCCGGTGCAGTTCGCCACCGTCTACAGCGGCAAGGTGATCGCCAACCTGAAGAGCCCGCAAGGCGGCCTGATGCGCTGCCGGCTGCACATGCTGCGGCCCCAGCAGGGCATGTCGGGCGGCGGCACCGGCGAATGCCAGATCCAGGGCGGCGCCACCATCCAGGCCAACTTTTGAAGACGGGGGCGCCTGTGCGGGTCCGGCAAACCCTCAGCGCAGTCCAGATGAAGCTGGTGCTCGAGCTGCACGAGCTTCGCCTGGTTTCGTGCGCCGAGTCGACCCAGCTGCTCGATGCCTGGACCCGCCTGGGCACGTTTTCGAACGAGCAGCGCTGCGCCGTCGATGCCCTGTTCGCGCTCTGCTACGACGACATGATGCGCGGCCTTCACGATGCCGCCGACGGGCCCGAATCACGTGCCGTGGTCCGCGCGGAACTGATCCGCAAGCTCGGCTGAGCCGGCGGCGCGCCCATGCAGCAGAAAAGAAATGACAGCGGCGAACTCAATTTCTATCTCCTGAAGTGCCTGGTCGCGCTGGTCGACCACTCGCATGTCTCGCGCGCCGCGGAGGCGCTGTCGATCAGCCAGCCCGCCATGAGCCGGGCGATGAGCCAGTTGCGCGCCGTCACCGCCGATCCGATCCTCGTGAAGGGCGGCACCGGGCTCATCCCCACCGCCAAGGCGCTCCAGCTGCGTGAATTCGCCGAGCGCATCCTGGGCGAAATGAGCGAATTGCTGGGCAATGCGGTGGCCTTCGACCCCGGCAGCACGCGCTACCTGTTCCGGATGGTCGCCACCGACTACCTCGAATGCCTCTTCATGGAAGGCCTGGTGCAGCACATGGGCAGCCGCTATCCGGGCATCTCGATGTCGGTGCGGCACCCGGTTCACCCGTCGCAGTTCAACAAGGTGCTGGAAGCCGGCGAGGTCGACTTCGCGGTCGGCATGCTGCCGCCCAGTCTGCGCGAGCTGCGCCACCGCCTGCTGTTTCGCGATCGGATCATCTGCGTGGCGCGCGCCGGCCACTGGGCGATCGGCCGAAAGCTGTCGGCCGCCGAATTCGCGGCGCTCGGGCACGTCGTGATCATGCCCAACACGGTCAACTGCTTCGGCGAGGTGGTCGACCAGGCGCTGGCGGCCCAGGGCCTGGCGCGCAACCGCCGCTTCGTCACGCCGAACTACCTCACGGCGCCGCACCTGCTCGAAAGGACCGACATGGTGGCGCTGCTGCCACAGTCGCTGGCGGCCCGCTTCCAGCAGCGCTTCGGCCTGGCCGAGCTGGCGCTGCCGGTGGAGGTGCCGGAATTCGAGGTCTACATCTCGTGGCACGACCGCACCCACCGCCACGCCGCCCACGTCTGGTTCCGCAACCAGGTCATGCAGAGCCTTGACCTGAACGGCCACGGGCCTGATTGGGCTTACGCATTGATGCCTACATTCAATAAGTGAATAGTGTCAATCCATTCCTGGCATGGACAAGGGCCGGCGGAGTCCCAATACTGGAACAACGCCCGTTGATTCGGCAAGCAACCACGGTCCGACGGGACCGGTACCTGTATCGATAGCGACTGCGCCTATGTCTTGCACGATCCGAACCGTTGATGACCTCGCCCAACTGCCGGATGCTCAATTGCTCGCCTGTTTCGGCGCCCTCCGGACCGCCATCCACGAGGCCAAGCGCCAGCATGCGGATGCGCTGCGCGACAACCTGATCCCCTCCGGCGCGCCCTTCGAGTTCCGCTCCTTCGACTGGCGCCCCCGGGGGTCCCAGCGCTTCAACATGCCGGCTCAGCTGAGCCCCGAGACGCCGATCGACGAGATCTCCATGCGTTCCGGGGCCCGCGACGCGCTGCGCAACCTCAGCATCTTCTGCATCGACGACCTGTCGGCGATCAGCGAACAGGAATTGCTCAACGAAGAGGCGATCGGCGCCAAGACCGTGGGCCGGCTGCGCGAGGCGCTGATCCGCGTGGGGCTCGACTTTCTTCCCAACGCCGGCGCGGAGGGCCCCGTCCCGGCCGGCGCCGAGCCTGAGGAATCGATGGCGGGCCCGGGACCGGGTCGGCCGCGCTTCGTGGAGGTCCGCAAGCTGCTGAGCGAGCAGGCGCGCCAGTCGCGCGACACCAGCGTGAGCGAGAGCATGGACTGGATGGGCCTGTACGCCTACCCCTCGCAGCTGCTGCGGCTTCGCCCGGGCGATTCCGGCGTCTTCGTCTGCCCGCCGGCCTGGCGCGGGCGCCTCGGCACGGTCTGCGGTGTCTGGGTCAAGGGCAACACCGACTGGGCCGCGCGCTTCCCGGCCGGCACGCCGTGGAAGGACGTGTTCTGGACCGAGGCCCACGTCGACGGTCTGAAGGTGGTGCGCGCAGCGCTGCCGGGCCAGTCCGCCAGGGAGCTCCCGCGGCACTTCGTGTTCGCGCCCCGGTCCACCATCTCCATGCCGGAGCCCGGACTGCCCAAGCTCGACCAGGTGGTCTCGCTGTGGCGCAGCCCCAGCACGGCGAACGAAGGGCGGCGGGTCGAGCCGCCCAGGGACCTGGCCATGGACGACCAGGCGGCGTCCGGCTGACTGGGGCCGACCCGGCAAGTCCTGCGACTTCACGGCCGGCCCTCGCAGGGGCGGTTCGCGACCCCGGCACAATGCGGGCGCTTCAAGTGAATTCAATGGAGAGCCGGAGTCATGGAGACAAGTCAGGAATGCGATGTGCTGGTGGTCGGCGGCGGGCCGGCCGGCTCGACCATCGCGACGCTGCTCGCGCGCCAGGGGCGGCGGGTGGTGCTGCTCGAAAAGGAGCATCACCCGCGCTTCCACATCGGCGAATCCCTGCTGCCGGGAAATGTCGAGCTGTTCGACAAGCTGGGCGTGCGCGACCAGGTCGACAAGATCGGCATGCCCAAGTTCGGCATCGAGTTCGTGCCGCCGGACCTCGACTACCGCAGCTACGTCGATTTCTCCGAGGGCTGGGACCCGACCAAGGATTCGGCCTGGCAGGTGCGCCGCTCCGAGCTCGACGAACTGCTGTTCCGCCACGCCGGCAAGGAGGGCGCGCTGACCCTCGAAGGCGCCCGGGTCCGGCAGGTGGATTTCGACGCCGAGGGCGCCACGGTGCAGGCCGAGCTCGATGACGGCGCCCGCCGCAGCTGGCGGGCACGCTTCGTGGTCGATGCCAGCGGCCGCGACACGCTGCTGGCCACCAAGTTCAAGTGCAAGAACAAGAACCCCGACCACAACAGCACGGCGCTGTTCGGCCACTTCCACAATGCGCGCCGCCTCGAGGGCCGGCGCGAGGGCAACATCAGCATCTGCTGGTTCGAGCACGGCTGGTTCTGGTTCATCCCGCTCGCGGACGGCACCACCAGCGTCGGCGCGGTGTGCTGGGCCTACTACCTGAAGGCGCGCGACAAGCCGCTGAAGGACTATTTCCTCGACACCATCGCGATGTGCCCGGAACTGCACGACCGGCTCGCGAACGCCACGCTGGTCGACGACGCGGTGCATGCCACCGGCAACTTCTCGTACGCGAGCACGCATGCCACCGGCGAGCGCTACTTGATGGTGGGCGACGCCTTCACCTTCATCGACCCGATGTTCTCCTCGGGCGTGTTCCTGGCGATGCAGAGCGCCTTCGATGGCGCCGCGCTGGTGGCGACCGCCCTCGACCGGCCGGCGGAGCTGGCGGCGGCGCGCCAGGCGCTCGAGAAACGCATGCGGGTGGGGCCGCGCGACTACTCGTGGTTCATCTACCGGGTGACCAACCCGACGATCCGCGACATGTTCATGCACCCCAACAACGTCTTCAAGGCCAAGCAGGGCCTGATGTCGCTGCTGGCGGCCGACATCCACCACGGGCGGGCGTACCGCCGTTCGCTGTGGATGTTCAAGGTGCTCTACTACTTCATCTCGGTGGTGAACTGGCGGCGCACCTATGCCGGCTGGAAGCGCCGCCGCGACAACATCCGCGACTGGGGTCCGCTCAAGGGCGAGACCATCCTGAAGGCGGATTGAACAGCAGCGACCCGGCGATCGTTGCCATCAGCAGGGCCACGAGGGTGTCGATCACGCGCCAGGCCAGGGGGCGGGTGAACAGCGGGCCGAGCAGCCGGGCGCCGTAGCCCAGCGCTGCGAACCAGGCCACGCTGGCGCACGCCGCGCCGATGCCGAAGACCCAGCGCCCGCCCGCGGGCTGCTGGGCCGAGACGGCGCCCAGCAGCACCACGGTGTCGAGCCAGCAGTGCGGGTTGAGGTAGGTGAAGCCCAGGCAGGCGGCCAGGGCCGAGCGCCGGCTCATCGGCGCGGTCGAGGGCAGCGACATCCGCTCGCCGGACCAGGCACGGCGGGCCGCCAGCGCGCCGTAGGCCAGCAGGAAGGCGGCGCCGCCCCAGCGCGCGAACGCCAGCAGCGGGGCGTTGGCCTGCACCAGCAGCCCCAGCCCGGCCACGCCGAGGGCGATCAGCAGCGCATCGGACAAGGCGCAGACCAGCACCACCTCGCGCACGTGTTCGCGCTTCAGGCCCTGGCGCAGCACGAAGGCGTTCTGCGCCCCGATGGCGACGATCAGCGCGGCCGATGTGAGGAAACCTTTGGCAAAGATCAGGAACATGGCCGCACGGTAGCGGCCCCAGGCGGATCAATCAAACTCATCTTTCTGACGCCAGATTAGAATTTTTGACATGCAGATCGACTCGCGCCAGCTCGCCGCCTTCGATGCCGTGCTGCGCGAAGGCAGCTTCGATGGCGCGGCGCGCGCTCTGCACGTCACGCCGTCGGCCATCAGCCAGCGCATCAAGGGCCTCGAGGAGCGGATGGGCCGGGTGCTGATCCAGCGGGCCTCGCCCTGCGTGGCGACGCCGGCCGGCCAGGCGCTGCAGCGGCATGCCCAGCAGGTGCGCTTGCTGGAGGCCGACGCCCTGCGGCCCTTCGGCCTCGGCGCGCCGGATGCGGTGCTGCCGCTGGCGCTGGCGGTCAACGCCGATTCGCTGGCCACCTGGTTCGTGCCGGCGCTGGCCGGCGTGCAGGCCGCCGGCCCGGTGAGCTTCGAACTGCGCGTCGAGGACCAGGACCATTCGGCGCTGCTGCTGCGCGAGGGCCGCGTGATGGCGGCCGTCACCGCCGAGCCCCAGGCGGTGCAGGGCTGCGTGGTCGAGCCCCTGGGCGCGATGCGCTACCTGGCGGTCGCCAGCCCGGCCTTCATGGCCCGGCACTTCGCGCGCGGCGTCGATGCCGCGGCGCTGGCTGCGGCGCCCTGCAACGTGTTCAATGCCAAGGACGCGCTGCAGGCGCGGTTCATGCGCCGGCTCACGCGCAAGCGGCTGGCGCCGCCGCTGCACCGGGTGCCCGGCACCCACGGTTTCGTGCATGCGGCGGTGCAGGGCCTGGGGTGGGGCATGAACCCGCGGGTGCTGGTGGCCGGCTTGCTGGCGCGCGGCGATCTGGTCGAACTGGTGCCGGGGCAATCGCTCGACGTCGCCTTGTACTGGCAGCACTGGCGGGTCGAATCGCAGGCGCTGCGCTTGTTGACGGGGGCGGTGCATGCGGCCGCCGCCGCCATGCTCGAGCAGGGGTAGCAGCCGCGCTACTGCCCGATCACCGACCAGCCGGCCTGCTGGTTGGTCTTGTCGTTCTCGTATTCCCAGCGCGTGCCGCAGGCGTCGCAGCGGTAGCTGGTGACGTTGACCGTGTGGCCGTCGCGGTCTTCCTTGCGGCTCGATTGCTGCACCAGTTCGGCATGCCCGGGCGCGCGCCGCCAGTTGCGCTGGATGCCGGCGCATGACGTGCACAGCACCATCTTCTTCAGTTCGGCTTGTCGGTTGGATTCGTTCGCCATGGCGCTGCTGCTCTCTCGTGATGGGTGGCTCGACCGGGCATGTTAACTGGCCGATCGGGGCGGGGAATGGGCCGCCTCGCCCAAGGGATTCTGTCCGTCGCCGGTTCCGGGCGCTGCCAGAATCCGCCGGCCATGAGGGTCCCCCCACTGCCTGCCTCCGCGCCAGCGACCGCCGGACGGCCTGTCCGCCCGCTGAAGGCCTGCGCCGCCATGGGCGCCATGCTGCTGGCGCTGGTGGTTCTGGGACATGACGGCCGGCGGGTGGCCCAGCTGTTCGCGCTCGGCCTGCCCTTGCTGGCCTGGATGCTGTGGCCGGTGCGCAGCCGCCGGATCCATCGGCTGCGCACGGCCCTGCTGTGGCTGGGCGCCATGGCCTTCGCCTTCGACGGCGTGGCGCGCGGCTACCTGCTGGAGGCCTACCAGGCGGCACCGAACAGCGCCCTGGTGGTGGCGTCGGCGGCCAATACCAACGGCCGGGAGGGCGCGGAGTACCTCTCGATGCACTGGCGCGCGCTGGTGGTCTGGGCGGCGCCGCTGATGGTGGCAGGATGGGTTTTCGGACGCTGCGTGCGGCAAGGCGCGCGGGCGACCGCGCCCTGGCCGCCCTGGGCCATCGGGCTCCTGTGCGCGGCGCTCCTGCTGGCCGCCGCCGCCCATGCCAGCAAGCCCTGGCGGCGGCTGCATCCGGTGGTGTTCTGGACCGACTGGGGCCATTCGGTCCAGGCGCTGCGCCTCGCCTGGTCGGATCAGCAGCGCGCGCGCGACCAGGCCTTGCAGCGGGCCCGGGAGGCCGCACCGGTGGCGACCCGGGCGGGGCCGTCCACCGTGGTGCTGGTCATCACCGACAGCATCAATCGCGACAACCTGGCGCTCTACGGCTACGGCCGGGCGACGACGCCGCGCCTGCTGGCGCACCAGCAACTGCTCGGCGACGACATGCTGGTGATCCGCAACGCCTGGTCGGTCGATGCCAGCACCCTCCCGGCACTGCGCAGCCTGTTCAACTTCGGCGTGCCGGCCGGCGAGTCGCCGCAGCACCTGCTGGCGCTGGCCCGCACGGCCGGCTACAAGGTCTGGTGGATGAGCAACCACGACGACATCGCGGTCGAGCAGGCGCATGCGCGGCTGGCCGACGTGGTCGAGATGGTCAATCGCACACCGGGCCGGGCCGGCGCTTCGCTGGACGGCGAACTGCTCGACTGCCTGCAGGAGGCCCTGGACGACTCGGCCGAACGCAAGCTCGTCGTGGTCCACCTGATGGGCGCGCATCCGCACTACAGCCTGAGATTTCCCGCCGGCGAGAACCCGTTCGACGACCAGGTCGATGCGGTCGAGACCGGCCTGGTCGAGAGCGGCCGCTCGAGCTGGGTGCGGCGCTACCGCCAGGAGTACGACGCCGCGCTGCTTTATCACGACTTCGTGGTCTCCGAGACGCTGCAGCTGACGCGCCGGGCGGGCCGGCCGGGCGACTACCGGGCCTGGATGTACCTGTCCGACCACGGGCAGGAGGTCGGCCATGTGAGCGACCGGGCCGGCCACAGCCCGACCACCGCGTCGGGCTACCGGATTCCCGCCGTCATCTGGCAGGACCCGCCCGATGCCTCGCGCGCAGCCGGGGCGGCGCTCACGCCTTTCAGGGCGGATTGGGCCGGCTGGACGATCGCGGACCTGCTCGACATCCAATGGCCGGGAGCACCGCCGGATCGCAACGCGCTGAGCGCGGCCTATCGCTGGCAGGCGCCGGTGCTGCCGGTCGAGGTGAAATCCTTCTCGGAGTGACGAGGAGACCGGCACAATGGGTGTGCCATGCGCCGCACCTCTCTCATCTTCGCCATGCTTCTGCTCGGCCCGGTGGCCGGTGCCGAAGTGGTGCGGTGCGCGGACGCGGCCGGCAACGTGAGCTATACCGACGGTGCCTGCCCGGCGGGTGCCCGCGCGGCGGGGCGGGTCACGATCCTCGAGGCGCCGCCACCCGCCGCGGACGGCAGCGACCGGCCGGCGGCCGTGCCGCGCGAGCCGCCGGCGCCCATCGTGCATGCGCCGCCGGCGCCTTCCGGCCCGGGCGTGATCGGCAACGGCGCGAACAGCAACCAGCCGGCCGGCGATTCGCGCTGGAGCGACCGCGGCAGCGACCCGATGCTGGTCGACGACGGTTCCGGCTATGCCTATCCCGGCTATGGCGGCGCCTATGGCCGGCCTGCGCCGCCACGCGACATGCGGCCGCGGATCCGCAGCTGCGACGCGGGCGGTTGCGACGACCGCCAGGGCAACCGGTTCAACCGCTCGGGCCAGCTGGAGCGCTACCGGAGCATCGACGGCAAGACCTGCCAGCCGGTCGGCACGACCACGGTCTGCCGCTGAGCGCGGGCGCAGCCGCTATCGGGGGCAATCGCCGCCGACCGAGACCGTTCCGTTCTTGCACTCCGTGAGGATCGGCTCGCCGCGCGGTCGCGCAGGGGCCGCCCCGGCCCCGCTGCCCGGTTCGCGCTGGTAGACGATCTTCTTGCTGCCGAGTTCGCAGCTGCCCACCACCTGGCCGGCCGCCACCGCAGCCGCGTCGACCGTGGTGACGCTGAAGCGCGTCACGCCGGCGGCGGCGATCTTGGCTTCGATCTGCGCCCGCAAGGCTTCGCAGGGTTCGGCGGCCGCGGCCGCGCCGGCGAACGCAAATGCAATGGGAAGCAGCCAGGTTCTGGTCATGACGGATGTCAGTCGAAGTTCAGGATCACCTTCATCGCCTGCGAGCGATCGGCCGCCAGCGCGAAGGCGCGGGCCGAATCCCGGTACGACAGCGTAGCCGAGATCAGCGGCTTGACGTCGACCAGGCCCTTGTTCAGCAGCTCGACGGCCACCGCGAACTCCTCGTGGAAGCGGAAGGCGCCGCGCAGGTCGAACTCCTTGGCCACGATGGTGTTGATCGGCAGCGTCATCTCGCCGCCCAGGCCGAGCTGGACGATCACGGCGCGCGGGCGCAGGGCGTCGAAGGCGCCGACCAGCGCGCGCGCGTTGCCGCTGGCCTCGAAGAGCACGTCGAAGCTGCCCTTGTCGGCCGTGAAGCGCTGCAGGCCCTCGGGGTCGTCGGCCACGTTGACCACCTCGTCGGCGCCCACCTTGAGCGCCTTGCCCAGCGTGTGGGCGCCGACGTCGGTGGCCACGATGTGCACGGCGCCCGCGCGCCGCGCCGCGATGATCGCCAGCGCGCCGATCGGGCCGCAGCCCGTCACCAGCACCCGCTTGCCCAGCAATGAACCGGCCCGGCGCACCGCATGCAGCGCCACCGACAGCGGCTCGGCCATCGAGCCCTCGCCGTCGCTGACCGAATCGGCGAGCTTGTGGGCCTGGTGCGTCTCGACCACGATCTGCTGGCGGAAGGCCCCCTGCACGTGCGGGGTGCGCATCGCGCTGCCGTAGTAGCGCATGTCGAGGCAGTGGTTCTGCAGACCCTGCTGGCAGTAGGTGCACAGGCCGCAGGGCCTGCTGGGGCTGATCGCGACGCGCTCGCCGACGGCGTAGCCGCGCACGTCGGCGCCCACCGCCTCGATCATGCCGGCCACCTCGTGGCCGAGCACCATCGGCTCCTTGATGCGCACGGTGCCGAAGCCGCCATGCTGGTAGTAGTGCAGGTCGGAGCCGCAGATGCCGCCGCAGCGCACCCGCACCTGCAGCTGGTCGGGCCCGAGCGGGGCGGTGTCGAACTGTTCGACCCGCAGGTCGCCGGGGGCGTGGATGACGAGCGCTTCCATGGGGGTCCTCAGAGGGTTGCCGTGACGCCGCCATCCACGTAGAGGATGTGGCCGTTGACGAAATTGGAGGCGTCGCTGGACAGGAAGACGGCCGCGCCGACCAGGTCCTCGACGTCGCCCCAGCGGCGCGAGGGGGTGCGGCCCACCAGCCACTGGGTGAATTCCTCGTTCTTGACCAGCGCGTCGGTCAGCTCGGTCTTGAAGTAGCCCGGCCCCAGGCCGTTGACCTGGATGCCGTGCTGGCCCCAGTCGATCGCCATGCCCTTGGTGAGCATCTTGACCGCGCCCTTGCTGGCCGTGTAGGGGGCGATGCCGGGACGGCCCAGTTCGCTCTGGACCGAGCAGATGTTGACGATCTTGCCGCGCCGGCGCCCGATCATGTGCCGCGCCACCGCCTGGCCGACCAGGAAGACGCTGTCGACGTTGGTCTTCATGAGCTCGTGCCAGTCGGCTTCGGCGAACTGGTCCAGCGGCGCCCGGCGCTGCATGCCGGCGTTGTTGACCAGGATGTCGATGGCGCCGACCTCGGCCTCGATGCGCGCGATGGCGGCCGTCACCGCCTCGCCCGAGGTGACGTCGAAGGCGGCGGTCAGCATCTGCAGGCCTTCGCCGCGCAGCACTTCGGCGGCGGCTTCGAGCTTGGCCGCGTTGCGCGCGTTCAGGATCACGCGCGCGCCGGCGCCGGCCAGGCCGCGCGCCAGCGCAAAGCCGATGCCGGCGCTGGAGCCGGTGACGAGGGCGGTGCGCCCCGTGAGGTCGAAGGACTTGAGTACGTTGTTCGTCATGCGGTGTCCGAGGGAGTCAAGGAGAGGAACGGCCGGGCCAGCGCCATTGTCGGCCGGCCAGCGGCCCGCGGACGGGCGGGGTTTCCCCCTGGCTCAGTTGGCGCAGCGCGCCTCGAGCGCATCGATGAAGGACCGGTCCCAGCGCCCCTCCTTCATGGCGCGCATGGTGTTGGCCTCGGCCTCGAGATGGGCGCGCGCCTTGGTGATCAGCGCCTCGGCTTCGTCGGGTGCGAAGGCCATCAGGCCGTCCTGGTCGCCGACCACGATGTCGCCGGGGTTCACCACCATGCCGCCGACCGAAACCGGGACGTTGATCTCGCCCGGGCCGTCCTTGTAGGGGCCGCGGTGGTTCACGCCGCGCGCATACACCGGGAAGTCGCGCGCCCGGATCTCCGCCAGGTCGCGGATCGCACCGTCGAGCACCACGCCGGCGGTGCCGATGGTGGCGGCGTAGAAGGACAGGATGCCGCCGATCACGGCATTCGAGAGGTCGCCGTCGGCATCGATCACGATCACGTCGCCGGGGCGGCAGAACTCGAAGGCCCGCAGCAGCGTGAGGTTGTCGCCGCCGCGCGACTTGAGCGTCACGGCGGTGCCCGCCATGGTGGCCGGGCCCGGCCGGTGGTAGGGCGTGAGGCCGACGCTGCCGATGTTGCGGTGCATGTTGTCGCTCAGCGCCGCGACCGGGATGTCGCGCAGCGCGGCGAGGATCGCTGCGTCGACCTGCGGCGCGGACGGGTTCTTGCGGATGCCTTTGAATGTCATGGGGGTGTCCTTCAGTGCAGCTCGGCCACGGCCCGGGCGATCCGGGCGCAGCCTTCCTCGAGCGTTTCGATCGAGGTCGCGATGGAGAGGCGGAAGTAGGGCGAGAGCCCGTAGGCGGTGCCCGCGACCACGGCCACGCCCTGGCTCTCGAGCAGGTACATGACCACGTCGCCGTCCTCGGCCAGCGTCTTGCCCGCCGGCGTGGTCTTGCCGATCAGGCCGGCGCAGTTGACGTAGAGGTAGAAAGCGCCCGGGGGCGTCGCGCAGCTCAGGCCCTCGATCGCGTTGATGAGCGCGAGCGTGCGGTCGCGGCGCTGCTTGTAGATGGCGACGCTCTCGGTCACGAAACTCTGGTCGCCGTTCATCGCCGCCGCCGCCGCGGCCTGGCTGACCGAGCAGCAGTTGCCCGCCGACTGCGACAGCAGCGTGTCGAGCGCGCGCACCAGGTCCACCGGCCCGGCCACGTAGCCGATGCGCCAGCCGGTCATGGCGTAGGTCTTCGACACGCCGTTGACGACCAGCGTGCGGTCGCGCAGGGCCGGCGCGACCGCGAGGATGTGCGGCGTCTTCTGGCCGTCGAAGCGGATGTGCTCGTAGATGTCGTCGGTCATCACCAGCACCTGGGGATGGCACAGCAGCACCTCGGCCAGGGCCCGGTACTCGTCGGCGGTGTAGCTCGCGCCGGTGGGGTTGCTCGGCGAGTTGATCAGCAGCCAGCGGGTGCGCGGCGTGATGGCCGCCTCGAGCTGCGCCGGCTGCAGCTTGAAGCCGCTGGATTCGGGGCAGGGGACGGTCACCGGCACGCCTTCGCAGGCGATCACCATGTCCGGGTAGGACACCCAGTAGGGGGCGGGCACGATCACCTCGTCTCCCGGCTCCAGCGTGACCGCCAGGGCGTTGTAGATGGCGCTCTTGGCGCCGTTGGTGGCGATGATCTCGTCCATCGCGTAGTGCAGGCCGTTCTCGCGTTCGAGCTTGGCGACGATCGCCTGGCGCAGCTCCACGGTGCCCGCCATCAGCGTGTAGCGCGTGGCGCCCTTCTCGATCGCGGCGGCGGCGGCCTGGCGGATGTGGGCCGGCGTGTCGAAGTCGGGTTCGCCGACCACGAGGTTCACGATCGACTTGCCCTGGCGGCGCAGCTCGTTGGCGCGGTCGGCGGCGGAGGTACTGGGCGAGGGCTTGATCCGCCGCACGCGGGCGGCAATTCGGGAGGTGGTCACATGTCGTCCTGGTTGAGGGATTGCACGGACCGAACGGTACGCAAATCCCGCTCGCGAGGCCAAGACGAGTTCGCTCTGGTCGTATAGGAAGAGCTTATGGTGGGTTGGGAAAGGTCTCCCGAAGGACATCAGCCCGCGAAGGCATCGACGCCTGGGCGCCGACGCGCGTCACGCAGATTGCCGCGGCGCGTATGGCATGGCGAATGGCCTCGGCCATCCCGCGGCCTTCCGCCCGCAGGGCCGCAAATGCCCCGATGAACGTGTCCCCCGCCGCCGTCGTATCGACCGCGACAACCGGCTGCGCCTCGAAGTGCTGCGTTCCGGCGCCGGAGCTCCATACGACGCCTTGCTCGCCCAGGGTCACCAGCACGTCGCCCGGTCCGTTTCGGCGCAGGAGGCTCGCAGCTTCCCCGGCGTTCGAGCGCGTGACCAGGGGCATGCCGGAGAGGAGGCCGGCCTCGGTTTCGTTGACGACCAGGATGTCGATCGATCGCCACAGTTCGGGCGGCAGCAGTTGCGCAGGCGCAGGATTCAACAGGACGGTGCAGCCGGCCTGGCGCGAGACCGCGGCGGCACGCACCACCGAGGCCAACGGCACCTCGAGCTGCAGCAGCAGCATCGCCGCCCGTTCGAGATGCGTCCGCAGGAGGTCCGCGTCGGCGACGGTCACCGATGCGTTGGCGCCGGGAATCACGGTGATGCAGTTCTGTCCGCCGCTGTCGACCATGATCATCGCCACGCCGGTGCTCTGGCCCGGTGTGCTGCCGACGCCGGTGTGGTCGACCCGACGGCTGTCCAGGGCTGCCCGCAGCTGGTCCGCGAAGTCATCGTCGCCGACCCGGCCCACCATCTGCACCCTTGCACCCTGGAGCGCGCAGGCCACCGCCTGGTTGGCCCCTTTGCCGCCGGGATTGACGAGCAGGCTCTCGCCGGTGAGGGTCTCGCCGGGCCTGGGCATGCGCGGCACGCGTGCCACCAGGTCCATGTTCAGGCTGCCGAAGACGACGACGCCTTGCCGCAACGCCGGGGCGTTCACTTGAGGTCTCGCTCCATGTCGTGCAGCTTCCGGACCCGACGGCGATAGTCTTCGTTGTCGTCGAACCTGGCATCGAGGAACGCCGTCACCAAGTCGTTGGCAAGCCAGGGTCCCACGATCTGGGCCCCGATGCACATGACGTTGACGTCGTCGTGCTCGACGCTCTGGTGCGACGAATGCACGTCGTGGCAGACGGCGGCGCGGATGCCGCGCACCTTGTTCGCCGCGATCGCGGCGCCGACGCCGGTGCCGCACACCATGATGCCGCGCTCGACCTCGCCGGACAGCACCT
The DNA here is from genome assembly GCF_056394465.1 of Variovorax sp. 10N432. NCBI lineage: Bacteria > Pseudomonadati > Pseudomonadota > Betaproteobacteria > Burkholderiales > Comamonadaceae > Variovorax > Variovorax sp. 10N432. The sequence continues at coordinate 165,921 of NZ_JBFTHX010000003.1, forward strand.
GGGCCGTCAGTGCCTGGGCAATGTCCGGAAAATCCACCGGGTTGGCGTCATGGCTTCCGACGTCGACCACCTGGTGGCCGAGCGCCTCGAGATGGGCGATCACGCCGCCCTTGAGTGCCCAACCTGCGTGGTCCGAGCCGATGGCGAGTTTCATGGTGCTGCGTTCTTTCAGGTTTTCAGTTGGTCATGGACGCGGGCAGGCCGACACCATAGAACTTCTTGTAGGTGTCGCTCAGCTTGCCGTTCTTGAGGTTGGCGGCGACCCATTCGTTCAGCTTCGCCAACAGCCGCGGCTCGCCTTGCTTGACGCCGATCGCGAGGTCGAAGTTGCGGATGACGAACTTCGGCTCCCAGGGCTTCTGCGGATTCTTGGCCGAGATCTGGTTCACCAGCGCCACCGACGTCGCGACGACCTCCGCCTGGCCGGTGGCGCCTGCGGCGACCACGGTGGCGTCGTCGTCGTAGCGCACGACCTTGAAGCCCTTGTCGTTCGCCATGGCGCTCAGTTCGGTGTCCTGCGTCGTGCCGCGCGACACCGTGACGTTCTTTCCCTTCAGGTCGCCCCAATCCTTGATCGACGCATTCTTCGGCGCGCCCACGACCGATTGAAGAACCGCGTAGGGCTTCGAGAAGTCGATGATCTTGGCCCGCTCGGGCGTGACCGACAGGGTCGAGATGACGATGTCGGCCTTGCCGGTGTTGAGGTTCGGAATGCGGGTCGCGCCGGTGGTCGGCACCCACTCGATCTGCAGGCCCCAATCCTGGGCCAGCAGCTTCGCGGTCTCGACATCGGAGCCGGTGGGCTGCATGTTGGCATCCATCATGCCGGCCGGAGGAATCGCGACGTCGGTCGAAATGCGTATCTTCTTCGCCGCCATGATGTCGTCCAGCAGGTCGGCGTGCGCGGTCAATGCCAACAGGCTGAGGCAGGCTGCTGCGAGGGAAGCACGAATCGGTGTCATGTTGTCTCCTTGGTTTTTCGCTTGGGATCGGTGAAGCTACAAGTCGCTGTGCACGAATTGTTGGAGTTCCGGCGTTTGCGGATCGGTCAGGATGCTGGCATCGCCGTGCTCCCAGACGCGCCCGGAATGCATGAAGACCACCTTGTCGGCCACCCGGCGCGCAAAGGCCATCTCGTGGGTGACCATGACCATGGTCATGCCGGCGGCGGAGAGTTCCTCGATGACCTTCAGGACCTCGCCGGTCAACTGGGGGTCCAGCGCCGAGGTGACCTCGTCGAACAGCATGACTTTCGGCTGCATCGCCAGCGACCGCGCGATCGCGACCCGCTGCTGCTGGCCACCGGAAAGCTGCTCGGGATAGGCCTTCGCCTTCTCCGACAAGCCGACCTTGGCGAGGACGGATTGCGCGAGTTCGCGCGCCTGTGCCTTGTCGACGCCCTTGGCGGCACGCGGGGCCAGCATGATGTTCTCCTCGATCGTCAGATGCGGGAAGAGGTTGTAGCTCTGGAAGACGATGCCGACGTCGAGGCGCAAGGCCTTGAGGTCGACGTTCGGGTCGTCCACGCGGCGCCCGCAGACCGAGATCTGGCCGCTGTCGACCACTTCGAGGCGATCGATGCAGCGCAGCGCCGTGCTCTTGCCGGAGCCGCTGCGGCCGATGATGGCCGTGACCTCGCCGCGATGCGCCTCCATGTCGACGCCGGCCAGCACCAGGTGGCTGCCGAAGCTCTTGCGCACGTCGCGCAGCATCACGATGGGATCGTCGCTGTTCATATAGCTGTCGCTCATGTCAGGGAGAGTTGGCCCGGCGGGGTGGACAAGCTCCGGGCTTCCTGCGCCCGGGCGCTGCGGCGTTCGAGCCGGCGACTCCAGCGCGACAGGGGATAGCACAGCGCGAAGTAGACCGCCGCGATGATCAGGTAGACCAGGAAGGGCTCGAACAGCGAGTTGTTGATGATCTGGCCGGCACGGGCCAGCTCGACGAAGCCGACCACCGATGCCAGCGAGGTGTTCTTGACGATCTGCACCATGAAGCCGACGGTGGGCGGCGTGGCGATGCGGATCGCCTGCGGCAACACGACCTTCCGCATGCGTTGCACGCGGGTCAACGCCAGGCATTCGGCCGCTTCCCACTGCGCGCGCGGCACCGAGAGAATGCAGCCGCGCCAGATCTCGCCGAGGTAGGCCGACACATAGACCAGCAGCGACGCGCTCGCTGCCGTCAGCGGCGAGATCTTCAGGCCCAGGGCGGGGAGGCCGAAGAAGGTCATGAACAGGATCACCATGAGCGGGGTGCCCTGCACCAGTTGCACGTAGGTGCCGGTGGCCAGGCGCACCGACTTGAGCGGCGACACCCGGCACAGCGCGACGACCATGCCGAGCAGGCCGCCGCCGATGAAGGCGATCAACGACAGGCCGATCGTCCAGGCCGCCCCGTGCAGCAGGAACAGCAGGTGATTGGCGTTCAGGCCGGTCGTCACAGGGCGGTCCCCAGCCGGCGCCGGCGCGGAAAGAGCCACATGCCCAGCCCCCAGAACGCTGCGCGCATGGCGAGAGAGAGCAGCACGTAGAGGACGCCGACCAGCACGTAGGTCTCGAACGGCCGGTAGGTGTCGGACTGCACGAAGTTCGCCACGGCCGTGAGCTCTTCGGCGGAGATCTGCGAGCAGACCGAGGTCGCCAGCATCAGCAGCACGAACTGGCTGGTCAGCGCCGGGTAGACCCGCTCCATCGCCGGCAGCAGGACCACGTGCCAGTAGACCTGCCGGCGACTGAGCGCCAGGCATTCGGCGGCCTCGACCTGGCCCTTGTGGATGGAGTCGAAGCCGGCCCGCATGATCTCGGTCGCATAGGCGCCGACGTTGATGATCAGCGCCGCGGTCGCCACCGTGATGGCGGGCAGCTTGAGGCCGATGCTGCTGAGGCCGAAGTAGACCAGGAAGATCTGCACCAGCAGCGGTGTGTTGCGGATCGCCTCGACATAGGCGCTTGCCACGCGCTGCGCCCACACCACGTTGCTTCGCTTGGCGATGGCGAACAGCGTCCCGATGGCGAAGCCGATGACGGTGGCACCGGTCGCGAGTTTCACGGTCACGATCGCGCCGTCGAGAAACATCGGCCAGCGCGACAGCACCGCCGCGAAATCGAGCGTCATGCAGGTGCCTGTCCGCTCATGCGGTCGTAGACGCGAAACAGGGCCTGGTTGCCGTTGGATCCTTCGCCGTGGGCCCGTGCATCGAGGTATTGCGTCGTGACCAGTGAAGTGGCCGGCAGCGGCACGTTGGTTTCCGCGGCCTGCTGCGCCACCAGGCGCAGGTCCTTGAGCATCAGGTCGATCCGGAAGCCGGCCGAAGCGTCGCCCTCGATCATCTGCGGGCCCAGCTTGTCGAGCATCCAGGAAGCGGCCGAACCCCCCATGAGCACCTCGCGCAGCCGGGGCAGGTCGACGCCGGCGGCACGGCCGAGGGCCAGCGCTTCGCAGATCGCCTGCAAGTTGATGCCGCAGATCAGCTGGTTGCACAGCTTGACCGTCTGGCCCGACCCGCTTTCGCCGACGTGCGTGATCGTCGTTCCCATCGCCGAAAAGAAGCGCCGGGCCTTTTCGAAGGCTGCCGCGTCGCCTCCGGCCATGATGGACAGCGCCGCGTTCCGGGCGCCGATCGGCCCCCCCGAGACGGGCGCGTCGAGGAATGCGACGCCGATGCGGGCCAGGTCGGCGGACATGCGGCGCACGGCGCCGGGTGCGATGGTGCTCATGTCGATGACCAGTCGACCCGCCGGCGGATGAGCAAGGAGTCCGCCGTCGCCATGGACGACAGCCTCGACGTCCGGCGTGTCCGGCAGCATCGTGACCACGGCGTCGGCCGCGGTGCTTGCATCGGCAATGCTGGCCGCCGCGTCGATGCCGAAAGGCGCGAGTGCGTCGACGGCCTCGCGCCGCACGTCGTAGGCCTTCACGCGATGGCCGGCTTTCGCGAGGTTGATGGCCATCTCGCGCCCCATCGTCCCGATGCCGATGAAGCCGACGACGCCCTTGCTTGTTTCATCGCTCATGGGGTTGCCTTGGCCTTCCTGGGTTTCTTGGCGGTCGGCGGGGCCGCCGGCGCGGCGGCCGCCTTGCGGGGAGCAATTGCCTTCTGCCGCCTCAATTCGTCGCCGATGCGGAAGTGCTTGCGAAGGGCCTGGTCGGCGGCGTCTTCGTCGCCGGCGATCACCATCTCCAGCAGCAGGTGGTGGTCTTCGACCACGGTGCGCTTGATCGACTCGTCCTTGTGTTCGCCCACCAGATGGCGGCGGTCCCGGTGCGAGCGAGTCAGCATCGCGGCCATCGCGCCATGCAGCTGGATCAGCGTGTCGGATTTGCTCGACCGCACGATCGCCTGGTGGAATTCGAAGTCGGCCAGTGCCCCTCCGGCAGCGTCGTCCACTGTGGCCTCGATGGCGTCCAGTGCTGCGCGCATGCGCTCGATGTCGGCGGTGGTGGCGCGTTGGCAGGCGAGGCGGATGGCCTGGCATTCGAGTGCAATGCGGGCCTGCATGACATCGTCCAGTGCATCCGGTGCCTGCGCCAGCGAAAAGGCGAACACGTCGCCGAGCACCGAAACGTCAGGCTGCCGCACCACCGTGCCGACGCGTTCGCGGATCTCGACCACGCCCATCATGGACAAGGCCCGAAGGCCTTCGCGCACGATCGGACGGCTCACGCCCAGCTGGAGCGCCAGTTCGCGTTCGGGAAGCAGCCGGTCGCCGGTGCGGATGCGGCTTTCGAGCAGCTGTTCGCGCAGGAACCCGAACACCTTGGCGAAGCCGGTCGTCTGGTTTTCGGACTCGGCGCGGGTGATGTTCGGAATCCGGGACTTTGTTGTCATGCCGTGGTTTTACCAGCGGCTGACCAACGGACGCATCCGGGTAGTCCCGTAGCCTGGAAATGGCGGCGTGCTTAAGATGGGAGCCCGACAGCCGAACGCCAGGCTTGTCTTTTGCATGTAGACCGGTCGTGAACCTCCGCCGCCTCAAATACTTCGTCAAGATCGTGGACATCGGCAGCCTGACCCAGGCGGCCGAGCATCTGTTCATCGCCCAGCCGGCGCTCAGCCAGCAACTGGCGACCCTCGAAGGCGAAGTCCGCCAGCAATTGCTCGTGCGGACCGGGCGTGGCGTCACGCCGACCGAGGCCGGCAAGGTGCTGTACCGRCACGCCCAGATCATCCTGCGCCAGTGCGAGCAGGCGACGGTCGACATGGAGGCGGCCGGGCAGGGCGTGTCGGGGCCGGTGTYGGTCGGGCTGGCGCCGGGCACTGCGGCCTCGGCGCTGTCGCTGCCCCTGCTGCGCACCGTGCGGGCGCGCCATCCCGGCATCCTGCTGTACCTCAACGAGAACTACGGCACCACCTTGAGCGAGCTCATCATGAACGGCCGCATGGACCTGGCGGTGCTGTACGGCGACAAGGCCATCCACGGCCTGACCTTCCTGCCGCTGCTCAAGGAGCCCCTGTTCCTGGTCGGGCCGGCGTCGCTGCCGGCGCCGGCGCAGCCGGTGAGGCTGGCCGACCTGCACGAGATCGAACTGTTCCTGCCGCGCCCCTACAACGTGGTGCGCAAGCTGGTCGATGCCGCCTGCATGCGGCTGGGCATCGCGCCCCGGATCGTGGCCGAGATCGAATCCGCCTTCACCCTGACGGCCGCGATCGCCGACGGCCTGGGCGCGACGATCCTGCCGGCCTCGATGGCGCGCGAGGTGGTCGCTGCCTGCGGCGCCTGGCAGTTCCAGATCGTCGACCCCGTGATCGAAGCGCCGCTCGCGCTGTGCCAGTCCGACCACCTCCCGCTGTCGGAGCCGGCGCAGGCGGTGAAGGACATCCTGCTCGAACTGGTCACCGACCTGGACGGCGGCGCCGCCAGCCGCTGAGCCCCGGGCCGCCGCCCGCGTCATAAGGCGCCCTTATCCCGCCACAGCCAAACCGTCTTTGGCATCGGCGCGCGCGCCAGTTACCTTTCATGCCAGCCGTCACGTGTTCGTGGAGCGCGTCGGTCCTTCAGGAGCCTGCCCTTACCGGCGGACCCGGGCATGAACCAGGAACAGATCAAGCTACTCATCGATTCTCTCGCGGCGTCGGACCTCGCGGAACTCAGCTTCAGCGAGAACGGCAGCACGCTGAGGCTGGTGAAGAAGGCGACGCCCGCCGAAGACGGTTCGCCATCCCCCGCGCGGGTCGCCGAGCCGGAAGCGGCCGCCGCCGCCGCCGACGCGTCGAGCCTGTGCGTGGCGCCGCTCTACGGCGTGGTCCACCTGCAGCCGACGCCTGGCGAGCCCGCCTACGTGCGGGTCGGGCAGGGCATCGCAGCGGGCCAGACCCTTTGCGTGATCGAGGCGATGAAGGTCTTCAACGAGGTGCGCGCGGACGCCGACGGCACGATCGAAGCCGTGATGGTGGCCTCGGGCGACGAAGTCGAAGGCGGGCAGGCGCTCTTTCGCATCCACCGGGGGCAGCCCGATGTTTGACACCGTCCTCATCGCGAACCGCGGGGAAATCGCCCTGCGCATCCAGCGCGCCTGCCGCGGGCTGGGCCTCAGGACCGTGGCGGTCCACTCGGAAGCCGACCGCGACGCGGTCTATGTGCGGCAGGCCGACCAGGCCCTGTGCATCGGCCCGGCGAGCCCGTCGCAAAGCTACCTCGACCCGTCGGCGCTGCTGTTCGCCGCCGAGGTCAGCGGCGCGCAGGCGATCCATCCGGGCTATGGCTTCCTGTCGGAGAACGCGGGCTTCGCGCAGCAGGTCGAGGACGCCGGGCTGGTCTTTGTCGGCCCCAGCGCGGCCTGCATCCGCACCATGGGCGACAAGGTGGCGGCCAAGCGTGCGATGCGCAGGGCCGGCGTGCCCTGCGTTCCCGGACCCGACGAAGGTCTGCCGTCGGCGCCGGCCGAGGTGCTGGCCCTGGCGCGCGAGGTCGGCTTTCCGGTCATCGTCAAGGCCGCCGGCGGCGGCGGCGGGCGCGGCATGCGCGTGGTCCACGAGGAAGGCGCGCTGCTCGAGGCCATCGCCCTGACCCGCGAGGAGGCGCGCCGCGCCTTCGGCAACGCCGAGGTCTACATCGAGAAGTTCCTGCTGCATCCGCGGCATGTGGAGATCCAGGTGCTGGCCGACAGCCACGGCCATGCGATCTGGCTCGGCAGCCGGGATTGCTCGCTGCAGCGGCGCCACCAGAAGGTGGTCGAGGAAGCGCCGGCGCCCGGCATCGACGAGGCGCTGGTGGCGGAGGTGGGCGAGCGCTGCGCGGCCGCGTGCCGGCAGCTCGGCTACAGCGGCGTGGGCACCTTCGAGTTCCTGTACGAGAAGGGCGCCTTCTACTTCATCGAGATGAACACGCGGCTCCAGGTCGAGCACACGGTGACCGAAATGACCACCGGCATCGACATCGTGCAGCAGCAGCTGCGCGCCGCACGCGGCGAACGGCTGGCACTCACCCAGGCCGACATCGCCTGCCAGGGCCACGCGATCGAATGCCGCATCAATGCCGAAGATCCGGCCAGCTTCGCACCCTCGCCGGGCCGCATCACGGGCTGGCACATGCCGGGGGGCTTCGGCGTACGCGTCGACACCCATGCCGGGGCCGGCTACCGCGTGCCGCCGTACTACGACTCGATGATCGCCAAGCTGATCGTCCACGGCAGCTCGCGCGTCGATGCGCTCGATCGCATGCGCCTGGCGCTGGCCGAGATGCAGGTCGAGGGCATCGCGACCAACGTGCCGCTGCACCGGGCCATCATGCGGGACGAGGGCTTCGCCGCCGGCGGCGTCGACATCCACCATCTGGAGCGCTGGCTGGCGCAGCGGAGCGCGGCATGAACGCGCCGCCCGCGACGCCGGCCTTCAGCCTGCTCGGCACCACGGCGCTGCTGTTCGAGGCGCCGGGCGCGTTCGACCTGGAAGCCCAGCAGCGCATCTGGGCGCTGGCGAAGGAGGCCGAGGCCTGGCCCGAGATCCGCGAAGCGGTGCCGGGCATGAAGAACCTGATGCTGACCTTCGTCGAGCCGCCGCAGACCCTCGATGCGCTGCAGGAGCGGCTGGTGGCCGCATGGCAGGCCGCGCGGCCGCTCGCCCGCAGCGGCCGGGTGGTCGAGCTGCCGGTGGTCTACGGCGGCACCGGCGGGCCGCACATGGCGGACGTGGTCGCGCATACCGGGCTCTCGGTCGAGCAAATCGTCGAGCTCCACAGCGCGCCGCTCTACCCGGTTTATGCGCTGGGCAGCCATCCCGGCTACTGCTACCTGGGCGGCATGGACCCGCGCCTGGCCACGCCGCGGCGCAAGGTGCCGGTCATGAGCATCCCGGGCGGCGCGGTGTCGATCGGCGGTGCGCAGACCGGCGTCTCCGCGTCCGCGGGCCCGAGCGGATGGAACACCATCGGGAGCACCACGATGTCCTTCTTCGACCCGGCGGCCGAGCCGCCGGCTGCATTGCAGCCTGGCGACATGATCCGCTTTCGCGTGGAGGCCGTCCTCCGATGATCGAAATCCTTTCCAACGCGGCGCTGGCGACCGTCCAGGACCTCGGCCGCAACGGCAGCCTGCGCTGGGGCGTCGGTACCTCGGGCGCCATGGACGACCTGGCGCTGGCGGCCGGCAACCTCATGCTCGGTAACGCGGTGGGCGCGGCCGGCATCGAGATCCCGGTGTTTCCCTTCAAGCTGCGCTTCGGCGCGGACTGCGCCTTTGCCCTGACCGGCGCCGACTGCGACGCGCGGCTGGACGAGCGGCCCCTGCTGCCCTGGTGGACGCATCGCGCACGAGCCGGCGAGGTGCTGGCGCTGGGCGTCCCGAAGGGCCCGATGCGGGCCAGCCGGGCCCTGCTGTGCCTGTCCGGCGGCGTCGACGTGCCCGAGGTGCTGGGCTCGCGCAGCACCCAGCTGCGCGGCGCCTTCGGCGGCTTCGAAGGGCGGGCGCTGAAGCGCGGCGACGTGCTGCGCTGCGGCCATGACGGCCACGGCCGGCCCACCGGCTTCGGCCTGGTTCCGCCGGCGCTGGCCATGCCCCTGCAGCGCGACGGCATCGCGGCCGTGCGGGTCCTGCCGGCGGCCGAATACCTGGCCTTCGAACCCGCGTCGCGCGAAGCCTTCTGGAACCGCGACTGGAAGATCACCGCCCAGAGCGATCGCTATGGCTATCGGCTCGACGGCGAAGCGCTGCGTCCGATCGCACCCATGGAGCTGCTGTCGCACGGCATCGTGCCGGGCGTGATCCAGGTGCCCCACAACGGCCAGCCGATCGTCCAGATGCGCGACGCCCAGCCTTCCGGCGGCTATCCAAAGTTCGGCACCGTGATCGAGGCCGACCTGTGGCGGCTCGGGCAGGCGCCGATCGGCAGCCGCATCCGCTTCATCGAGACCACCTGGGCGCAGGCCGTGGCTGCGCGCGACGAAGCCCGCCAATGGCTGGCGAAGGTCGAACGGATGGTGTCGCTGCATTGCAGCGCGCGAGGCGCCCGGTGAAGAAGACCGACGCACAACGCGAGGACATCGCGCGCTGGCTGGCCGGGACCGACATCGGCTACTTCGAGCTGCGCACGCCCTTCGAGACCCTGCGCTTCGGCGCGCCGCAGGCCCACCCCGCGCCAACGACGCTGCGGGCCGCCTCGGTCGGCGTCTTCAGGCGCGCGCACCCGCTGCATGCCGCAGCGCTGGCGCCGATCGGCGAGCCGGTACCGGCGGGGCAGGCCGTGGGCGTGCTGCAGATCGGCCCGCTCCTGCTGCCGGTGCTCGCGCCGGTGGCCGGCCGGGTGGCCCGGTGGCTCGCGGACGATGGGGCGGCGGTCGGCTTCGGCGCCGCCCTGATCGAGTTTCAAGAAACGACCTGACGGCGAAGGGACCGCACCATGGACATCGATCTGAACGCCGACCTCGGCGAGGGGCTGGGACCCTGGCGCATGGGCGACGACGAGGCCCTGCTCGGCATCGTCTCGTCGGCCAACGTCGCCTGCGGCTTCCATGCCGGCGACCCGCTCATCATGGACCGCACCGTGCGCACGGCGCTCAGGAACGGGGTCGACGTCGGCGCCCACGTGGGCTTTCCGGACCTGGTCGGCTTCGGCCGGCGCCAGATGCAGATGGACCCGGCCGAGCTCGCTGCCTGCGTGCTCTACCAGCTCGCCGCGCTGTCCGGCATGGCCCGGGCCGCCGGCCACCGCATGACGCACATGAGCTTCCACGGCGCGCTCGGCAACATGGCGGCGGCCGATCCGGCGCTGGCCGGGCCGCTGGTGCGCACCGTCGCCGATTTCGATCCGTCGCTCACGATCAGCTCGTCGGCCAGCCGCGCCATCGAGGAAGCCGCCGCGGACTGCGGCCTGCGCGTGCGAACCACCTTCCTGGCCGACCGCGCCTGCGACGAGGAGGGCCTGCTGATCCCGCGCAAGATGCCGGACGCCGTGATCCACGAGCCGGCGCGCGTGCTGGCCCGGGTCCGCCAGCTGCTGGAGGAGGGCACGGTCACCAGCTATGGCGGCCGAAAGATCCCGATGCGCGTCCACTCGATCCTGGTCCATGGCGACACGCCGGGGGCGGTGGCGCTGGCGCGCGGGGTGCGCGCGCTGGTCGAGGCGCACGGACGGGTCGTCCCGATCTCCAGGCAAGCGGCCTGAGGGCACGGACATGGTGCCAACCCCGAGCCGCCGCGCACCCTTCCCGGGCGACATAAGGGCCCCTTATCGCTCCACAGAGAAACCGTCTTGGCGCGTTGCCGGAGCGCTCGATACAGTGAATCCATCGCATCGTCCTTCGTTCCACTGAAAGCCATCGCCATGCCGTTCTCCGACTACAAGACAGCCCTCGTGACGGGCGCCTCCTCCGGCATCGGTGCCGCGGTGGTCGAGCGCCTTTGCAAGGAGGGCCTGCAGGTCCACGCGCTGGCGCGCAGCGGCGGCAAGCTCGAGGAGCTGTCCGCGCGCACCGGCTGCATCCCGCACGCCATCGACGTCAGCGACCTGCGCAGCATCACCGCGCTGGCGAAGGAGGTCGACTTCGACGTGCTGGTCAACAACGCCGGCGTCGACCGGCCCGGCTCGATCCTCGCGGCCGATGCCGAAGGGATCGACCTGCTCGTGGACGTCAACCTGCGCGCCGTGCTGCACYTCTGCCGGCTCGTCGTCCCCGGGATGGCCGCGCGCGACCGCGGGCACGTGGTCAACATCAGCTCGATCGCGGCGGCCTACAACTTCGGCGGCAACAGCACCTACCACGCGACCAAGGCCGCCGTCAGCATGCTGTCGCGGCAACTGCGCATCGACTGCTTCGGCAAACGGGTGCGGGTCACCGAGATTTGTCCGGGCCGCGTCGCGACCGACATCTTCGCCCACGTGCACGGCGATTCCGAAGCCACCCACCAGCGCTTCGTCGAAGGCTTCGAGCTGCCGCAGGCCGAGGACATCGCGGATGCGATCGCCTTCGCGATCGCGGCGCCCATCGCGGTCAATGTCGGCCACATGGAAATCACGCCCACCATGCAGGTTCCGGGCGGCCTGTCGACCACGCGTCCCGGCGCGGCGCAGGCCTGAGTCCGGGCCTCGCATCCCTCCGCACGGCGCCTGCCACACCAAGGACCGGCAATGAAGGAATTCGATCTCCTGGCGATCCTGCTCAAGCCCGAGTTCGGCCTGATGCTGCTGCACGGCATCGAGGCCACCTTGCAGATCGCCGCCGGCTCCTGGCTGCTGGCCATGGCCATCGCGATCGTGCTGCTGGTGGTGCGCCTGACTGGCCAGCCGATCGCCGAGCGAGCCGTGGCGGCCTATGTGTCCTACCACCGCAACGTGCCGACCCTGGTGCAGCTGATGCTCTGGTACTTCGGCATCTTCAGCCTGCTGCCCGACGCCCTGCAGGCCTGGCTGTCGGAGCACAACGCCGAGACCCTGCTGTCGATCGTCGCGCTGGGCCTGTGCCAGGCGGCGTATTTCAGCGAGGACATGCGCTCCGGCCTGCGCTCCATTCCCGCCGGGCAGGCCGAGGCCGCCCGGGCGCTGGGCCACGGCTACATCGGATCGATGCGTCACGTGATGCTGCCGCAGGCGATCCGCAACGCGGTGCCGGCGCTGGTGAACCACAGCGTGTCGCTGTTCAAGAACAGCAGTCTGGCGATGGCGATCGGCGTCGCCGAGCTGACGCATGCGGTGAAGGAAATCGAGAGCCAGAGCTTCCGCACCTTCGAGGCCTACAGCGCCGCCACCGTGCTGTACCTGGCGTTCTCGCTGCTCATCATGGCCGTCGGCGCCTGGGTGGCGCGGCGCTATCGAATCGTCGGTGCGAGGTAGCCCATGTTCAGCATCTTCGAGATCCTCAGGGACAACTGGCTGCTGCTGCTGGTGGGCCAGTATCCGAACGGGCCCCTGGGCGGGATCGTCGCCACCCTGATCCTGTCGGTGCTCGGCATCGTGCTGGCCTTTCCGCTGTCGGTGCTGCTCGCGCTGGCGCGCCTGTCGCCGTGGAAGCTGCTGCGCGTGCCCGCCACGGTGCTGGTCTACATCGTGCGCGGCGTGCCGCTGCTGATGGTGATCCTGTGGGTCTATTTCCTGGTGCCGATCCTGATCGGCCGCGACGTGTCGGGCTTCACGACGATGCTCTGCACGCTGGTCATCTACGAGGGCGCCTACCTGTCGGAGGTGGTGCGCGCGGGCATCCAGTCCCTTCCCAAGGGGCAGAGCGAGGCGGCGCGCGCGCTCGGCCACAGCCACCTCGGGACGATGTTCTACGTGATCCTGCCGCAGGCGCTCTACAACATGCTGCCGAGCATGCTGAGCCAGTTCATCTCGACCATCAAGGAAACGACGCTGGGCTACGTGATCAATGTCCAGGAGCTCACCTTTGCCGCCAACCAGATCAACAACCAGTTGCTGACCAAGCCCTTCCAGGTGTTCTTCATCCTGGCGATGACCTACTACGTGGTCTGCTTCAGCCTGACCCGGCTGGCGCTCTGGCTGGAGCGCCGCATCGCCCTCAAGCGGCTCGGCACCGCCGTCCGCCAGGACCCCGGCGCCAGCGACCTGCCGCCCGCCGTGGCCACCCATCCCTGAGGCCGCGCAGACGGCCCACCACAGAAACCGACGGAGACAGACCATGAACCCCCCATCGCCCCTCCAGGACGACCCCATGATTCTGTTCAACAACATCAACAAGTGGTACGGCGACTATCAGGCGCTGACCGACGTCTGCGCCGAAGTGAAGAAGGGCGAGGTCGTGGTGGTCTGCGGGCCGTCCGGTTCCGGCAAGTCGACCTTGATCCGCACCGTCAACCGGCTCGAGGAGATCAAGTCGGGCCAGCTGCTGTTCGACGGCCACGACATCCACGCGCCGATGAGCAGCGTGGCGCTCAACCGGCTGCGCAGCCGCATCGGCTTCGTGTTCCAGAGCTTCAACCTCTTTCCGCATCTCTCGGTGATGGACAACATCATGCTGTCGCCGATGCGGGTGCTCGGCGTGAAGAAGGCCCAGGCCCGCGAGAAGGCCGGCCAGCTGCTGGAGCGGGTCGGCCTGTCGGGCAAGGCCGGCGCTTTTCCTGCGCAGCTCTCGGGCGGGCAGCAGCAGCGCGTGGCGATCGCGCGCGCGCTCGCCATGGAGCCGCCCGCGATGCTGTTCGACGAGCCGACCAGCGCGCTCGACCCCGAGATGGTGGGCGAGGTCCTGTCGGTGATGCGTGGCCTGGCCAGCGATGGCATGACCATGATGTGCGTCACGCACGAGATGAACTTCGCCCGCGAAGTCGCCGACCGCGTGTGGTTCATGGATGCCGGCCGGATCCTCGAGAAGGCCGAGCCCGAGACCTTCTTTCGTCACCCGCAGCATCCGCGCGCGCAGCGCTTCCTGTCCGACCTGCGCGCCCATTGACCCTTCCCCCGTCCTCTCACCCCTTCAGGAGATCTCCATGTCGAAACCGACCGCTCTTCAACTCGGCGCCCTGGGCGTCTGCCTGTCCGCGCTCTCCCTGCTGGCGCATGCCGACCAGTGGGCCGACATCGCCGCGCGCAAGGAACTCAAATGCGGCACCTTCGCCGACGTGCCGCCGTTCGCCGCGCCGGACCCGAAGACGCGGGAGATGGTCGGGCATGACGTCGACCTGTGCAACGCGGTGGCCAAGGAGCTTGGATTGACGGCCAAGGTCACGCCGCTGTCGGTGGAGGCGCGGGTGCCTGAAGTCAAGCTGGGCCGGGTCGACGTGACGATCGCCAACCTGGCCTACACCAAGAGCCGCGGCGAACAGATCCAGTTCAGCGATCCCTACTACGTCGCCAAGGAGATGCTCGCGGTCAAGGCCTCGGACCCCGGCACCACCAAGGCCGACTTCAAGGGCAAGCGCCTGAGTTCGACCAAGGGTTCGACCTCCGAGCTGTCCATCAAGATGAACGGCTCCGAGCCCGTGACCTTCCAGGACACCGGATCGGCCTTCATGGCGGTGCAGCAGAACAAGTCGATGGGGATGGTGGCCAACACCATGACCATCACCAAGCTGGTCAACCAGTCGAAGACCGAAGGCGTGCCGCTCAAGATGATCAAGGAGCCGATGGTGCTGCAGCCGATCGGCATCGGCATGAAGAAGGACGAGCCGCAGCTGCTGGCGAAGGTGAACGGCGCGCTGTATGCGCTCGAGAAGTCGGGCGAACTCGACCGCCTCTGGGCCAAGTGGCTGGGCCCGAACACCGAATACAAGCTGGTGCGCGAGGAGAAGGTGATGCCGCTGGCGGACCTGAAGTTCGAACTGCTGCCCTGAGCGCAGCTGCGCCAAAAAAAGGGCCGCACAGCGGCCCGTTCGTCTGCCTCCTTCGGTCGAAGGAGGCGGACTGCGTTGTCAGCTTGCGGATGCGGTCGTCTCTGCCGGGGCGGCGGGCGACACAGGTGCCGAAGATTTCGTGGACGCGCGCGGTCGGCGGGTCTTGGCGGCGGCCTTTGGAGCCTTGGGCGCAGCAGCTGCCTTGCGTGCCGGCGCAGCCTTCTTCAAAGGAGCACTCTTCCTTGGCGCGGCCTTCTTGGCGCGAATCGACTTTTTCACCGGTGCGACAAGGCGGGCCTTGCGGGTGGTTTTTGCGACGGCCGCGACCGGCGCGTCGACGCCTTCGACCGAAGGTGCCGCATCGACGCCAGAGGGGGCGATGAGGAACTTGTCACGGTTGCGAGCCGTGGCAATCCATCCGGGAGCCTTGCCGAAGCCGGTCCAGGTCTTGCCCGTCTTGGGATGGCGGTACTTGGGAATGCCTGCGCCCTTGCGAGGTGCCTTGCCATCGCCGAGGGTCTTGCCGGCGGCCACCTTCAACGCTTTGGCGCCACGGCCAAAGAGATGTTCGACAGTCAGGCCGAACGTGGCAATCGACTCCTTGATTTGCGCAATCACCTTTGTCATTTCAGCTTCACGGAGCGCAGCCGCTTCCTTTTCGAGTTTGGCGATGGCGGATTTGAGTTGCGCGTAGGACTTCGTCATTGAGTCTGAACCTTTGAAGTTGAGGGGGTTCGTCGCATGGCGTCATGAACGTTGGCGACAAAGGAGTCTTTATTGAATGAATGAATGAACTTCGCTTATTCAAATCGACGCCAATTTGGATTTTACGGGCTGCTCGACGTCGAACCGGCGCCCTCGCCGACGCAATTGATGACCAGGTCCAGGAATGCGCGCAGTCGTGCCAGTCCACGCAGGTCCTGGTGATAGGCGAACCAAACGTCCCTGCCCGGGGGTGACGGGTGGACATCGTGTCTCTCGATACCGGGAAACTGGTCACCCAGCAGAGTCGGCAACACGGCGAAACCTGCCCCCAGGGCGCATGTGCGAGCCTGCACATCGCGATTGTTGCTACCCAGCGCGAAGGTCGCTCCCGGAAACGTGTTTCGCAGCCAGTGCACATCCGGGAGGTCCTCGAACGCCGCATCCAACGTGATGAGCCGGCTGCCCGCGCCATCGCCTGCCGTCGGCGGAGGCATCCCGACCGGACCGTACAGGGCATAGGTCATGTGCATGAACTGCCGTTGGACGATGTCCGGGCTTTCCGAAGGCCGGATGCGAAACACCAGCTCCGCCTCGCGTCGGGCAAGGTCGCGAAAGCGCGAGTCCGTGATGAGGTCGACGCGCACCCCTGGGTGAAGCGCAACGAACCGCGCAACTACGGGCGAAAGCACATGGAGTCCGAACCAGTCTGAAGACGACACCCGGAGAAGACCTTGGAGCTCGGCGCCCCGTCCTGCAAGTTGTCGCTCGATGGAGAGCGCCTCTTCTTCCATCCGCTCGGCGTGCAATAGCACCGACGCGCCTTCATCCGTGAGTTGAAACCCCTCGCGCCCGCGTTGGAACAGCCTCTGACCGGTCGAGTCTTCCAAGGCTCGCAGGCGACGTCCCATGGTTGGCTGGGACATCCCCAAGCGCTGCGCTGCGCCACTCAGCGAGCCCGAGCGAGCGACCGCCAGAAAGATGCGCACATCACTCCAGTCCATGACGCATTCAAATATGAATGAGAGAAGTTCAGATTCGTGAATTTACATGCAAAGACGAACACCTCAAACTGAAGTCCTGGATTCACGCGCATCGCATATCAAAAGGACGTTTCCCATGCCCCGCTCACTCGTTCCCGCCACCATGCAGGCTGCTGTCGTTCACGAGACCGACGGCCCCTTCGAAGTTCTAGCCCGCCCGGTTCCGGATGTCCCTCGGGGGCATGTCCTGGTGCGTATCGGAGCCAGCGGCGTCAACCCGCTCGACACCAAGATTCGCGCCGGCGTCGCGGCGCATGCAGAGCACCCCCTGCCGGCGGTTCTTGGAATGGACATGGCAGGGGTTGTCGTCCAGGTCGGTGTCGGCGTCACCCGCTTCGAGGTGGGTGACGAGGTTTACGGTCTCGTCGGTGGCGTGGGTGGCCTGCAAGGGACCTTGGCCGAATACGCTGCGGTAGACGCGGACCTCCTCGCGCACAAGCCGAAGCGCTTGTCCATGCGGGAGTCCGCCGCACTGCCGCTGGTCTCGATCACCGCCTGGGAAGGCCTGATCGACCGCGCACGCGCCAGTAGCGGTCACAAGGTCCTCGTACATGGCGGAGCGGGGGGTGTCGGGCATGTGGCCATACAGATCGCTCGCGCATTCGGCGCCGACGTCTACGCGACTGCAAAGCCCGCGCAGTTCGATGTCGTGCGTTCGTTCGGCGCGACGCCCATCGATTACACGGCTTCGACCCCTGCGGACCATGTTCACGCGCACACGGCGGATGAAGGATTCGATGTGGTGTACGACACCGTGGGTGGCGCCACGCTCGATGCGTCATTCGTGTCTGTACGCCGCTACACCGGCCACGTCGTGAGCGCTCTGGGTTGGGGCACCCACTCGCTGGCGCCGCTGTCCTTCCGAGGGGCCACCTATTCCGGCGTCTTCACGCTGATGCCCATGCTCAGTGGCAAGGGCCGCGCCCACCACGGACACATCCTGGCCCGGATCGCCGAACTGGTCGATGCGGGTCGGCTTCGCCCTCTCCTGGACACGCAGAGATTCACGCTCGGTCAGGCCGCGGACGCACACGCTCGCGCGACCAGCGGTCGGGCTGTTGGCAGAGTGGTTGTCGACATCGCCTAGTCCCCTCGGATTCCACTTCGCAATGCGCGCCCCGAGCGGGTCACCCGCAGCCCACCACCCATCGTGCATAGAGCCGCCCCAGCAACGCGTGCATTTCCTGCGTGCGCTTCGGCAGATCGTTCAGCAGGTCGCCGCCGGCGCTCGCCGCCGGATTCGCGAGCGCGTTCTGCCGAACCAGCTGCTGGCCGTTGCGCGCCATCGACAGCTCGACCAGTGCAGGCGTCATCTCGAGGTGCGACTGCACCAGCAGATGCCGGTCGCGCAGCACGAAGGCCTGGTTGGCGCAGTAGGCGCCGCGCGCCAGCGGGACCGCGCCGGGCGGGGGCGTGAAGGTGTCGGCGTGCCACTGGAAGGTCTGAAGCACCTTGCCCGCGTGCTCCTCGCCCCACCACGCACGCGCCGTGTCGCCGGCTTCCGCGGTGATCTCGCACCAGCCGATCTCGGGCCGGTCGTGCGGATGGACTTCGCCTCCCAGCGCGAGCGCCACCAGCTGGCTTCCCAGGCAATGGCCGGCAACCGGGATGCCGCGCGCATCGGCGTCGCGGATCAGTGCAAGCTCCTGTGCGATCCAAGGCAGCGGGTCGTGCGCGCCCATGTAGCCGCCCATGAAGACCAGGCCGCTGAAGCGCGAAGCGTCCGCAGGGACCGCCTGGCCGTCGACGATGCGCACCATCTCCACCTCGCGGCCCAGGGCCCCGAGGATCGGCAGCACCGCGCCCGGTGCCCCCACCTCGGTGTGCTGGAAGACCGCGATCGGCTTCATCGGCGCCGACCCCTCATGCCTGCACGTCGGCCATTCCGACGCCGAGCAGGCCCTCGAGCAGCGACGCATCGCCCGCCAGCGCCGCGCTCGGACCGGCATGCACCACCGTGCCGCGTTCGAGCACGATGGCCTGGTGCGTCATCTCGAGCGCCAGCACCGGATGCTGCTCGACCACGATCGACGCCAGCCCCTCGCTCTCGCAAAGGTGGCGGATTGAGCGAGCCAGCTCCTCGACGATGATCGGCGCCAGGCCTTCCATCGGCTCATCGAGCAGCAGCAGCTTCGGGTTGGTCATGAGGGCGCGGCCGATGGCCAGCATCTGCTGCTCGCCGCCGGACAGCTGATTGCCGTAGTTGCCGCGCCGCTCGCGCAGCCGCGGGAAGAACTGGTAGACCCGCTGCAGGTTCCAGGGACCGGGCCGGCCGATCACGGTCAGGTTCTCCTCGACGGTCAGCGACGGGAACACCTCGCGCTCCTGCGGCACCCAGCCCAGGCCCGCGCGCACGCGCCGGTGGGCCGGCCAGCGCGTGATGTCCTCGCCGCACCAGCGCAGCGCGCCGCGCATCACGCGGGTGTTGCCCATCAGCGTCTCGAGCAGGGTGGTCTTGCCGACGCCGTTGCGTCCGAGGATGGCGAGGCTCTGGCCCTGCGCGAGCGCGAAGCTCAAGCGGTCGAGCACGACGGCGTTGCCGTAGCCGGCGACCACCTGGTCGAAGGCGAGCATTTCAGACATGGGCAGCTCCATGGCCGAGATAGACCTCGCGCACCCGCGGGTCGCGGCCGATCTCCGCCGGGCTGCCCTCGGTGAGGATCCGGCCGGCGACCAGCACCGAGATCCGGCGCGAGAAACGGAAGACGAGGTTCATGTCGTGTTCGATGAACAGCACGCTGATGTCCTGCGGCAGTTCGGCGATGGCTTCGAAGAGTTCGCCGCTCTCGTCCTCGGGCACGCCGGCGGCGGGCTCGTCGAGCAGCAGGATGCGGGGTTTGGCGGCCATGGCGAGCGCGATCTCGAGCAGGCGCTGCTTGCCGTAGGCCAGCTCGGCCACCGGCACGTCGGCCAGCGCGTCGAGCTTGAGTTGGCCGAGCAGCGCATGGGCCTCGTCGAACGCCGCCTTGTGGCGCATCAGCGGGCGCCACCAGACGGCGCCCAGGCCTTCGCGTTCGCTGATCGCCAGCACCACCGACAGCAGCGGCGTGAGGCTCGGGAACAGCGTGTTGATCTGGAAGGTGCGCGCCAGCCCCATGCGGGCGCGCTTGTCGGCGCTGAGCGCGGTGAGCTCGCGCTCGCCCATGTGGATCGTGCCGTGGGTTGGCTTGAAGACGCCCGTCAGCAGGTTGATCAGTGTCGTCTTGCCGGCGCCGTTGGGGCCGATCAGGGCCTGGCGCGCGCCGGGTTCGAGCGTGAGGTTGACGTCGTCGACCGCGCGGAAGGCACCGAAGGAGATGCCGAGGCCGCAGGTGCGCAGTACGGCGCTCATGACGCCCTCCCGGTCTTCACCAATCGAGACAGCGCGCCCATGATCCCGCCGCGGCCCAGCATGACGGCGGCGATCAGGAAGATGCCGAGCCAGAACATCCAGTACTGCGGATTGAGATCGGCGAACCAGTCGTGCACCAGCATGTAGACGATCGCGCCGATCATGCCGCCGTACAGCCGGCCGGTGCCGCCGAGCACGAGGATGATCAGCACCTCGGCCGAGCGGTTGAAGCCGATCGATTCGATGCCGACGAACTGCGTGGTCTGGGCCAGCAGCGCGCCGGCGATGCCGGCCACGCCGGCCGACAGCGCATAGGCCAGGCGCAGGCGGGCCTCGACCGGCGAGCCGATCGCCAGCATGCGCTTGCGGCTGTCGTGGATGCCACGCAGCGTGAGCCCGAACGGCGAGCGCAGCACCAGCCGCACGCCGAGAAAGACCACCAGCACCACGCCGTACGCATAGGCGAAAGCGGTCTTGCCGTACAGGTCGAACTCGAACAGCCCGAGCACCGGCGCGATCACCACGCCCTGCAGGCCGTCGGTGCCGCCGGTGATCGACGACAGCCGGTTGGCCAGCTCGGCCAGCAGCATGCACACGCCGATGGTGATCATGAGCCGCGTGAGGTCGGCGCCGCGCACCACCAGGTAGCTCAGCACATAGCCGAGCGCGACGCACAGCAGCAGGGCGAACAGCAGGCCGCTGAAGGGCTCGCTCCAGCCGTGCTTGGCCAGCAGCCCGGCGGCATAGGCGCCGGCGCCGAAGAAGGCCGCATGGCCCACCGTGAGGATGCCGGCGTAGCCGAGCGCCATGTCCAGCGAGACCGCGAACAGGCCGAAGATCACGATCTGGCTCATCAGCGTGAGCTTGTCGGGCAGGAGGAAGAAGCTCGAAGCCAGTGCGAGCCAGAAGAAGACCTCGACGCCTCGCAGGCGGGCGGGGGACAGCGCGAGCGGCTTCATGCCAGGCCCTTGCGCGGGATGATGCCGTTGGGCCGTGCCAGCAACATGATGATCATGACGACGTAGATGAGGAATGCGCCGGCTTCCGGCAGGTAGTACTTGCCTGCGACATCGACGATGCCGACCAGCAGCGCGGCCACGAAGGGGCCGGTGATGGTGCCGGCGCCGCCGACGCAGACCACGATCAGGAAGTACACGAGGTACTTGAGCGGGAACGAGGGCTCGAGCCCGAGCATGCCGAGGCTCAGCGCGCCGCCGAGGCCCGCCAGCCCGCAGCCCAGCGAGAAGGTCAGGAAGAACAGCCGCTGCACGTGGATGCCGGTGCCGCCGGCGACGCGCTGGTTGTCGACCGCGGCCCGCACCATCGCGCCGTAGCGGGTCTTGCCGAGCACCCCCAGCAGGGCCGCCAGCACCGCCACGCCGCAGAGGATCAGGAACAGGCGGTAGCGTCCCACCTCCAGCCCGAGCAGCGACACCCGGCCGTCCAGCAGCGGCGGCAGCTGGAAGGCCTGCATGGTCGGGCCGAAGAAATACGTGAACACGGCGACCGAGACGAACACGATGCCGATCGACAGCAGCACCTGGTCGAGCGGATGGGCGCGGTAGAGCCGGCGGTAGAAGCAGAACTCGAGCACCGCGCCGACCAGCGCGGCGGCGATGAAGGCCGCCGCCAGCGACGGGAAGAAGCCGACGCCGAAATGGTTCATCAGAACACTTGCGGCGTAGCCGCCGACCATCGCGAACGTGCCGTGCGCGAGGTTGACGAAGTTCATGAGGCCCATCGTGATGGACAGGCCCACCCCGATGAGGAACAGGAGCATGCCGTAGGCCACTCCGTCGAAGATCACGATTCCCATGGATTTCCCGTTGCTGCTGGCGGCCGGCTGGTGCCGGTTACTGGCTTTCCTTGGCCGGGTCCTTGACGCGCTCGAACTTGTCGAACTCGACGTTCACCAGTTCGCCCTTGACCCGTTCGGTCTTGCGGATGTAGACCGTCTGCACGATGTCGCGGGTGGCGGGGTCGATCTCGATCGGGCCGCGCGGGCTGTCGAACTTCAGCCCCTTGAGCGCGTCCATGAACTTGTCGCCCGAGAGCTCGCCCTTGGTCTTGGCGAGCGCCAGGTCGATGGCGGCCATCGTGTCGTAGGCCGTGACCGCGAAGTAGCTGGGGCGCAGCTTGGTGCCGAACTCGGCGGCGAAGTCCTTGACGAACTTCTGGTTCTTCGGCGACGCATGGGCGTACGAATAGTGATGGCTCGTGACCAGGCCCAGCGCCACGTCGCCGGTGGCGTCGAGGTAGCTGTCGTCGGTGGCTTCGCCGGTGGCGTAGAGCTTGATGCCGGCTTCTTCCATGCCGCGCTCCTTCCAGACCTTGAGGAAGGCCGGCGGCATCACGCCCGACGGAAAGAAGAAGAACACCGCCTGCGGCCTGGCGTCCTTGATGCGCTGCACGTAGGCCGAGAAGTCGGGGTTGTTCATCGGCGTGCGGACTTCACCGACCACCTTGCCGCCCTGGGCCGTGAAGGCCTTCTTGAACGCGGTCTCGGCGTCGGTGCCCGAGGCGTAGTCGGCCACCACGGTATAGGCCTCCTTCACGCCCTGCTTGACCATCCAGCGCGCCATCGGGTCGGTGACCTGCTGCACGGTGAACGACAGGCGCGCGACGTAGGGCGAGCTGGCCGTGATCGCGGAGGAGGCCGCGTTCATCACCAGGGTCGGGATCTTGGCCTGGGTGGCGATCGCCGCGACCGCGTAGGCGTTGGGGCTGAAGTCGAGGCCGGTGAGCACGCTCACCTTGTCGCGCACCACCAACTCCTGGGCGATCCGCTTGGCCGCATCGGGCGCCGGGCCGGCGGTGTCCTTCTTGATGACCTCGACCGTGCGGCCGGCGATCTTGCCGCCGTGTTCCTTGAGGTAGAGCGCGACGCCGGCGTCGAACTGGCGGCCGTAGTCGGCATAGGGGCCGGAGTAGGTCGCGATCAGGCCGATGCGAAGCGGCTCGTCGGCCGCCTGCGCGGACATGGCACCGAAGGCGCCGAGGCAGGCCAGGGTCAGGGTGGCGAGCGCGTTTCTCTTGTTCATCATCATCGGGGAAGCTCCGTTCAGGGAAGCCGGCGAGCCGGCGGGCAAGGGGTGATCAGGCGACCGTCTTGAGGTCGAAAGAGGGGTCGGCGAGCTGGTCGGCACCGAGGCGGGCACGGGCGCCGATCAGCTTGCGGCTTTGCATGTGCTCGGCCGGCTTGTTCACCGAGTGGGCGGCCACGAGTGTGCCTTGCCGCAGGTAGAACACGCTGAAGCGATCGCTGGCCATGTCGCCGCGCAGCACGACTTCGTCGCCGGGCGCGGCCAGGCCGGTCATCTGCAGCTTGAGGTCGAACTGGTCGCTCCAGAACCAGGGCACTGCGGTGCAGGGCGCCTCGCGGCCGACCACCAGGGAGGCCAGCGCGCGGGCGCCGTCGTTGGCCGACTGGATCGACTCGAGCCGCATGCGCGCCGGCACGCCGGGTGCGGGCGGCAGCGCCATGCTGGCGACGTCGCCCGCGGCCAGCACCCGCGGCGCCGACGTGCGGCCCAGCATGTCGACGACGATGCCGTTGTCGACCGCGATGCCGGCCTGCTGCGCCAGCTCGGCGTTGGGCAGCACGCCGATGCCGAGGACGACCAGGTCGCAATCGATGCGGGTGCCGTCGTCGAGCTCGACCGCGGCCACGCGGCCCTGTGCGCCGTGCAGCGCCCGCACGCCGCGGCCGGTCAGCAGCGCGACGCCGCGGCGGCGATGCGCGTTCTCGACATAGGACGACATCAGCGGCGGAAATGCGCGTGCCAGCAGGTGCGGCTGGGCCTCGACCACGGTGACCTCGGCGCCGCGCGCGCGCAGCGCCGACGCCACCTCCAGGCCGATGAAGCCGCCGCCGATCACGCAGGCGCGCTCGGTGCGCCCGGCGGCGTCGGCGATCCGCAGCGCATCGTCGAGCGTGCGCAGGTCGAGCACGCCTTCGAGCGTCGAGCCCGGGAGCGCGAAGGGCCGGCAGCGTGCACCGGTCGCCAGCGCGAGCCAGCCGTAGTCGAGCACGGCGCCATCGTCGAGCCGCACGCTGCGCGCCCCGGGGTCGAGCGCGATGGCGCGCCGGCCGAGCATCAGATCGATGGCGTTCTGGGCGAAGAAATCGGGGCCGCGCAATGCCAGGTTGTCGACGCTGGTCTTGCCGGTCAGCAGGCCCTTGGACAGGGGCGGGCGCTGGTAGGGCGCGTGGACCTCGTCGCCGACGATGACGATGCGCTCCTCGAAGCCGAGCTCGCGCGCGCTGGCGGCCAGCTGGACGCCGGCATAGGACGCGCCGACGATCACCAGGGGGTGGGCGGCCGCCATCAGCTCTGGGTCTCGGGGATGCGCACGGTCAGGCCGTCCAGCTCGGCGGTCACCGTGAGCTGGCAGCTCAGGCGGCTGCCCGGGCGGCGCTCGGAGGCAACGCCGTCGAGCAGCTCGCTTTCCATCTCGTCGGCCGGCGGCAGGCGGTCGGTGAAGGCCTCGTCGACATAGACGTGGCAGGTGGCACAGGAGCAGGAGCCGCCGCATTCGGCGTCGATGCCGCGCACGTTGCCGCGGATGGCGTTCTCCATCACGCTGGAGCCGGGCTTGGCGTCGACGCTGCGGCTGCTGCCGTCTTTCAGGATGTAGTGGATCGTGGGCATGGCGGGCAGCGTCAGAACATGTCGAAGTACTCGCGGTGTTCCCACTCGCTGACTTCGAGGTTGAAGCGGGCGATCTCCGCTTCCTTGATGTGGCACAGGTAGTCGACGAAGGCCTTGCCCATCTGGGCGTTGAGCATCTCGTCGCCGCGCAGGCAGCCGAGCGCATCGCCGAGCGAGCGCGGCAGCTGCTCCGCCGGCGTTTCATAGGGCGCGTCGGCCGACGGGCCGGGGTCGGTCTTGTTGCGCATGCCATCCAGGCCCGAGAACAGCTGCGACGCGAGGTAGAGGTAGGGGTTGGCCGTCGGCTCGCCGACCCGGTTCTCGATCCGGGTCGCGTTCTGCCCTGCGCCGCCCAGCACGCGCAGCATCGCACCGCGGTTGTCGCGGGCCCAGATGGCACGGTCCGGCGCCAGCGAGAAAGGCCGAAAGCGGCGGTAGCCGTTGATGGTCGGGCTGGCCAGGGCCGCCGCGCCGCAGGCATGCTGCTTCAGGCCGCCGAGGTAGTGCAAGCCGATCTCGCTCAGGTCCTGTCCCGGTTCGGCCGGCATGAAGGCGTTGACCCCGTCGCTCTTGCGGCGCAGCGACTGGTGCAGGTGCCAGCCGCTGGACATCACGTTCGGAATCTTCGGCCGGCACATGAAGGTCGCGTGGTAGCCGGCGCGCTGGCAGATCTGCTTGATGGCGCTGCGCAGCAGCACCATGGTGTCGGCCGGCAGCACGCCGGCGGTCGGGCCGAAGGTCAGCTCGAACTGGCTCGGGCCGAACTCGATCTCGAGCGAGCGCAGCGGCAGGCCGAGCGCGACCAGCTGCGAGCGCAGCAGCTCCATCACGGCGTCGACCCGGTCGTAGCGCAGCTCGGTCAGGTACTGGTGGCCGTGCGACAGCAGCGACACCCGCGGCGGCTCGCCGGGCTGGCCCGAATCGGCCAGGCCCATGCGCGCGTCTTCGAGCTTGAAGACATGGAACTCGACCTCGAGGCCGGCGATGAAGTCCATGCCGAGTGCGTCGAGCTGCTTCACCGCGCGCTGCAGGATCTGTCGCGTGGCATAGGGGCAGGGCTTGCCGTCGCCCATGTAGGCATCGCACAGGACCCAGCCCGAGCGCGGCGCCCAGGGCAGCACCTTGAAGGTGGCGGGGTCGGCCACGACCGTGAAGTCGGCGCCGCCCTGGAAGCCTTCGATGGCGAAGCCGCCCCCGGCCGCGAACACCGGGAACACGGTCTTGTGCGAGGTGTCCTTGGCGAGCAGGGTGGAGGTGAGGTTGACGCCGTCCCACAGCGCGGCGCGGGCTTCGCTGGCGACCAGGGTCTTGCCGCGCAGCAAGCCGTGCTGGTCGGGCCAGGCGAAGCGCACGACGTCGACTTCGCCGGCGTCGATGCGGCGCACCAGTTCCTGGGCCTGCTTCTGCTGGTCGTCGGACCAGAGGCCGTGGCGGTCTACAAAGGAGCTCATGGCGTGCGCGTGCTCAGGCTGCGGCCAGGCGGGCCGAGGCCCAGTCCGACTTGAGGCGGCGTTCGCGGTCGGCGCTCTGCCAGTAACCGTCGGTGTTGCCGGCTTCGCCGATGCCGTCGATCGACGGGGGTCCGGTGAGCGCGCTGGCCTGCGCGGCGTCGATCAGCATCGGCGCGGTTTCGCCGGCCTGCGTGCTCTCGATGGCCCGCACCAGCATCCGGCGGTAGGTGATGATGCCCTTGTCGGTGCTGCCCAGGTGCTCGCGCGTGCGGTCCTGGATCGGGCCCTGCGACTCGACCGCCCACTGGTCGTGAACGTTGATGTCGTCGCCCATGCCGGTGTAGGTCTGGCTCAGCTGCTCGTCGATGCTGTAGCCGTAGTTGTTGCGCTTGTTCTTGCGCGAGGTGTAGTCGGGCAGCTCGTAGAGCTTCAGGCGCTGGTCGCGCATCTGCTGCTTGTCGACCGGGTCGGTGAAGCTGGTGAAAATCGCATACCAGTAGCAGTGCGTGTCGTCGACCGGCACGTGCCACTGCGAGATCGTCATCTCGGCGCTCATCGGGATCACGAAGGCCTGCGGGAACACCACGTTGGTCACCCGCACGTGGGTCTGGGTTTCGGACAGCTGGCGCAGTGCGGTCAGCCGCATGCCGTAGTCGGTCGGCTCGACGCTGATGTCGGGGCGGTCGTACTCGCGCAGCACCTGGGTGATCGGCATGTCGGAGTCGGCCGAGGCGCCGCGGAACTGCTTGCCATAGCTCTCCGAGGTGTCGGCATCCTCGAAGAAGCGGTGCAGGTACGAGGCATGCGCCGGGTCGATGCCGACCTCGAGCGCCTGCAGCCAGTTGCATTCGAACAGGCCCTTGAAGGCGAAGGTGTGCGAGTCGGGCGCGACGAAGCAGTCGAAATCGGGGAACGCGGGCGGCTCGCCTTCGCCGATGTAGGCGAACACGGTGCCGGCGCGCTCGACCACCGGATAGGCGGCCTGCTTGATGCGGGTGCAGAGCTTGCTGCCCACGGGCTCGGCGGGGGTTTCGAGGCAGTTGCCCTTGGCGTCGAACAGCCAGCCATGGAAGGGGCAGCGCAGGCCGCCGTGCTCGAGGCGGCCGAAAGCCAGGTCGGCGCCGCGGTGCGGACAGTCGCGGTCGAGCATGCCCAGCTGGCCCTGCTCGTCGCGGAACAGGACGAAGTGCTGGCCCATCAGCTGCACCGCCTTGACCGGGCGCGGACCGGCGAGTTCGTCGGCCAGCGCCACCGGCTGCCAGTAGCGGCGCAACAGCGTGCCGGCGGGGGTGCCCCGGCCGACCCGGGTGATGAAATCATTCTGTTCTGCACTGATCATGGGGGTGCTCCATCGTGGGGGTGACTGTCTGAAACATGCGCTGCATGCAATTGCATACATTGTCTGGGCGATTTCTGATCCAGGTCAATCCATTTAGATTCCTGCGGGGGCATTCAGGCGCTAAAACAAGGGTTATTACTTAGAAGTCGACGCATCTTCGAGGTGCATTTTCTCTTTCTGAATGCACTGCTTGCGACATGTATGCAACAATCGGACCAAGTTGGCCTGACTGTGTGCAGCCACGGCTGATCTCCTTAGAATCGAGGCATTCTTCGTTCCGCTGCTCCAGATGGACTCCCAACAAAACCGTGTGCTGGTTCAACTTCGCGACCTGATCCTCAAGGGCGAATTCGTGCCCGGCGAGCGGCTGGCCGAGATCCCGCTGGCGGAGAAGCTCGGCGCCTCGCGCACGCCCGTGCGGCTGGCGCTCACCAGCCTGGAGCACGAGGGCCTGATCGAGCAGTCGCCGAGCGGCGGCTACCAGATGCGCCGCTTCACGTCTCAGGAGATCGCCGACGCGATCCGCGTGCGCGGCGTGATCGAAGGCTTCGCGGCCCGTCTGCTGGCCGAGGACGGTGCCTCGCGCCAGCTGCTGCGCGACCTTCACGACTGCCTCGACGAGGGCGACAAGGCGGTCAACAAGCCCGAAATGGGCCTGGACGACTACGCGGCCTACGTCCAGATGAACGACCGCTTCCACCAGCTGATCATGCAGGGCTGCGGCAATGTCGCGCTCCAGCGCGTGATGGACATGCTGGACGGCCAGCCCTTCGCGTCGCCGAGCGCCATGCTGCCGATGCAGTCGTCGATGGAGGAGGGGCACCAGTGGATGAAGCAGGCCCACCGCACGCACCACGCGATGGTGCAGGCGATCGAGCGCGGGCAAGGCTCGCGCGCGCAGGCGCTGGGCGAGGAGCACGTCGAGATCGCACGCATGAACCTCGACTACGCGCTCGAACGGCCGGAGCTCGCGGCCGAACTGATGCCGGGGATGCGGCTGGTGGCTGGGAAGACGCGGCCCTGACAGGGGCGCTGTGCCCGCCATGACAGCCTGGACCATCGTCGAAGCGACGCAAGAGGAGGTGCGGTCGGGCGAGCTCGGTCGACGGCTGCGCCACTTCAACTACGAATTCGTGGGCGAGTATCCCGAATCTCAACCGGTATGGCTGAGCGCAAGGGATGAGCAAGGTCGAATGGTCGGAGGGCTTCGCGGCTACGTCTTCCTTTACTGGCTCCACATCGACGTGCTTTGGGTCGACGAGGCGGCCAGGACAGCCGGGCTTGGCAGCGAGCTGCTTGGGCAGGCCGAGACGCAGGCGAAGCGCCTGGGCGCGCACAGCGCCAAGCTCGATACCTTCGAATGGCAGGCCCGCGACTTCTATGCGAAGCGCGGCTACCAGGAGTTCGGGCGCATCGACAACCACACCGATGGGTTCTACCTGGCGTTCATGATGAAGAAGCTCTGAGGTGCAAGGGGCAGGATGCGGCGTCACTGGTCATCTATCATTGCTCCGCCCGCGTAACTGGCGATAAGGTGAGTTCCACCGTGGAGCGCAGGCGAATCATTGCCGCTCGCCTGGGCACCCGACTGTTTTCCTGCAAGGAAACTGATATGAACGGTGGCACCAGGTCTGAATGTGTCGTTCTCGACGGCAAAGCGCTCGCAGTGCGTTGCGAAGCCAAACTCACGGAGTCGATTCGCGGCTTTGCGCTACGACACCAGGGCCGCGTGCCCACTCTCGCCACCATCCTGGTCGGCGACGACCCTTCTTCGGCGGTCTACGTCCGAATGAAGGCCAACGCATGCCGGCGCGTCGGAATGCACTCGAAGGCGCTGGTGTTGCCTGCGTCAGCCAGCACAAGAGAGGTGTGTGACGTCATCGATGCGCTCAACAAGGACCCTGACGTCCATGGCATTCTGTTGCAGCACCCGGTACCGTTGCACATAGACGAACGCGCTTGCTTCGATTGCATTCGAATCGACAAGGATGTCGATGGCGTCACCTCTCATGGATTCGGGCGCATGGCATTGGGACAAGAAGCGTTTGGTTCGGCTACCCCCTCTGGAATCATGAGGCTGCTGACTGACTACGGCATTGAGATTGCCGGCCAGCGAGCAGTCGTGGTCGGCCGGAGCGCCATCCTTGGAAAGCCGATGGCGTTGATGCTTTCCAATGCTGGAGCCACCGTCACTCTCTGTCATTCCCGCACGCGAAATCTGGAGCGAGAAGTGCGGCGCGCGCAGATTGTTGTCGGTGCATTGGGCAAACCGCACTTTATCGCTGCCGATTGGATTGCCGATGATTCGGTCGTTGTCGATGCGGGCTACCACGCTGGCGGCATCGGTGATATCGAGCCTCGCAATCTAATGAGCCGGTGTTCAGCCGTCACACCTGTGCCCGGCGGCGTCGGGCCGATGACAATATCGGTTCTGCTTGAGCAAACGCTACAAGCGGCCGAGTCACAGTCGAAAGAAACGCCACGGTGAGGTGGGCTTGACTGCAGAATCCGCAGTCAGTCAGCGATTTCGCGCTTGCCTGCGTTGAGCATCGATGGTGAACACGCCGCCCGTAGCGGCTAGACGGAATCAGCCAGCAATCGGACCTTCAACCGAGCGGCAACGACTGGTCGCCGCACGGTAGCGCGTCTCGCGCCAGGGTGGCGCCCTCATTTCTTGGGCGCTTCGGTCGCAGGCACCTGCATGGTGTTGGTGCGAATCTTCCCGCCCCCTTCGACACTACCCCGTGTCGTGGTGTCGCCGGCGTCAGTCACGCGCTTGACACAAGCGTCTCGCGCAGTCCCCTCCGGCTGGCGTTCGCAGCGCTTGAGCGCGTTCTGAAGATACTGTTCATCGCCCTTGGTCGGCAGCTTGCCTTGGCGCTTTGCCTGGGCGGCGGCCGCAGCCTCACGCTCTGACGGCGACGTCTGGGCAAACGAATAGCTGGCACCGAGCGCGACACAACCCGAGAGCAAGACTCCCGATGCGATTCGAGAAAAAGCCATCACGGTATCTCCTTTGAGGTCCAGAGAGGGCGGAAAGTAGTCCTGAGCGATGGCCGAGTCAAGTATCGATTTGGCCGCCGAGATTCGGGTGGCATGGCTGCTTGGGTGGTGCCGGTTGCCGAGGCTTCAAACCAAGCCAGCTAGTTCGCTCTGGGGCGAGGAGGGGGGTGACTCGTCCAGCCATCGTGTCGACGCGCTGGTAGTCACGAACTTGGGCGCTGTACCGGAGACAAGAGGTTTGCATCACGCGCCAACAGCCATTTGCCGTCAACGTGCCGAAAGACCGTGAGCGTGTACCCTGCACGCTCCATCGGCAGGCCCGCACCGGGCGGAGTGACCGAGACCTGGAGTGCGCTCCACATGTAGGCCATGTCGCCTGAGACTTGGATCTCCTGAATCTCGGACTTGCCGTCGACAATTGGAGGTGGACGGCCAGCTGGCACGTGAGATTGCGCCGCAAACTCCGCCTTGCGCATGGGCGGGCGCCCATACACCAGAAAAACGACGTCGTCGGTCATCAGACTGAGCACGGTATCGACATCGCCGGCCTTGGTTGCAGCCTGCCAGGTCTCGACAAGCGCACGGATTTGCTCTTCGTTGCTCAACATGCAAACTCCTCGAGGTGAAGCCCGACTCCAAGTCAGGCGTCGCTCCTTCGGCGGCGACCGAACAGCATAGCCGCGAGCGGGATGGTGGTCAGCACGCCAACGGCCACCAGCGTCCAACCGATGTTCTTGCGTTGCTCTTCACTGAGCTTGTCGGAAAGCAACAGGCCGACTCCCGCCCCCAAGGCCCCGCGGGTGCCAGCCAACAAGGCGAGTTCGGGCAATCGAATTTCAGTTGTGAACACGACAGAACTCCTTTCAAGCTCATTGCTCTTCACGCATTTTCGTCGCAACGCCTTTTCGTGACCACGGTTAAGCTGCGGACGCTCAGAGGAGCCCCTCCAACCCTCGGCCAGACCCCCATGGACAGCTTGCAGACACTGGAGTCGCTCGGGATTTCGCTCCCGACGCCGGCCTACATCATGGGTGCCGTTCTGTTCGGCCTCATTGGCATCGCGGTCTATCGCTACGGAAAGCGCGCCGGTCGTCCGCGAAGCAAATGGCTCGGCGTCGCCTTGATGCTGTATCCCTACGCGATTCCGCAGACCTGGTTGCTGTACGTCGTGGGCGCCGCACTCTGCGTCGCAGTCTTCATCGACCGCGACTGAGTTGTCGGCTCCGGCCACGGACAGTCAGGCCTTGTCGGCCTTGCCCGCCGCATTGGCGAACTTGCTCAGCATGGTGTCGACGAACCAGGGTCGGCGATTCTCGTCTTCCGCGCGTTCCTTGCGGCGGATCGCGTTGCGAACCACGATCGATCCGGCATATCGCACCGGCTCCGGCGGAAAGCGCCCCAACGGGCCCTGTGTGAGAGGGCTGCGCGTCCACGCATTGTCGAGATCCAGCAGCATCGAAGACAGGATCTGGCCGCCCATGTAGCTCGGTCCTACGCCATTGCCCGAGTAGCCGAAACCGTAGCTGATGTGTGGTGCACCATCGAGCCGGCCGAAGAAGGGAAAGCCGGTCACCGATCGGTCGGAGGGGCCATTCCAGCTTGCCGTGATCGGCGTGTCGCGCAGCGCCGGGAAGAACGAATGCAGCGCTTGCGTGAGTTGCGCCTCGTAGGGAGAGCGCTGGTCGAAGACCGGCGCGATGCGCCCGCCTCGCGCGAACGTGTTGCCGCCCTTGCCCAGCATGATTCGACCGTCCACGGTGCTCCGGTAGTAATAGACGAAGGTGCGCGAATCCAGTACGGACACGCCGTCGATCAAGCCGATCTCGCGCAGCAATTCAGGGCACTTTTCGGTGATGACCATGTCACTCGACACGATCGCGATGGTTCGCTCGAACTGCGCGAAGGTACTGGCCATCCAGGCATTGATGGCCAACACGACTTTTCTTGCCTCGACGGTCCCGCAAGGCGTGCGGACGACCGCCGGATTGCCGGTGCTGAACTCGCGCATCGGGCTGCGCTCGTGGATGCGCACGCCCATTGCGAGCGCCACGCGACGAAGCCCACGCACCAGCTTGCCGGGATGCACCGTGGCGGCCATGGGCGAATAGACGCCCGCCAGGTTGCGAGCCGAGCCGGAGCGTCGCGCCACCTCGTCGGGCGGCAACGGAAAATAGCTGCGGATGCCGCAGTCTTCGAGTGCTCGCATGACCGGGTCCAGGACGCCGATCTGGGCCTGCGACGTGGCGGTGTAGAGCGTGCCGTCCATGCGCAATTCGGCATCGATGTCGTGTTCACGGCAGAACTCCGCGATATGCGATACGGCCGCTTCGGATGCCTTGACCAGCCTGATGGCCTCGGCCTCGCCGAAGAGCCGTCGCAGCGTGAAGAACTTTGCCGACCAGGTGAGCAGGCATCCGCCGTTGCGCCCGCTCGCGCCGGCCCCGCAGAGATCGCTTTCAAGAATGACAATGTCCAACGACGGATCTTGCAGCTTGGCCTGGATCGCCGTCCACAGGCCGGTGAAGCCACCGCCGACGATGCAGACGTCGGCTCGCTGGCTGCCCTGCAGAGCGGGCGACAGCTCGCCGTCGTTGAACAACGCTTGCTCGATCCAGAAGGGTCGCATGTCTTCTCCTATGCGGTCTGCGCGGTGCGACGCGCTGCGACGCAGATCTGCATATGGCGCACGAAATGCGAGAGCGACGGCACGACGGCCTCCGCGGACTTGGCGGCATCGTCCCAGCGCCGCACGCGCACGGCATCTTCGGAAAACGGCAGGACGGCGAACCCCTGCGCCTGCACCTCGTCGAAGACGCCGCCCTGCAGCACGAGGCTGCGCCGCGAGTCGGCCGACAAGGTCTCGAGATAGCCAGGCTCGCGCGCGCAGAGAAAGCGCTTGGCATCGACGTGCAGGCGTATGGGTTCCAGGGTCTCCGGCCCGAAGAGCGCACGCAGGAACGGCAGGCATCGATACTGGTGCAGGTCATCGAGACCCTGCTGCGTCGGTGTCTTGCCGAAGTCGTGCAGCAGATGTCCAAGGTCATGCAGCAATGCGGCCGTGATGAGCGCGCTTCCAGCGCCATCCTGTTCGGCCAGGTGCGCGGATTGCAGCGCATGGCCAAGCTGGGTCACCGGTTCGCCGTCGTACTGCTCATGGCCCTTGGCCTCGAACACGCGGACGATGTCTTCGATCGTGAGGCTCATGGCTACCAGGGCAACGAGTAGGTCTTGCTGTTGGTGAAGCTCTTCATCGCCTCCAGCACGCCTTCCTTGTAGCCGAGCCCCGAGTCCTTGATCCCGCCGAATGGCGTGAGCTCCAGACGGTAGCCAGGCACTTCGCGCACGTTCACGCTGCCGACATTGAGCTCGCGGATGAACCGCGTGATGTAGTCGAGGCGGTTGGTGCACACCGCCGAGGACAACCCGTAGGCCGTGCCGTTGGAGATGCGGATGGCTTCCTCGATGTCCTTGAAGCGAATGACGGGCGACACCGGTCCGAAGGTCTCGTGCCTGGCGACCGTCATTCCGGGATCGACCCGGTCCAGCACGGTCGGCGAGTACAGCGCGCCACGGCGGACATTGCCGCACTTCAGTTCCGCGCCGGCCGCGATGGCTTCGTTGACGACCTTCTCGAAATGGATCGCTGCAGCTTCGTCGATCACCGTGCCCATGTCGACGCTCTTGTCCATCGGGTCGCCATACTTCAGTGCGCGCGTCTTCTGCACCAGCAATTCGACGAACTGGTCCGCCACGGCTTCATGCACCAGCATCCGCTTGATGGCGGTGCAACGCTGGCCGGAGTTCTTGTAGGAGCCGCTGGCCGCCAGCGTTGCCGCTTCCTCGACGTCGGCGTCTTCCATCACGATGATGGGGTCGTTGCCTCCGAGTTCCAGTATCTGACGCTTGTAGGTGGCCTTGCCGGCGATGTACTTGCCGATCGCCACGCCGCCCGTGAAGGTGACGAGGTCCACGTCGGGATGCGTGAGCATCTCGTCGGCGATCTCGCGCGGGTCGCCGGTGATCACGGACAGCATTTGCGGCGGAAGCCCCGCCTCGTACAGGATGTCCGCAAGGATGAATGCGGTCAACGGCGTCTTCTCGCTGGGCTTGAGCACCATCCGGTTGTTGGTTGCGATCGAAGGCGCCACCTTGTGGATCACCTGGTTCAGCGGATGGTTGAACGGCGTGATGGCGGTGATGACGCCCAGCAAGGGCTCGCGCATCGTGTAGACCTTGCGGCTCTTGCCGTGATGCGTCAAGTCGCAGGAGAACACCTGGCCGTCGTCCACCAGCGCCTGGTTGGCGGCGAACAGAAGCACGTCGGAAGCGCGCCCCACTTCGTACAGGGAGTCCTTGCGGCACAGTCCCGACTCCAGCGTGATCGTGCGGGAGATCTCGTCCAGCCTGGAGTTGATGATCTCGCCGGCGCGCATCAGGATTTTGTATCGCTCGTAGCGCGTGAGCGTCGGCTTGTAGTCGCGGGCGAGCCGGTAGGCGCGGCGCACGTCTTCGAGCGTGGCCTTCGGCACGGTGGCGATCACCTCGCCGGTGTAGGGGTAGGTGACCTCGATCACGTCGTCGCGATAGACGCGCTCGCCCGCAATGCGCAGTGCTTCGCAGTGGATCTCGGCTGGCTTGGGCATGGGCTGGCTCATTCTGGGTTGTCCTCTTCCCGGTGCTGAATGGGTGCTATTGGGCGTGATTGAGGGCGATGTCGAGCGCGTCGAAGTTGCGCAACCGGCGGTTGCTTTCGACACCATCGACAGGGCGGTTGCAGATCAACGGCACACGCTGCTCCGACACCCCGCCGTGCGAGCGCAGCGGCACTTCGAGTGCAGAGAGATCGTGGCGGCTGGCCGAAGTGCCGATCACCGTGTTGCGCTCGCTGACGACGACGATGTCACCGATACGGTCGGGCGGCAACTCGAAGCGCCTTGCGGCCTCGGAGCGCGTCAGCACCGATTCCATTCCGGGCAGTTCCTTGATGCGTTCGATCCACTGCGCGGCGATTTCCTCGTCCGGTGCGTAGACGGTGGCGAACGAGCCCAGGGCACCATGGTGCACGACGTAGGGGTCGGTGATCGGAAGAATGACGCGCGCGGCCTCGGCACCGTACCAGCCGTCCAGCACATCCTGCAGGTAGATGACGTTGGGCTTGCCATCGGTACCGTGCTTGTCGTTCATGCCATGGTCGGCGGTCAGGACGATGGTGGCGCCGAGTGCGTCGAGTTCGGCCAAGTAGCGGTCCATCATCGCGTAGAACGCATTCGCGGCCGGACTGCCTGGCGCCGCCTTGTGCTGCACGTAGTCCGTCGTCGAGAGATACATCAGGTCGGGGCGGCGCGTCTCCATCAGCTTGACGCCGGAAGCGAACACGAACTCGGAGAGTTCCGCGCTGTAGACCGAGGGCACGGGCAGGCGCACCAGGTCCAGCACGTTGTCGATGCCGTTCTCTTCCTGCGTGGCCTCGTCGGCTTTCTCGGAAGAGAAGCAGATGCCCTTCATGTGGTTGCCCAGCAGCTTGCGCAGCTTGTCCTTGGCCGTGACCACGGCCACCTTGGCACCTCCGTCCGCGAAGGCCGCCAGCACGGTGCCTGCGCGCAGGTACTTGGGGTCGTTCATCATCACTTCCTTGCCGAGTTCACGGTCGAAGAAGTAGTTGCCGCAGATGCCGTGGACCGCAGGGGGCGCCCCGGTGACGATCGACAGGTTGTTGGGATTGGTGAAGGACGGAACCACGCAGTCGGCCAGCAGGTTGGCGCCGGTACGCATCATCTTCTCGAGGTAGGGAGCGACGCCAGCTTCCACCGCGGCATCGAGGTAGGCCGGCTCGCAACCGTCCACGCAGACCACGACCACCGGCCGCTTCATCCAGCGATAGCTTCTGGCGTTGACTTCGATCGACTGGGGATTCATTTCATGCTCCTTGTTGATTGGAAGAGTTGGATTTCGGCGAGTCGGCGTCAGGCCGGCCCATGGCCGCGTGCATTCGGTTGCGGCTGTCGGCAACGTGTTGCCGCATGACGCGCCCTGCGCGCTCGGCGTCGCCGGAGGCGATGGCGTCGACGATCTCGCGATGCTCGTCGACGGACACGCGCAGGCCGCCGCCGTTGTCGAGCGCGCGCATGCGGAACAGAAGCAGCTCCTTGATCAGGCGCCGGTAGGTCTCGATCAGTTTCTGGCTGCCGGCCGTTTCCAGCAGCACCTCGTGGAACTGCAGATTCAATTGCGCGTATTGCTCCACGTCCTTGGCCTTTGCCGCGGACCCCATGGCCTTGAGCATGCCCTTGAGGCGCTCGATGCCGTCGGGCGCAATGGCGCGCGTCACACGGCGTCCGATGATTTCCTCGAGCGCTTCGCGCAACTCGTAGATCTCGTCGGCTTCCTCGAAGGAGATCTCCCGCACGAACACGCCGCGATTCTTCTCGTTGCGCACGAGCCCGGCTTCCTCGAGCGCCCTCAGGGCCTCGCGGATGGGGCCGCGGCTGGTGTTGAAGCGCTGTGCGAGCTCGCTTTCGTTCACGCGTGTGCCCACGGCCAGCTCGCCGGTCATGATGAGTCGTTCGATTTCTTCCTGCACCAGCATCGGCAGCGAATTGGACTGGAAGAAGGCCAGGGCAGCGGCTGGTTTGCTTGAGTTCATGAAATCGATTCTGCGTGCCGAATCGCCAACTGTCAACAATTTAATATTGACAGTGGCCAGTTGACGTTTTACATTGAGCGTACCGAAGCGGGCGTCAAGACGCGCTTGGGCACGAGTCAGCAATCCAATTCCTACCCACACAGGACGAACCGATGAACTCAAGCAAAGGCATCCGCCGACTCTCTACGGCACTGTGCGCGACGGCCCTGGCCTTCGCCCTCACCGGCGCTTCCGCGCAACAGAAAACCACCTTGCTCGTGTACACCGCGCTCGAAACCGACGCGATGAAGCTCTACAAGGACGGCTTCGAAAAAGCGAACCCGGACATCGAGATCCGATGGGTGCGCGATTCGACCGGCATCGTCACGGCCAAGCTGCTGGCAGAGAAGGCAAACCCCCAGGCGGATGTGGTCGCTGGTCTCGCGGCCAGCAGCCTCGCGCTGCTCGACCAGGAAGGCATGCTCGCCGCCTATGAGCCCAAGGGCTTCAAGGAACTGACGCCCGCATACTCGGACAGCGCGCGGCCGCCAGCCTGGGTGGGCATGGACGTGTGGGCCGCGACGATCTGCTTCAACACCGTCGAAGCGCAAAAGCGCGGCCTGCCGAAGCCGGAGTCCTGGAAGGATCTCGCCAAGCCGGTCTACAAGGGCGCGATCGTGATGCCGCATCCCGCATCCAGCGGCACCGGCTACCTCGACGTGGCCGCATGGCTCCAGATGTGGGGCGAGAACGACGGCTGGAAGTACATGGACGCGCTGCACGAAAACATCGCGCAGTACGTGCACTCCGGCTCCAAGCCCTGCAAGCAGGCAGGCGCCGGCGAGTTCCCGATCGGCATCTCGTTCGAATTTCGCGCCCACCAGGTCAAGAAGTCCGGCGCTCCGGTTGAACTGGTCTTTCCCAAGGAGGGGCTGGGCTGGGACATCGAGGCCACGAGCATCATGAAGGGCACGAAGAAGATGGAGCAGGCCAAACGCCTGGCCGACTGGATGGCCAGCAAGGAAGCCAACCAGGTCACGTCCAACTGGTGGGCCGTGGTGGCCTATCCGGGCGTCGCGAAGAAGCTCGAAGGCATCCCCGAGAACTACGAGAAGCTGCTGTCGAAGAACGACCTGAACTGGTCGGCCAAGAACCGGGACCGCATCCTGAAGGAGTGGAGCAAGCGCTACGACGGCAAGTCGGAAGCCAAGTCCAACTGATCGCTGCCCGACCCGTTCTTCAACCCGCGACGAGAGCAAGAAGATGGACATGACTGACACCAGGTTTCTCGGCAGCGAGCCGACCACCGCGGGCGCACTCGAGGTCATCGGCATCCGCAAGGATTTCGAATCCTTCAGTGCCCTGCGCGACGTGCACCTGCGCGTCAATCCAGGGGAGATGCTCTGCTTCCTGGGTCCCTCGGGGTGCGGCAAGACCACGCTGCTGCGAATCATCGCGGGGCTCGAGACGCAAACCGCCGGTCAGATCCTGCAGAACGGCAAGGATGTGTCCTGGCTGCCCCCCGATCAGCGCGACTACGGCATCGTGTTCCAGTCGTACGCGCTCTTTCCGAACCTCACGATCGCCGACAACATCGCCTACGGCCTGGTCAATGGCAAGGTGAAGAAGGCGGAAGCCAAGGCACGGGTCGAGGAACTGCTGAAGCTGGTCGGCCTGCCGACCTCGGGAAGCAAGTACCCGAGCCAGCTGTCCGGCGGGCAACAGCAGCGGGTCGCGCTGGCGCGCGCGCTGGCCACCCGTCCCGGGCTCCTCCTGCTGGACGAACCGCTGTCGGCGCTCGATGCGCTGGAGCGCATCCGTCTGCGCGGCGAGATCCGCCGCCTGCAGCGCCAGGTGGGCATCACGACCATCATGGTGACGCACGACCAGGAAGAGGCCCTGTCGATGGCCGATCGCATCGTCGTCATGAACCACGGCGTGATCGAGCAGGTGGGAACGCCGATGGACATCTACGAAAGGCCGGCGACTCCCTTCGTGGCCGATTTCGTGGGCAAGGTCAACGTCCTGCACGGCTACGCGCTCGGCGGAAACCTCTTTCGCGTCGGCGACATGGAACTGCAGTGCGATGCCTGCGACATCGGCTTCGAGCCGGGCGACGAGGTGAATCTCTACCTGCGGCCGGAAGACCGCCTGGTCGAGAACCTTGCCCACGACACGCCCAACCGGATGAGCGCACTGGTGAGCAAGGTCGAGTTCCTCGGCGGGCTGTGCATTGCCGAAGTCACTGCCGATGCGCTGCATGGCCAGAGCCTGGGCCTGCACTTCTCGCTCAACCAGTTGCATGATCTCGATATTCGCGAGGGCAATCGCATCGAGATCGCGCTGCGCGCCAACCGGATCCGGGCCTTCTGCAGCAGGACTGCCAGGCCATGAACGCGCTGGCACGTCCCTACCCGTCCGCCCCGATGGCTGCCGCCCGCCCTGGAATGCGCTGGAGCCGCGACGACCTGATCGCGCGAGGGGTGCTGCTCGCCATCATGGCGATGCTGTTCACGTTCCTCATCGCGCCGCTCTTCACGATCCTCGTGAACGCGGTGCAGGACAGGGACGGCGCTTTCGTGGGATTGGCGCACTTCGTCACCTACTTCCAGACCCCCAGCCTGCTGCGTGCCGCATGGAATTCGATCTGGGTGGCCTCGGTCGTCGTGATGATCTCGGTGCCGACGGCCTTCGTCTGCGCGTATGCGCTGACGCGTACCGGCCTGCCGGCATGGTTCAAGGGCACGTTCAAGCTGGTCGCGCTGATCCCGCTGCTTGCGCCCTCGCTCCTGTCGGCCATTTCGTTCGTGCAGTGGTTCGGCAACCAGGGGGCGTTCAAGGCGCTCCTGATGGGCGCTTCGATCTACGGTGCGCCGGGCATCATCCTGGCCGAGGTCTACAACACCTTTCCACACGCGCTCATGATTCTGGTCACCGCGTTGTCGCTTGCCGATGGCCGCCTCTACGAAGCGGCCACTGCCTTGCGCACGCCCCCGTGGCGCCAGTTCACGACGATCACCTTGCCCTCCTGCAAGTACGGCCTGATCAGCGCCGTGACGGTCGTGTTCACCTACGTGGTCAGCGACTTCGGCGCGCCGAAGGTCATCGGCGGGAACTTCAACGTGTTGTCGGTGGACGTCTTCAAGCAGGTGGTGGGGCAGCACAACTTCTCGATGGGCGCGGTGGTCGGCATGCTGCTGCTGGTTCCGTCCATCCTGTCGTTCGTCATCGACTACACGGTGCGCCGCAAGCTGAAGGCGCAGCTGACCGCGCGCTCGGTTCCGCACATTCCGAAGCCGCGGCGCCTGGCCGATTCGCTCCTGGCGGCGACCTGCGTCCTCGTGGGCACGCTGCTGCTCGGCACCATCGGCATGGCCTTCTACACGTCGTTCATCACGCTCTGGCCGTATGACCTGTCGTTGACGCTCAAGCACTATCACTTCGCCCTGATCGAAAGCGACATGGCCGCGGCCTACGGCAACAGCCTGATCGTGGCGATCTCGACGGCCATCGGCGGATCGCTGATCGTGTTCGTCGGCGCCTACCTGATCGAGAAGTCGCGCGGCCTCGTCGCGATGAAACGCGCCATGCACCTCATGGCGGTGCTGTCGATGGCCGTGCCGGGCCTGGTGCTGGGCTTGGGGTACGTGATGTTCTTCAACCACCCGGCCAATCCGCTGAACGGGCTCTACCAGACGATGGCGATCCTGATCCTGTCGATGATCGTCCACTACTACACATCGAGCCACCTCACCGCCGTGACTGCGCTCAAGCAGATCGACAACGAGTTCGAAGCCGTCTCGGCCTCGCTGAAGGTGCCGTTCTACAAGACCTTCATGCGCGTCACGGTGCCGG
This sequence comes from Variovorax sp. 10N432, assembly GCF_056394465.1. Classification (NCBI taxonomy): domain Bacteria; kingdom Pseudomonadati; phylum Pseudomonadota; class Betaproteobacteria; order Burkholderiales; family Comamonadaceae; genus Variovorax; species Variovorax sp. 10N432. Next base: position 206,634 of record NZ_JBFTHX010000003.1, read on the forward strand.
TCTGCCTGCCGGCCATCCTGGACATCGGTCGCTACTTCTTCGTCGTCTCGATGGCCAGCCTCTCGTGCGCGATCTTTCTGTATTCGCCCGAAACGATCCTGGCGTCGGTTGCGATCATGCATCTCGACGACGCCGGCGACATCGGTCCGGCGGCCGCACTCGCCAGCCTGATCGTCGTGACATCGATCGTCGTGTGCATCGCCTATTCGCTGCTGACGCGCGTGCTGCTCGTTCGAACGCAGGCCTGGCGCAACCTTCGCCGCGGCTGACCATTGCTGCATTTCCTCACACCATCGCCCTTCCCACAGGAGACACCATGAGCCAAGTTCGTTCGCCGATCCTTCTCACTCCCGGTCCGCTGACCACATCGGACAAGACTCGCGCGGCCATGCTGCGCGACTGGGGCTCGTGGGATTCGGACTTCAACCAGATCACCGCGAGGATCCGCCAGCAGGTGCTGCGCATCGTGCATGGCGAGGCCTCGCACGAGTGCGTGCCGCTCCAGGGCAGCGGCACCTTCTCGGTGGAGGCCGCCATCGGGACGATCGTCCCGCGCGACGGCCACGTGCTGGTGCCCAACAACGGCGCCTATTGCCAGCGCATCGCCAAGATCTGCAAGGTGCTCGGCCGTCGCGTGACCACGATCGACTACCGGGAAGACCAGCAGGTCCTGGCCGCGGACGTCGACCGTGCCCTCGCAGCAGACCCTTCGATCACGCATGTGGCGCTGGTCCATTGCGAGACCGGAACCGGTGTGCTCAACCCACTCCACGACGTCGCGCTGGTCGTCGAAAAGCACGGCCGCGGTTTGATCGTCGATGCGATGAGTTCATTTGGCGCGATCGATATCGACGCCCGAATCACGCCCTTCGACGCGGTTGTCGCCGCCTCGGGCAAGTGCCTCGAAGGCGTGCCCGGCATGGGCTTCGTCATCGTCAGGCGCAGCACTCTGGAAAAGTGCGAGGGCAACAGCCACTCGCTCGCCATGGATCTCTACGACCAGTGGATATACATGGGCAAGACGACACAATGGCGGTTCACGCCCCCCACCCACGTGGTCGCCGCACTGGATGAAGCCATCACGCAGTACGTCGAGGAAGGCGGACTCGACGCGCGCGGCGGGCGCTACGCGCGCAACTGCAAGGCCTTGATCGATGGCATGGCCGCGCTGGGATTCCGCAGCTATCTCGATCCCGCCATCCAGGCGCCGATCATCGTCACTTTTCATGCGCCCGACGATCCGAAATACAACTTCAAGACCTTCTACCAGGAAGTCAAGAAGCGCGGCTACATCCTCTACCCCGGCAAGCTCACGCAGGTCGAGACATTTCGGGTCGGCTGCATGGGCCACTTCGGTGAAGCAGGGATACCTGGAGCCGTCGCTGCGGTGGCAGACACACTCGAAGCCATGGGCATTCGGCAAGGGGTTGCCGCTGCCGCAGTCACCTGATGCGGCACAGGTGGGTGCGGCCCTCTGGCCGAACCGGCCAACGCCCGCCTCAGACCACCTTGTAGACCCGTATCACGACCGCCTCGCGCTGCGGGCGAAGGCTGTTCAGCGTGCCGACGTACACGAAGTCGTTGAGCCAGCCGTAGCGGCCGTCGGGCGCGACGATCTCCAGGGTCGAGAACACGTAGGGCGGCGCATCCTTCGGCCGCCGCGAGAGCACCCGGTTGCGCACCGAGATGACGACGCCGTCCTCGGTCTTCAGCTCATAGACCGCATCCAGGTTCTTGGCACCGTCGCGGCGCAGCAGCTGCCGGTCGGCGCCGCCGGCCATGACCGTTCCGCGCAGGCCCGGCCCTTCGAAGCTGCCGCCGACGATCGGCACCATGAAGCGCTCGCCGAAGGGCGAGGCGCCCAAGGTCAGCGCCGGCGAGAGATCGACGATCGCCTCGTAGACGAACTCGGTGCGCGGCAGCACCATGGGGATGGCCTGGGTGGTCGGCGTGGCGGGGGCATCGGCCGCGAGGGCAGGGCCCGCGGCGGTCGCGCAGGCCAGGCCGGCAAGCAGCATGCCGCGGCGGGAAGTCGAATTCATCGAGGTGTCCTTGGGCTTTGTCCTGGCCTCATTATGGTTATATTAAATAACTAAACAAGGGGGTTATCCCTGCTGGTTTGGGTCTCGGGGCCCGGCCGCTCTGCACCGGCAATCCGTTGTTTGTCGCGCCTTCCGTGCAGTACTGCCGCTGGCCCTGCCGGCGCGACCCGGCGCGGCCGAGGGGTGGCGCCGGCTTGGGTGGACAATCGGCGGTCCCGACCCCGCCACCGTCCCCCAGGAAGCCAGCAGCCATGTCCGCGTCTACCGACCTCGAGTCGATGTTCGATCTGTCGCCCGTCTCTCTCTGGCTCGAAGACTACAGCGGCCTCAAGGACCTGTTCGACCAATGGCGGCTGGCCGGCGTCACCGACCTGGCCGCGCACCTGGCGGCCGACCCCGCGCGCATCCGCGACTGCATGGCCTGCTACAAGGTCCTGCGGGTCAACCAGCACACGCTGACGCTGTTCGGTGCGCGCAGCCAGGACCACCTGCTGGCCGCCCTCGACCAGGTCTTCCGCGACGACATGGCGGACTGCGTGATGCACGAACTCGAACAGCTCTGGCAGGGCGCGCTGAGCGTGGAGAACCAGACGGTCAACTACACGCTCGACGGCCGCCGCCTGGACGTGCAGGTGCGCCTGCGCATCCTGCCGGGCCACGAAGACCGCTGGGACCGCGTGCTGGTGTCGCTCGACGACATCACGGCCCGCGTCGCGGCCTATCGAGAGCGCACCGAGGCCGAGCGCTATGCCCGCGGTCTCTTCAACCATTCGCCGGTCTCGCTCTGGGTCGAGGATTTCAGCGCCGTCAAGAAGCTGCTCGACGAGATCCGGCAGCGCGGCATCACCGACTTCACGACCTTCATCAAGGTGCACCCGGAATTCGTCACGCGCTGCATGCAGGAGATTCGCGTGATCGACGTCAATCGCGAGACGCTGCGGATGTTCGGCGCCGCCGACACCGCCGACCTGCTGCGCAACATCCCCAGGGTGTTTCGCGACGAGATGCAGGATTCGTTCGCCGACCAGCTGCAGGACCTGTGGAACAACAAGACCTCCCAGCAGCGCGAAGTCGTGAACTACTCGCTCGCGGGCGACCCGATCAACATCCACATGCAGTTCACCGTGCTGCAGCACCACCTCCAGACCTGGGACCTGGTGCTGGTGTCGCTGGTCGACATCACGGCGCGCAAGAAAGCCGAGGCCTACCTCGAATACCTCGGCCGCCACGACGTGCTGACGCAGCTGTGCAACCGCGCCTTCTACACCGAGGAGCTGCACCGGCTGGCGCGCAAGGGCCCGTGGCCGGTGTCCGTCGTCGCGATCGACCTCAACGGCCTCAAGCGCGTCAACGACGAGGACGGCCACGCCGCGGGCGACGCCCTGCTCAGGCGGGTCGGCGAGGTGCTGACCCAGGCGGTCGATGCGCCCGGCTGGCCGGCGCGCATCGGCGGCGACGAGTTCGCCGTGCTGCTGCCGGCCACCGACGAGCGCGGCGCTGCCGGCATGCGGGATCGCATCGTCTCGCTGCTCGACCTGAACAACCAGTTCCACGCCGGCCAGAGCGGCCACGTGGTGCACCTGGCGATCGGCGTGGCGACCTGCGGGTCCGGCGACCAGCTGGAAGCCGCCTTGCAGCGGGCCGACCGGGCCATGTACGAGGACAAGGCCCGGCACTACGCGAGCAGCGTCGCCTGAGCCGTCGTCGGCGGCCGCTGGACTTCGCTGCGGCAACCGGAGGGTCATGGCACGCATCGTGCACAGCGGTGGCATGCTCGCATTCGTGATCGAGACATTTCCGCAACGGCTGCGCCGATGGGGCGCCGGGCAGGCACAGGCGCTGCGGGTGCTGCTCACCCTCGGAAGCCTGATGGCGGCGTGCGGCGCCAGCAACCGGATGGACGCCGTGACGCCGCTGTTCCTGGGCGCCATCGCCAGCGCGCTGGCCGAAACCGACGACAGCGCGCGGGGACGCTACCGGGCCCAGCTCGTCACGCTGCTCTGCTTCGCGGCGGCGGCTTTCGCGGTGTCGGCCCTGATCGACCGCCCGGCGCTGTTCATCACCAGCCTCGCGCTCGCCGCCTTCTGGCTCACGATGCTCGGGGCGGTCGAGGCGCGCTACAAGGCGATCGCCTACGCCACGCTGATCCTGGCGATGTACACCACCCTCGGCATCGGAAACCACCCGCTCGCGGGCCCGGACGAGCGCCTGCACGAGCTCTTGCTGCTGCTCGCGGGCGCTGCCTGGTACGGCGTCTTCTCGGTCGCCTGGTGCCTGGCCTTGCCGGCCCAGCCGGTGCAGGCGCGGCTCGCCCGGCTGTATTCGGTGCTCGGCCACTACGTGCGCTTCAAGGCCTCGCTGTTCGAGCCGTTGCGCGGCATCGATATCGAGCGCAAGCGGCTGTCGCTGGCGCAGCTCAATGCCGATGTGGTGGCCGAGCTCAACGCTGCCAAGGAGAGCATCTTCCGCCGCATCGGCGCGCGGGCGCCGACCGGCCGGATCGCGCGCTACCGTGGCCTCTACCTGATCGCCCAGGACGTGCACGAACGCGCGAGCTCGTCCCACGACGACTACAACGCGCTGGCGGACGCCTTCTTCCACAGCGACCTGCTCTACCGCTGCCAGCGCGTGCTGCACCTGGAGGGCGAGGCCTGCCGTCGGCTGGCGCAGTCGATCGAGCGGCGCGAGCCCTTCGTGGCCGACACCGCCACGGTGCAGGCACTGGCCGAACTGCGCAGCGCCATCGCGCATGAACGTTCGCACGCGCGCGAGCCGGCGCGGCAGGCCCTGCTGGCGTCGATCGAGGCGCTGGCGCACAACCTGGAGCGTCTCGATGGCCAGCTGGCCGGCGCCAGCGAGCCGACCGCGCGCGCCGGCCGCACCGACATGGGCCTGCTCGACCGCTCGCCGCGCTCCTGGCGCGACGCGGCCGAGCGCGTGCGGCGCCAGCTGTCGCCGCGCTCGCCCCTGTTCCGGCATGCGCTGCGTCTGGCGATCGCGCTCGCGGCGGGCTACGGCGTGATGTGGCTCATCCATCCCGCCCAGGGCTACTGGATCCTGCTGACGACGCTGTTCGTCTGCCAGCAGACCTGGGGCGACACCGTGTCGCGCATGGGCCAGCGGATGGCGGGGACGGCGGTCGGCGTGGTGGTCGGCTGGGCGCTGCTCGACCTGTTCCCGCAGCATCTGGTGCAGGCGCTGCTGGCGGTGGCGGCCGGCGTGCTCTTCTTCGCCACCCGCAGCGCACGCTACCTGCTGGCGACCGCCTGCATGACGGTGCTGGTGCTGATGTGCTTCAACCAGGTCGGCGACGGCGGCGTGCTGATCGTGCCGCGGCTGGTCGACACCGCCATCGGCAGCCTGATCGCCGGATTGGCGATGGTGCTGGTGCTGCCGCACTGGCAGGGCCGGCGCTTCAATGAACTGGCGGCCGCGGCGATGCGCAACCAGGCGCTCTATCTGCGCGAGATCGCCGAGCAGTACCGCGCCGGCGCGCGCGACGACCTGCCCTACCGGCTGGCGCGGCGCAATGCCCACAACGCCGATGCGGCGCTGGCCGTGGCGGTGTCCGAGATGTTCCGCGAGCCGGCGCTGGTGCGGCCGCGCGCCGGCGTCGCGCTGCGCTTCCTGATCCAGTCGCACACCCTGCTGAGCTACCTGTCGGCGCTCGGCGCCCACCGGGTCGCCCTGCGCAGTCCGGCGCTGGCGGTCGCGACGCGCGGTGCGGCTGAAGGCGCGGCCCAGGCGCTGGAGGCGTTGGCGGCCGATGTCGAGCGCGGGTCGGTGGAGGCCATCGAGGCCGCCACGGCACCGGCGGACGAGCGCCCGGCACTGGCCGACCTGCTGGCGACCGACGGCGAGGGCGGCGACGCCGCGGCGCAGCTCATCCGCACCGAGCTGTCCCTGATCGGCCAGCAGATCGAGGCGCTGCGCGGCCATGCCCTGCAGTGGCTGCGGCCGGTGGTCGAGGCTTCAGAGTGAGGCGGCGGCGCCGAGCCTCGCGGCCAGCCGCTCGAGCGCCTGTGCGGCGGTCGGTGCCAGATCGATCGATCGCGACAGCATCAGGTTGAGCGGCTGCCCGAGCCCCTCGACCACCGTCCCGGTGGCGGCTTCCGTGACCACCCCGGCCGCATCGCGGCGGCAGGCGATCGCGGCCTGCACGCGCTCCGCATAGCTGCCTTGCGGCACGGCGTAGCCGACCACCGGCAGGCCGAGCGCGACCGCGAAGCCGACCTCGAACACGGTGCCGGCGTCGGGCTCCTGGCCGCGAAAGCTCGCCAGGTTGGCGATCACGCCGTCGGACGCGCGGATCAGCGCGACGTTGCCTTCGTAGATGGCTTGGGCCCGGGCGTCGTCGCTGGCCGAGGCCGCCAACGCCAGCGGTGCGTCGGTCGGTGCGACGCCGGCCAGGCCCAGGCGCGCGCAGTGCGCCTTCAGGGCGGCGAAGATGCGGTCGCGGTCCGGCAGGAAGACGTCGGGCCCGGCGAGGTAGATGCAGGGGCGAGGGCGGTCCGGGTCGCCTTGGCGCTGGAAAGTCATGGCGCCATGTTATCGGCCCGCGCCGGCTGGCTTGCACTGGGCCGCCCCAGGATGTCGGCGCGCAGGTCGTTGTAGCGCGAGACGAAATTGACCAGCACGCTGGCGGTCCAGGCGAAGGCGAAGATGCCCGAGATCCCGATGATCGGCGGCACGATCCGCCAGGCGCGCGGCAGCGAGAACGGCTCGCCGAGCGCGGTGTAGCAGTTGGCCGCGAAGTAGGCCGCGGTCGACCAGTCGGCGACGATGTCGCCAAAGATCAGCGCCGCCGACCAGACCACCACCTCGGCCAGGTGCAGCGCCAGCAGCATCATCACCGTGACGGTGAACAGCAGGTCGGCCCGCCAGAGCGACGCCCGAACGTGCATGGCGCTCGTGTGCTTGAGGAAGGAACTCGTGATCACACGGATCCAGAAGGCATGGAACATGATCACGAAGACCAGCACCGCGCCGCCGAACATGATGTCGGGCAGCGGCAGCGCCTGGGTCAGGGCGTTCTCGACCAGGCTGGGCCGCAGGCTTTGCAGGTCGGACGCGGCCGTTGACATGACGCCGGGCAGCGAGTCGGTGTCGAATTTCGAATCAGCCATCTTCCAGGGTCCCCGATCGAGTGGTGGCGGTTGGAGGCACGGGAGCTTACGCCGATCCGCGGAGCGGGCAGAATCATCGCCGAACCCCGCACCCCGAAACCTGGAGACAGCGCACGATGACCATCGAGCTCAGCAAGGAAGCCCGCAAGGAGGCCATCGCCTCCATCGAGCGATATTTCCGGGAGAACATGGAGGAGCCCATCGGCAACATCGCCGCGGGCGCGCTGCTCGGTTTCTTCGTCGAGGAAGTCGGGCCGCTGATCTACAACCGGGCCGTGTCCGAGGTCCAGGAGCGGCTCCAGGCCAGGATCTCCGAGCTGGACATCGAAGTCCACGAGGACGAGTTCCAGTACTGGCGCAAGTACGAGCGCAAGCCGCGCGAGCGGAAGTGACGCGGGACGGCGCCGACGATCCAGGCGCTCAATGCACGGCGCTCGACGCCGCCGCCGCCGCCGCGGCTTGCGCCTGCGGCGCCTCGTCCCATCCCCCGCCCAGCGCCTTGTACAGGTTCACCAGGTTGACCGCCTGCTTGAGCTGCAGCTCGATCCACTGGCGCTGCTCGAGGTAGAGCTCGCGCTGGGCGTCGGCGCCGGCGAAGTAGTCCTCGAGCCCGTTGCGGAAGCGGGTGCGCGAGATCGCCGCCACCTTTTCGAGCGCCTGCACGCGGCCTTGCTGGGCCTCGAGCTGCGGGCCGAGGTGGCTGTCGGCGATCAGAGCGTTGGCGGTCTCGCGCAGCGCCTGCTGCACCGCGTATTCGTAGGCCGACATGGCGGCGGCCAGCCGCTCCTCGTTGGCCGTGAGGTTGGCCGAGCGGCGGCCCCAGTCGAGGATCGGCAGCGAGACCCCGAGCACCGTGGCCCAGCTGCGGTTCCCGCTTCCCAGCAGGTTCGAGAACTCGCTGCTGAGCCCGCCGGCCACGGCGGTCAGCGAGAAAGTCGGATAGAACGCCGCCTTGGCGGCCCCCACGCCCGAGTTCGCCGCCTCGACGCGCGCATAGGCCGCCAGCAGGTCGGGGCGACGCTGCAGCAGGCTGGCCGGCAGCCCGACCGGCACCTCGGCCACCGAACGGTCCGGCCAGGGGCGCTGGGTGCCGGTCGTGGCCGCCACCGGCTGGCCGACCAGCACCGTGAGCCACTGCAGGTCCTGGCCGACCCGCATGCCGAACTCCTCGCGCTGGACCTTGGCCCGCTGCACCAGCGACTGCGAGCGCAGCAGGTCGAGGTCGGAGGTGCCGCCGACCGAGCGGGCGCGCTTCATGATGTCGGTGCTGTCGCTCTGGCTCTTCAGGTCGGCCTCGGCCAGTGCGAGCAGCGCGCGGTCGGCGCGCAGCGTGAGGTACGCGTTCGTGACTTCGCCGACCAGGTTCATGCGCGCCGCGGCGTAGTCCCGGTCGATGGCCTGCGCCTGCGACCCGGCCTGTTTCACGCCGGCATCGACATGGCCGAAGAAGTCGAGCTCGTAGGCCGTGACGCCGGCCTGGACCGCGTAGGTGTTGCCGACCCGGCCGATCGCCTGGTTGCTCGTGACGACACCGGTGGAACTCAGCGAAGTCGCCATGTCGCCCCGTTGGGCATAGCCGGCGATGCCGATCTCGGGGAACAGGCTGGAGCGCGTGCCGGCGTAGACGGCGCGCGCCTCGCGGGCCTTCGCGGCATAGGCGCGCAGGTCGCGGTTCTGCGCCAGTGCGGTCGCGACCAGGCCGCGCAGTTCGTCGTCGCGCACGAAGGCCTGCCACGCCATGGGTGCCGCGTCGCCGACGGCCGCGCCGGTCGGCCATTGTGTCGGCAGCTCGACATCGGCCGGCTTGAGCGCGGGCGTCAGGCTGCAGCCGCCGAGCACCAGCACGCCGAGGACCAGCGCCAGCAGCAGCGGGGCCGGCGCGGCGACGCTGCGCAGCCACGCCGCCGGAACCCGGGGCCAGCGCCAGCCCGCGCTGCCGAGGAAGGCCATGGCCGCGCGGCCGGGCCGCACCTGGGTGGCGACATGGCTCGGCGGCAGGCTGAACACATGGCGAACCAGGCGGTCGTGCACGGTCTCGTCGCAGGCGAAGCTCAGCTCGGCGCCGGCTGGCGTGTGGTCCGCCAGCAAGGCGGGCACCCAGCCGACCTGCGCGACATGGACATCCAGCGGCTGGCCGACGGGGATCCGGCGCAGCAGGGCGCTGTCGCGCAACAGCGCGCCATCCACCGCGATCTCGATGAAGTGCGTGGCGCCGACGCCGGCGGCGCTGCGCAGGGTGGTGGGGGCGTCGCAGGGAAAGCGTTCGTCATGGTCCGGCCGCGGGCGGTCGATGCAGGCGATCAGCGCCGCCAGGCAGTAGACCGTGGCCACCAGGGTCCAGATCACGTTGAGGACATCGCCGGTGCTCATCGTCCCGCCGATGGCGTCGAGCGCACCCATTTCCATCGCCACGATGAGACCGCCGAAGACTGCGACGAGGTTCCAGTGGACCACGGTCTTCGAGCGATCCTGGCCCTTGGCCGTGACCTTGAAAGGGCGCCCGAAGGGCCGCACCAGCGAGGTGACGATGGTGCGCGTCACGGCCATCGCCGCCACGATCTGCGTCACCTCGGTGAACACCGGCAGGCAGCGCCGCTGGCTGATCCAGTAGGTGTAGCCCCAGAACATGACCAGCGGCGGCAGGCCGTAGAGTGCGAAGGCTCGAGGCGTCGCGTGGAAGGCCGAGACGCCCGCATACCAGTACAGCGCGGGCGCCGCCAGGATCAGCAGGATGAACGGCTTGCTGAGCCAGTGCAGCAGGCCATGCACATAGTGCAGGCGCGCCGCCAGGCGATACCCCTTGCCGCGCAGCGGACCGTCGCGCAGCAGCGCTACCTGGATGGTGCCGAGGCACCAGCGGCTGCGCTGGTTGATGTAGTCGACGATGCTGTCGGCCGACAGCCCGTTCGACAGCCGCTCGTTGAGCCAGCGCGTGACCCAGCCGAAGCGCATCAGCGTGTAGGTGGTGTAGATGTCCTCGCACACGCTGCCGGTCGGGAAGCCGCCGGCGGTCGTGATGGCGTCGCGCCGCACGATGAACGAGGTGCCGACGCAGAAGGCGACGTCGGCCGCGTCCTTGGCCGGCTGCAGCACGTCGAAGAACACCCGCTGCTCGTCGACCCAGCTGTCGGTTGCGCGCAGGTTGTGCTGGATCGGGTCGGCGTTGTAGTAGAACTGCGGCGTCTGCACCAGCCCCACCTTCGGATCTTCGAACAGGCCGAGCATCCGGTAGACGATGTTGCGGTGTGGTGTGAAGTCGGCGTCGAGCACCAGGATGTACGGCGCATCGGTGGCCGCGGCCGATTGGCGCAGGCCATTGTTGAGGTTGCCGGCCTTGGCATGCGCGTTGTCGGCGCGCCGCGCGTAGTGCACGCCCTTGCGGGCGCAGTAGTCGCGCAGCCAGTCGCGGCGCGTGTCGTCGAGCACCCAGACCGCGAGGCGCGGGTAGTCGATCGCCTGGGCGGCGAGGATCGTCTTCTCGAGCACCCCGAGCTGTTCGTTGTAGGTGCAGATGAAGACGTCGACCGCCGGCACGTCGGCGCCGCGCGCGCGCAGCGAGGCTTCGCCGAGGTCGGCCAGCCCGTGGTTGTCGCGCCGCCCGGTCAGCATCTGGATCGACATCAGGGTGTAGAGGATCGACACCATCTCGAACACCAGGAAGACCCAGCCGACCAAGGTGCCGAAGCCGAGGTCGGCCGGCGGCAGGGTTTCGGCCAGCCGCCACACCACGTAGCGCACCAGCACCAGCGCGGTCAGGAAGCCGAACAGCGCGCGGTGCCAGAGGCGGTCGGCGCGGGCATGGAAGATCATCATCAGGGCCAGGCCGACGACGATCAGGTTGATCCTGAACTCGGGCGAATCGATCAGCTCGGACATGTCGTCTCTCCTGTGGCGGTGGGGCTTCCGGTGAATGGGTTCCAGCCAGTCGCTGCGAGCGCGATCCAGGCGGTGGCACCGAGGTGGGGCCAGCGGTAGTAGAAGAAGTCGGCGCCCGCCGAGTCCGGCCCGATGGCCAGCCCGGTCGAGATGCGCGGGCTCGGTGTCGCGTAGTACAGGCCGTTGTCGGCGCGCTGCGCGGCCAGCAACTTCCACAGCCCCTCGGGCACCGCGCCCTTGACGGCCGCCAGGGTCGCGGCGGCCTGGGCGCTGCCTTCGGTCCAGATGCCGTCGGGCTGCTGCGAGAACCCGTAGCCGTCGCCGTAGCGGTGGTTGCGCTCGACCCACGCCAGGCCGCTTCGCCAGCGGCAATGGCCCGGTGGGGCGGCCAGCAAGGGCCACAGCTGGGCGTCGAGGCCCGAGCCGGTGGTCGACAGGGTCGCGCCATCGGCCTGGGTACCGATGTAGAAGCGCTGCTGCTGCGGGCTCCACATGCGCGACACGAACGCCAGCGCGGTGCCTGCCTGCCGCGTCTGCTCCGGCCGTGCACCCGCGCGCCCTGCCCAGGCCGCCGCCATGGCGATGTCGATGTGGTGCTCGGTCGACTTCCAGGTCTGCGCGCTCTGCGCATCGTCCCAGCCGTACCAGCCGCCGTTGTAGCCATCGGGATCGACCGTGGCGCGGGTGCGCTGCTCGATCCATGCCAGCAGCCTGGCGGTCGCGTCGAGGTAGCGCGGCGTGGGCGCCTGCTGGTTCAGATTCAGCAGCAGCAGCGCCGCCCATGCGACGTTGCCGGTCGCGGTGCTGATCTGGTAGGCGTCGGCGATCCACTGGTTACTCGCGGCATCCCAGTAGCCGGGCAGCGCCGGCTTCGCCTCGGCCAGCGGGCCGGCGCGGTAGGCGTTGCGGACCCGGCCGTCGAGGTAGTGCGGATCACGCTCGACCGCCAGCACGACGGCCTCGGCGATGCGCCGGGCCGAGGCCGTCTCGCCGCAGGCGAGCAGCGCGATGCCGGCCAGCGCGTTGTCGTAGACGAAGGCGACGTTCGCGAGCGTCGGCGGCAGCGGCGCGACGCCCTCGATGACGGTGTCGACGCGATAGCTCGCGAGCAGCAGCGGCGCCGAAGCATCGCCGCGCCCATCGGTGGCTACTGCGCGGCGCAGTCCTTCGCAGCTTTGCCGCGCCAGCGCCTGCCGGACCTCGCTCGCTGCGGTCGCAGGCCCGGCGTGCAGCGCCCAGGCGATCGGCCATGCCAGGGCCAGGCGGATCGCGTGTCGCCAGGCGGATGCAGTGCTTGTCATGGCGTGACTCGATCGACGCCGCTACGCGCCCAGCCGGGCCGACACCACCTTGCCGGGCGCGCACAGACTGCGCTGCACCGCCGGGTCGGCGCTCGGGGGGTCGATCCGCGCCACCGCATAGACGGAACCCTGCTCCGCGAAGGGGAAGGGGACGCTGTAGCTGCTCTGCAGTTCGTCCGGCGCGACCGGCAGCAACTGCGTGACGCGCGCCGGAACCTCCAGGCCGCTGTCATCGGTCGTCACGGTGAGCATCGAGCCCATGTTGAGACGCTTGGCGAGCCGCGGCGCGAACACCGCCACCACTTCGATCCGGCTGCAGTCGACCATCCGCACCAGCGTGGCGCCCTGGGGCACGAAGCTGCCCTGCGGCATCAGCACGGTGTGCACCTGCCCGGCCTGCAGCGCGCGCACTTCGTAGGCGGCCAGCCGGTCGATGCGGCGCCGCTCGTCGTCTTCGAGCGCCGTCACTTCGCGCAACTGCTTCTGCACGGCCGTGCTGTCTTGCTGGGCGCGTTCGATGCTGCCGGCGAGCGTCTCGCGGCGGCTCACCAGGGTCTGGAACACCGTGCCGCTGCCACTGCTCACGAAAGCCCCCTGGCTGGCGATCGCGACGCTCTTGCCAAGCCCGGCATAGGCCTGTTCGGCCACCGCGGCGTTGGCGCGCGAGGTGCTCAACTGGGCCTGGGCGGCGTCCATCGCCTGCGGACTGACCGCGCCCTGGTCGAGCATCGCCGAGGTGTGGCGCACCTTGAGCTCCTGCTCCGCCACGTTGGTCAACGCCACCTCGCGCTGGCGCTGGGCGATCTGCCAGGCGTCGCGGGTCTGCGCCATCGACGCCTGGCGGTACAGCTTGACCTGCTGCTCGACGAACTGCAGTTCCTCGTCCGAGGCATGCAGCTGGTTCGCCAGCTGCGACACCTGGCTTTGCAGGGCCAGGCGCTGGGTGGTCAGCGTGGTGAGGATGTCGCGGTCGATGGTCGGGTTTTGCACCGTGGCGACCACCGCCCCGGCATCGACCTTGTCGAGCGCGCGCACCGTCATGTGCGTCACCACGCCGCTGATCGGCGAGGTGACCAGCAGCACGGGGGCCTGCAGCACCGTGCGGGTGGCCTGCCTCGACACCAGCGGCTGGATCAGGGTCGTGACCACCAGCCACAGGATGAAGGCGAGCAGCGCATAGCCCGCGAGGCGGGGAACGATCGACTCCGACGTGCTGCCGCGCCAGCGCCGCAGCCGGCCCCGCCAACCGGCGGGTTCGGCACCTGCAATCTGGATCGACTCCTGGACAGTGCTTGCGTTCATGGGGCGCCTCGCGTGAGTGGACGGGGTGGCTTTTTCAGGACCGGGGGCGTCTCCGCTGTCGCAGCACATCGTTGGGGCATGCTGTCGTCTTATGCTGCAGTGCAGCAATACGCGTGCCAAAAATTAAGGGTTTTTACTTATTGAGCAACAGGATGTACATCACCCTGCAGCCGCTCGGCCAGCAAGAAACTAGGGTTAACCCTATAATTGAGCCCGTACGCGACCCCGTCCCGGCGTCGCTCCCCCTGGAGAACCCCTCTCATGTCCACGATCCTTGCCAATGGCCTTTCCGTCGACGCACCCGGTTCGTCGCCGGCTTCGTACGCCCTGTCGCGCGTCCTGGGCTTCGGCATCCGGCTGCTGACCGGCTGGAAGGTGGCGGCGCCCGAGGCCCCGCTGTCGCGCAAGGCCGAAGCCGATGCGGTCCGCGAATGGGCATGGACCTTCGCCCGCACCGATCGCAGCTTCTCGGACGACCTGTTCGCGGCTGCCGATCGGCACGAACTCGCCCGCCACTGAGCACAGGCGCGGGCCGGCGCCTCCGCTGAAGCCCGTCAGAGAACCTTCACCGCCCGGCCGATGAACTGGATCGGCCCGGTCGGCCGATCGAGCGGCGAGCCGTTCGCTGGCTCGAGGGTCAGTTCGAACAGCTGGTTCGGCTCCAGCGGCGGCAGCTTGTCGAGCGGTACCTGAAGCGTCTGGCCCGGCGTGACGAGGCCCAGCGACACCGGGCCACGCCAGCCGTCGGCCTTGGTCCAGAACTGCAGCGACTTGTCGCTCGGCACCGTGATGCTGCCGAGCGGCGTCAGGCTCAGCCGGCGCGCATCGGCGGCCGCCTGCACCACCCAGCCCGGGGCCTTGTCCTGCGGCGCAACGAGCACCACGATGAACTGCGTGGCGGGCGCCGGCTCAATGCGTGTCACCAGCACGGCAGCCATCAGGGCGGCCGCAGCGAAGCCGGCGCCGGCCAGCCCGCGCCAGAGTTGCAGGCTGCTCCACCAGCCGGTGCGGCTGGCGGTGCGGCGAGGCGCTGCCGCGGCCGACACGCTGGCGTCGATGCGGCGCCAGAGCGCGGGCGATGGTTCCACCGGCTCGGCGAGCGCCACCAGCGGATGCAGGCGTTCTTCCCAGGCTTCCACGGCCTCGCGCAGCGCCGGCTCGCGCCGCATGCGCGCCTCGACCTCGCGGCGCGTGGTGGCCGACAGCGTGCCGAGCACGTAGTCGCCGGCCAGCGCGTCGAGGGCGTCGTCGGCGGACGGGGGCGTGGTGTCGTTCGGGTTCATGCCATGCATTCGCGCAACGAGCGCATGCCGCGCTGGATCCAGGACTTCACGGTGCCCAGCGGCTTCTGCGTGCGCTGCGCGATTTCCCCGTGGGAGCAGCCATCGAGATAGGCAAGCACGATGCACTCCCTGCGTTCGGCTTCGAGCCGCTCCAGGCAGGCCTCGAGCCGGCCCAGGTCCACCCGCGTCTCGGCCGGATCGAGCTGGGTCGCATGGCGGGCCAGCGCCACTTCGTTTTCGAGCGCGGCCTGGCCTTCTTCGTCGACCGGCACTTCGCGCGCATGGCTGCGGACCCAGTTCAGCGCCGCATGCCGCACCACGCTGTAGATCCAGCCTCGTCCGGCGCCGCGGGCCGGGTCGAAGGATCCGGCCCGCTGCCAGATGCTGACGAAGGCATCGTGCAGCACGTCTTCCGCCGACTGGCGCTGGCGCACGATGCGCAGCGCCACGCCCAGCAGGTAGCGGCCTTCCAGGCCGTAGATCTGCGCCAGCGCCTGCCGATCGCCACGCGCGCAGGCGGCCAGCGCGGCGTCATGGTCGAAAGGGTCGGTAGCGGGCAAGGCGCCATCGTAGTCGACGGCCGCCCCCGCGGTCAGGCGGCTTTCCAGAAGATGTAGTCGGCCTGGTAGCGCACGGTCTCCTGTTGGCCCTTGGCGGCTGGCGTGCAGGCACTGGCGGGTGCGATGCCGCCCTTGAGCGCGACCCGCTGGATGTAGGTGACGCCGCTCATCGCGCCGCTGCCCATCGCCGGATTGGCCTTGACCAGCTGGTAAGGCAGGCTGGTGGGGCCGGAGGGCGCGACAGCGAGCTGCGTCGCCGTGAGCTTCGAGCCGTCGTTGGCCTCCCAGGTGGCGGGCGGTCCGTAGTACCTGCCGACCGCCTTGCCGCTGCGGTCGTTCAGCACCGCCTTGGGCCCGACGAACACCCACTCCGCCTGGCCGGGCGTGCCGGCCTTGTCGCGGCACTCGTAGGTGATCTCGCCGACGCCGACGGTTTCCAGCGCGACCTTGTGGCCTGCCGGCACCTGGATCGGGGCCGGCAGCGAGGCCTGCGAGAAAGCCGATCCGGAGCTGGGCATCGAGCCGCAGGCGGTCAGCAGGGCGGCGGCCAGCAACGGTGCGGCGACGACGGGGCGCGACGGGATGAGGTGACGCATGGGAAACTCCTTCGGTGGTTGGGTGGGCAGCGGCTTGCTGCTGCCGGAACTACCCGCCGACGGTGCGATTGGATGCAGGTGCAGCCAAAAAGAATCTTCGGCGCGGCGTTGTGAATCCGCTGCTTTACCGGTCGGACAGTGGGAGCGGATGCGCAATAATCGTCCCCATGTATCCCGCGAAAAGCGCAGTTCGGCGCCATCAGCCATGAATTCGAGCGTGCCGACCCCGGCGCAGCTGGCCGACATCGACGACGAAGAACTCGTGCGCCTGGCTGTGAGCTGGCGCGCCCAGGCCTCGCGTGGCGACCGCGAGGCCTTCGGCATCGCCCACGCGCTGGAAGTGGAGTGCCGCCAGCGGCTGCGTGCCAGCCAGCTCCAGCAGTTGCCGCCCGAGTCGATACCGGCGACGCGGCCCTGGTGGAAGTTCTGGGGCTCGAAGGACCACCCGGCGTCCGCCCCCTGACTCAGCCTCCGCGCACCATCGACAGCACCTGCCGCGGGTCCAGCGTGCGGGCCTTCTCCTGCATCGCCGGCAGATAACGCGTCTGCAGCCCCTGCGCCTCCTGCATCACGCTGGCATAGGCGCCCTTCAGCATCTCGGTCGACAGCTGGCGTCCACCCGCGTAGTAGCGTCGGGCGACATGGCCGAGCGCGTAGGTTGTGGCGAAGCTCATGCCCGAACTCACGGCCTGCTTGCCGAGGCCGCCGAGCAGGCCGCCGCCGACCTTGCCCAGCAGCCCGCCGAGCAGCTTTCGGCCGGCCTGCTCCAGGTACTGCGAGGTCAGGCCGACGCCGACGGTGGCGACGAAGTCCTTGATGTGGCCGCTGTCGAGCTCGAAGCCGTAGGCCTTGCCGACGCGGTAGACCAGCTTCATCTGCAGCGGGATGATGGCCATGGTCGAGAGTGTCTCGGGCAACAGCTCGAGCGCGCCGTTCAGGATCGCGGCGTTCAAGATGGCTTGGTCGAGTTCGGCCGGGTCGGGTCCGCCGCCCGGTGCCGCCAGCGCGGCGCCCGCGGCCAGAGGCGCCGCCGCGATCGCCTGCGCCTCTTCGGTGAACGCCGCAGAAGCGGCAGCATCGAGTCCGAGCGATGCGCGGAGATCGGCCAGGAAGCCGCGTTCGGCCTCCGAGTGCGCGCCATCGGCATCGCAGACGCAGACCGCCATCTCGTAGGCCAACTGCTTGGCGCCGTGACTGCGCAACTGCGCACCCAGGTCGGCGACCGAGACGCGCTGCATCAGCACGTCCTGGTAGAGCGTCGGCAGATTGATGGCTTCGGCCCGCGAGAAGCCGTCGGCGATGCGCTTGATCTCCTCGCGTTCGCGCGCGTGCTTGTCGCCGTCGGCGAAGGCCGCCATCAGAGCCAGCGTGACGATGGCGCGAGACTCCGTGTCCGTCATGCTCATTCCTCGCGGCTGCCGCCCAGGCCCAGCAGCATCAGCAGCGACTGGAACACGTTGTACAGGCTCAGGTAGACGCCGAGCGTGGCCGTGATGTAGTTGGTCTCGTGGCCGTCCTTGACGCGCTTGAGGTCGTGCAGGATGAAGGCCGAGAAGATGCCGATCGCCAGCACCGCCAGCGTGATCATCAGCGCGCCCGACTGGATGAAGAAGTTGGCGATGCCGGCCACCAGCAGCAGGATGGCGCCGATGAACAGCCACTTGCCCATCGCCGACAGGTCGCGCTTGATGATCGACGACAGGCTGGCCATGCCGAGGAAGATCGCGCCGGTCCCGGCGAAGGCCGTCATCACCAGGCCGGCGCCGTTCTGCATGCCCAGCACCACGCCCAGCATGCGCGACAGCATCAGGCCCATGAAGAAGGTGAAGCCCAGCAGCACCGGCACGCCGGCGGCCGAATTCTTGGTCTTCTCGATCGCGAACATGAAGCCGAAGGCACCGGCCAGGAAGACCACCA
The DNA here is from genome assembly GCF_056394465.1 of Variovorax sp. 10N432. Taxonomy (NCBI): domain Bacteria; kingdom Pseudomonadati; phylum Pseudomonadota; class Betaproteobacteria; order Burkholderiales; family Comamonadaceae; genus Variovorax; species Variovorax sp. 10N432. Next base: position 224,637 of record NZ_JBFTHX010000003.1, read on the forward strand.
TCGAGATGCCGGGCGACATCGCGCGCGCCAGGCCGGTCGAGAGGCCGAGCCAGGCGCCCAGCACGGTGGGCACCATCGACAGCGCCAGCAGCCAGTAGGTGTTGCGCAGCACCTGGTTGCGCTGTGCGGCGGCCGGCGTCGCCGCGTAGGGCGAGCCGTAGACCTGGATGTTGTCGTTCATTCGAATGTCCTTGGTAGGTTGGAAAAACCACGCGTGTGCACGCGTATGAGGCCCACTCTAGGGCGATATAGCCTTCGAGAAAAGTCGAATTTTTGACACCATTCATTCGAGTTTTTCGTATTATTGGGGCTGGTATGAACTTCAAGCACCTGCACTACTTCTGGGCCGCCGCCAAGGCCGGCGGCATCGTGCGCGCCAGCGAGCAGCTGCACATCACGCCGCAGACGCTGTCGGGGCAGATCAAGCTGCTCGAGGACAGCCTGGGCAGCCCGCTGTTCCAGAAGCGCGGCCGCGGGCTCGAGCTGACGCCCGAGGGGCGCACGGCATTGAGCTATGCCGACCAGATCTTCGCGCTCGGCGCCGAGCTCGAGGCGGCGCTCGGCAGCCGCGGCGAGGGTGCCCGTGCGCTCGACTTCCGGGTCGGCATCGCCGATGCGGTGCCGAAGTCGATCGCCTACCGCCTGCTCGAGCCGGCGCTCGGCATCGCCGAGCCGGTCCGGCTGATCTGCCACGAAGGCAACTTCCGCGACCTGCTCGGGCAGTTGTCGGTGCAGCGCATCGACCTGGTGATCGCCGACGAGCCGATGGGCCGGCAGGTCGGCGTCAAGGCCTTCAACCACACGCTGGGCACGACGGCGATGAGCTTCTTCGCGACCCCGGCGCTCCGGCGCACGCTCAGGGGCGAGTTCCCGCAGTGCCTCGACCGCGCGCCGATGCTGATCCAGGGCGCCTCGTCGGCCGCGCGCCAGCGGCTCGACCTGTGGCTGGCCGAGCACCGGCTGCGGCCGCGGGCTATCGGCGAGTTCGACGACGCCGCGCTGCTGAAGGCCTTCGGCGGCGAGGGCCGCGGCGTCTTCATGACGCCCGAGGTGCTCGAGGAAGAGACCTGCACCCAGTACGGTGTCGAGGTGATCGGCCGTGCCGCGGGGCTGATCGAGGAGTTCTTCGCGATCTCGGTCGAGCGCCGCGTCACCCATCCTTGCGTGGTGGCGATCACGAAGGCCGCGCGCGGGCGCTTCCATCGCCGCCGCGGCGCCGGGTGATCGGCTGGTACGCCGCGCGCCAACTCGGGGATCACAGGCTGGAGACAAATGACAAATGACAAGTGCGTTCGGCAGCCTCATCCGCAGTGCCAGCCTGAGCGGGTACAGCGACCTGGTGCGCGCGCTGGGCGGCGACCCGCAAGCGCTGCTGCGCAAGGTGGGCCTGTCGGCGCGGCTGCTGCAAGACCCGGAGGCGCTGATTCCCAACAACGCGGTGCGCGAGGCGCTGGAGCTTGCGGCTCGCGCCACGGGCGCGGAGGACTTCGCGCTGCGGCTGGCGGCGCGCCGGCCCTTGTCCAACCTCGGGCCGGTCAGCCTGGTGCTGCGCGAGGCCGCCACGCCGCGCGAGGCGCTCGACGCGCTGTGCCGTTACCGCAAGCTGCTCAACGCTTCGCTGATCACGCGCATCGACGATGAGGGGGACTGCACCATCATCCGCGACGACCTGCTGCCCATTCCCGGCCTGGCGACGCGTCAGTCGATGGAGCTGGCGCTGGGGGTCATGCTGCATATCCTGAAGGAACTGATCGGTTCCCGCTGGCGACCGCGCAGGGTGTGCTTCACTCATGCGCCGCCCGCCGACATGGCGGCGCACCGGGCCTTCTTCGGCTGCCGCGTGCTGTTCGACCAGCCGTTCAACGGCATCGTCTGCCAAGCTGCGGATCTGCGGCAGCCGCGCAGCACGCAAGACCCCGGCATGGCCCGCTTTGCCCGCGACTACCTGGAGTCAGCCTTGCAACAGCGGGGCAACCGGGCCAGCGAGACCTGCCGCGAACTGATCCAGGCCTTGCTGCCCGGAGGCCGCTGCACCGCGGACGCGGTAGCCCGCCACCTTCGCATGGATCGACGCACGCTGCACCGCCATCTCGGCGCCGAGGGGCTGACCTTCATCGTCCTGCTGGACGACGTACGGCGCGAACTGGCGCTGCGCCATCTGCGCGACAGCAATATGCCGTCGGCCGAAATCGCCCACCTGCTGGGCTTTTCTGCGCCCAGCGGATTCAGTCATTGGTTCCGCGCGCATTTCGGTTGCAGCGTGACGCAATGGCGCCAGCAGGCGACCGGCTGACTCAGGCCGTGAACACCTTGCGCAGGAAGCCCTGGTTGCCTCCGTTGCGGTTGGGCGCAAAGCCGTTGGCGGCCAGCGACTCTTCCACGGTGTCGTAGAACACGCCGATCCTGCTGATCTCGCGCGCCTGCCTGGCGGTGGCGATCGGCCGGCCGAACTCTTCGGAGATGCGCACCAGCTGCTCGATCTGCGACACGGTGCTGGCCTTGGCGCTGCGCTTCTGGTTCCACAGGCAGTCCTCGGTGCCGCAGCGCACATGCAGGCCCGCCGCGATGCCCCACATGTTCACGGGCAGCACGTTGCGCACATTGCTTTCCACGGTGAGCACGGCGCCATCGGGCACGGCGCGCACGAAGTTGGCCAGACTGTAGAGGCTGGGCGCATCCATGCCTCCGCCAATGGCCACCCAGTTCATCACCAGCGGGCCCTGGTAGACGCCCTTGCGCATCAGGCGCTCGACCGACTCGAAGCTGTTGATGTTGTAGCACTGGAAGGCGCTCTGAATGCCCGCCCTGGTCAGGCGGCGAATATGCTCCTCGACCCAGCCGGGTTGCGCGGGCACGGTCATTTCCTTGTAGGCGTTGAAGATGGCCGGGATCTGGCGCGAGGTGCCTTCGAAGTCCGCGTCCTCGGCCTGCTCGGTCACGTTCATCTGCGAGGTGTTCACTGTCACGGTCACCTGGTCGGGCACGGGCTCCAGCTCGGCCAGCATGTGGCGGGTGTCGTCGCTGAGCCACTTGGCGGCTGCGCCTTCGGTTTCCGGCGCGAAGCTGATGGAGCCGCCCACCTGGATGATCATCTCCGGCACCGCCTTGCGCACGCCCGCGATCAGTTCGTTGAACTTGCTCAGGCGCTTGCTGCCCTTGCCGTCGAGTTCGCGCACGTGCAGATGCAAGACGGTCGCGCCGGCGTTGTAGCAGTCCACGGCTTTCTGGATCTGCGCCTCCATGGTGACCGGGATGTCTTCGGGAAAGTCGGACGGCAGCCAGCCCGGCGCGTAGGGCGCGGCGGTGATGATCAGGGGCTGCTGGTTTTCGGGGAACAGGTGGCCATCGAGGAAATTCATGGGTACTCCGGCGAAAAGACTTGTGGTTTCGGTTTCAGTAGGGAATGTCGCCCCCGTCACATCCTGATCTCGTACTTGCGCACGATGGCGGCGTTGCGCTCGGACATCTCGCGCGTTTCGCGCTGCAGCGCGGGCGTGTCGGTGTTGATCTCAGGCTCCAGGCCCACGTCGAGCAGCTTCTGGCGCACGGCGGGAGCGCCGGCGGCCTTGGCCACGGCCTTCTGGATCTGGGCCAGCAACTCGGGCTTGAGCTTGGGCGATCCGATCATTCCCACCCAGCCCATGAACTGGATTTCTGGATAGCCCAGCTCTGTCATCGTGGGAACCTCAGGCAGATGCTGCGAGCGCCTGGCCCCGGAGAAGGCGTAGGCCCGCAGCTTGCCCGCCTTGATGAGCGGCACGGAAGTGAGCATGCCGTCGAACATCATGTCCACCTGCCCGCCGAGCACATGCTGCAACGCCGGCGGGGAGCCCGGATAGCCCACATGCTGAAGGTCCAGCCCGGCCTTGTCGCTCAGGATCAGCCCCGCGTAGTGCGAGACGGTGCCAGGGCTGTAGCTGGCATAGGTGCCGCTGCCCTTGCGGGTCCGCAGTGAGGCCAGCAGACTCTTGAAGTCGGTCGCCGCCACCGTGGCGGAAGTGACCAGCACCACGCCCGAGCGCGCCAGCGAGGCAATGGGCAGCACGTCCTTCAGCGGGTCGTAGGGCGGCTTCATCACGTGCGGAATCTCGGCCAGCGCGTTGCTCGCGGTGATGGCCAGGGTGTAGCCATCGGCGGGCGCCTGCAGCATGGCCTGGATCCCGATCGCCGCGCCCGCGCCGGGCTTGTTTTCCACCACCACGGGCTGCCCGGTGTCGCTGGACAACTGCTGTCCCACCACGCGGGCCACGATGTCCATGGTGCCGCCCGCCGGGGCGGCGACGACGAGCTTGATGGGTTTCTCGGGCCACGCCCAGGCCGCGCAGGCGAGGGTCATTCCCAGTGCCGCGGCGGCGGCTCGAACATGCAGTTGCATCGCGGTGTCTCCGTTGTGGTTGACCGCAAGTTTGCGACTTCAAGCCCTGCCGCGACTTGCAAATCTGGGACATTCACTTGGGAAATTGGGACATCGCTCCCATGGGAAGCATGTCCTGCGCAATGATGCAAATGCACTATTCGGCCGGGCGGCGCTTGGCCCGAGACTGGGGGTAGAAACCCTCAGCCTCGCCATGCTCACCCGTCACCGGAAAGAAAAGATCCTTCGCAAGGCCGGCATCCCGTTGCCGCCGTTTCCAGCCCGCCGCCTGCCGTTGCAGGAGCGCCACATGCGCGACGCCGCCAAGGTGCCGCAGGAAGAGCGGGAGGCGGACGCCGAACAGCGCGCAGCGGTCCAGGCCTGGCGGCAGGCGGTCGATGCCCTGCACGCGGCGCTGGCGGAAGGCCGCCTCAGGTCAGCGCACCCGGAATCGTCATGATGTCCCAGGCGCCGCCGAAGCCGCTCGGCGTCGGCCGCTCGACCACCGGCTGGAAGCTGGCCAGCACCCGGTTGCCCGCCGCCTGCGCCGCCTGGTAGGACGGCAGCGGTCCGCTGCCCGCATCGACCACCTCGCAGGGCCCCAGTCGCAGCCATCCGCCGGGTCGCACGACCATCCAGTAGTAGTGGCCGGCGATGGGTTCTTCGATGACGAGGCTGAGGTCAGGCTTCATGTGCGATGGGTTCAAACTCATGTGCTGGCATGGGATTGAATCGAAGCCGCGCAGGCGCGCCAAGGAAAAAGATCACGCCGGCAAGCCCTATTTGCGGCGCCTGTCAGCCGTCGCGGCCGTCCGCTCGCGGGCTGGCGAGCCACGGCGAGAATTGGGCGAGGAAGAGCGCGAACCCCAGCGTCCACGCACCCGCCGCGACGAACAGCGCCGTGCCTTGCCACTGCGGCGGCAGCCCGGGGGCGGCCACCCGCACCAGCGCCGCCGCCATCACCAGCGCATAGGCCGCGATCTCGTTGCGCGAGGCCGTCAGGTCCCGGCCGGTGTGGCCGCGGGCCGTCCGGGTCATCATGCCGATGACCAGGCCGCCGATGCAGCCGACCGCCAGCGCGTGCACGCCGGCGGCGCTGCCGATCCAGCCGGCCTCGGCGGCAGCCAGCAGCGCCAGGCCGGCCGGCAGCCACGCATAGGCGGCGTGAAGCACCCACAGGATCGGCCGCCGCCGGCTCGCCGCCGGCGCCCAGCGGCCGAGTCGCAGCGCCTGCAGGATGGCAGCGACGGCCAGCGTGGCGGCACCGAGCGCGGCGAAGGATCCTGCGACCCAAAGCGCGAGGCCCAGCGCCGTGCAGCCGATGGCCGCCGGCGTCAGCCAGCGCGGCTCGGTGATCCGCAGGCCCGGGGTGACGCTCTGGGTGAAGGCCGGTATCACGCGGCCGGCGACGATCGAGACCAGGATCACGACCAGCGCCAGGCCGGCATGCAGCGCGCGCATCGGATCGGCCCAGGACACGCCGATGGACCCCAGGTGGAAAGCCGCATTGGCGGCTGCCAGCAGCGCCAGCACCACCACCACCTTGAGGTTGCGCGTGTTGCGCGCGCGCAGGATCAGGGTGGCGAAGACCAGCGCGGCGGCGACCAGAAACAGGGTGTCGATCGCCGCGAAGACCGGCGCCGGCGCCGCCACCGAGGCGATGCGCCCCGCCAGCCAGAGCAGCCAGAGGGCCGCCAGCGGCGCACCGCGCGGGGTCTGCAGACCGGTCCAGACCCTGCCCGCGGTCAGCAGGAAACCGACGATCACGGCGGCGACGAAGCCGAACAGCATCTCGTGCGCATGCCAGTAGATCGGCGGCAGCCGGTTCGGCAGTGCGGCATGGCCGCTCAGGAGTGCCGCCCACAGCGCCATCCAGGCCACGCCGGCGACCGCCGCGCCGAGGTAGAAGGGGCGGAAGGCCAGCCGCAGCAGCGGCAGGCCCGTCGGTGGGGGTGCCTTTAACATATACATGACATGTATCTTATAGTCGGCGCGACTTCAAAGCAATACGTAAAATGCAGCTTATGAGACTGACGCTCTTCACCGACTACTCCCTGCGCGTGCTGCTGGTGCTGGCGACCCGCACCGATTCGCTGGTCACGATCGCCGATCTGTCGAAGGCCTTCGACATCTCGAACGCGCATCTCATGAAAGTCACCCATCTGCTGGGCAAGTCGGGCTGGGTCGAGACCGTCCGCGGGCGCAACGGCGGGATGCGGCTGGCGGCACATCCTTCGAAGCTCAGGATCGGCACCATCGTGCGCCACCTCGAGAGCGATTTCGCGCTGGTCGAGTGCTTCGGCGACGACAACCGCTGCGTGCTGACCGGCGGCTGCGAACTGGCCGCGGTGCTGGCGCGCGCGATGCAGGCCTTCCTCGACGAACTCGACCGCTACAGCCTGGCCGACCTGGCGAACGCCAGCCCGGCGCTGATGGTGCTGCCGCTGTGGCAGGCGGTCACCTGGCAGGCGCCGGTGCGGCCGCCCAGCATCGAGGTCGTGCCGGGCGTCGCCCAGGCGCTGCTGAGCGAACCCGCGCCCGCCCGGCCACGGGGCAGGCGCGCCGGCTGAAGGCGCGGTCCGGAGGACAATCGGGCAAATTCCGCTCGAAATCACAGCCACGACCATGTCCCGTCTCGACGATCCCCTCCACGATGCCGAAATCGGCTCCCGCGACAGCACCCTCGATACCACCCGGATCGACGACGTGCGCATCGGCGCCGTGCGCCCGCTCATGACCCCCGCGCTGCTGCAGGAGCGCGTGCCGGTGCGCGACAACACGCTGGCGCTGGTCGAGGGCAGCCGCGCCGCGATCGCCGACGTGCTGCACGGTCGCGACGACCGGCTGGTGGTCGTGGTCGGCCCCTGCTCGATCCATGACCACGACCAGGCGATCGAATACGCGCAGCGCCTCAAGGTGGTGGCCGATTCGCTGCAGGACGACCTGCTGATCGTGATGCGCGCCTACTTCGAGAAGCCGCGCACCACCGTGGGCTGGAAGGGCTACATCAACGACCCGCACCTGGACGGCAGCTTCGCGATCAACGAGGGCCTGGAGCGCGCGCGGCGCCTGCTGCTCGAACTCACCACCCTGGGCCTGCCGACCGGTACCGAGTTCCTCGACTTGCTGAGCCCGCAGTTCATTGCCGACCTGATCGCCTGGGGTGCCATCGGCGCGCGCACCACCGAGAGCCAGAGCCATCGCCAGCTGGCCTCGGGCCTGAGCTGCCCGGTCGGCTTCAAGAACGGCACCGACGGCAGCGTCAAGGTCGCGGCCGACGCCATCCTCGCGGCCCGCGCGCCGCATGCCTTCATGGGCATGACCAAGATGGGCATGGCGGCGATCTTCGAGACCCGCGGCAACGACGACTGCCACGTGATCCTGCGCGGCGGCAAGGCCCCCAACTATTCGGCCGCCGACGTGGCGGCCAGCTGCGAGGCGCTGCTGGCGAACGGCCTCCGGCCCCAGGTCATGATCGACGTCTCGCATGGCAACAGCAGCAAGCAGCACCAGCGGCAGATCGTGGTGGCCGGTGACGTGGCGGCGCAGATCGCGGCCGGCGAGCGCCGCATCACCGGCGTGATGATCGAGAGCCATCTCGAAGAAGGCCGGCAGGACCTGAAGCCGGGCGTCCCGCTCAAGCACGGCGTCTCGATCACCGATGCCTGCATCGGCTTCGCGCAGACGGTGCCGGTGCTCGAAGGGCTGGCGAGCGCGGTCAAGGCGCGGCGGCGCCTGTCGAAAGCGTGACGCGCGAGCAGGCCGGCGAGCGACCGGTGCTCGACATCCGCGATCTCGGCTTCGCCTATCCGGGCCAGCCGGCGCTCGCCACGGGGTGGGCGGCGTCGATCGGCGCCGGCGTGACGCTGCTGCACGGCGACACCGGCAGCGGCAAGTCCACCTTGTTGCGGGTGCTGGCCGGGACCCTGGCCGCGCGCGGTCAATTGAGTCTGGACGGCGTCCGGCTGGACCAAGACCCCGAGCGCTATCGCCGCAGCGTCTTCTTCGTCGATCCTGCGACCGACGCCTTCGATCCATTGACGGTGTCTGCGTGCACGGCCGCGCTGCGCGAGGGCGACGCCGGCTTCGACGCGGCACTCTGGCAGCGCGTGGTCGACGGGTTCGCACTCGCGCCGCACCTCGAGAAGTCGATGTTCATGCTGTCGACCGGCTCGAAGCGCAAGGTCTGGCTGGCGGCCGCGCTGGCGTCGAGCCGGCCGCTGCTGCTGCTCGACGAGCCGACCGGCGGTCTCGATGCGGCCTCGATCCGCTGCCTCTGGCGCACCCTGGCAGAGGTGTCGCAGGGCCGGGCCGTCGTGGTCGCGAGCGGCGAACGCATCGATGCGCTGCCGCTGGCCGCGACCCTCGCGCTGCCGTTGCGCTGAACGCTATCGCGCCACCAGGCCGGGATGCGGCTCGGCTTCGGGCGCCAGGTCCAGCATCGTGCCGCGGCAGTTCTCGGCACCGCAGTGGCACGGATAGTCCGCAGGCGATGAGCCGTCGTCGGCCGTGAGGCCGTAGTCGATGAAGAGCTCGTCGCCGGCCTCCACCGGCACCAGGGTCTGGAACCTGAGCTCGAGGCGGCCCGCCTCGTCGTATTCCTCCACCGCCTCGCAGTTCGGGTTGCACGAATGGTTCAGGTGGCGGGTGGCGTTGCCGCCCTTGCCGCCGTCGATGATCTCCTCGTTGGAGAGCATGAACAGATAGGTGAGCTGGTCGTTCCACTTGCGGGCGGCGACCTGTTCGGCGGTATAGCGGCGGCCCTCGTAGAGGCCCAGCAGGGCCTGGGCGGGCAGGTCCCGGGTGGCGAAGGCGCCGAGTCCGTGGACGCCGCTGGGCGACACCCGCAGGCAAGGCGTGGAGGAAGCGGGCTTTCTGGCGGCGGTCATGGCGGGCGGGTCGGAGGGCGAGTGCGGAGCGCAGGAGCGCCGCGGGCCCGCATCGTACCCGCTCAGGCCGGGCTCTTGAACGCCGGCAGCTTGGCGCCGAGGCGCTCGCCCATGGCCTGCCCGAGCGCCTGCAGGCCGCTCAGCGGCCGCACCATGACCTCGAACTCGACGATCTTTCCGTCTTCGTCGAACCGGACCAGATCGATGCCCTTGAGCTTCTTGTCGCCGACGCGGGCGCTGAACTCCAGCACCACGTTCAGGCCGTCGTCGCTGGCCAGCTCGCGGTGGTAGGCGAAGTCCTCGAACACGTCGATGACGGTGCCGAGCACCAGCAGCACGGCTTCGGCCGGCGCATACGCGTTGAACGCCATCGGCGAGCGGAACGATGCATCGGGATGCACGATGGTCGCCAGCTGGCTCAGGTCGCGGCGGGCGATCATGTCGTGCCAGGCGGCGAGGGAGGTGGCGACGGCCGGCTTCAGCCGGGTGAGGTTCGAAGTCATCGAGAGTCTCCTGTCCTGAGGCTCGTGAAACGGATCAGATGCTCGCGGCCAGCCGCGTGCCCTGGTCGATGGCGCGCTTGGCGTCGAGTTCGGTGGCCACGTCGGCGCCGCCGATCAGGTGCACGCGCAAGCCCTGCGCCTGCAGTTCCTGGTAGAGCTCGCGCTGCGGCTCCTGCCCGGCGCAGATCACCACGTGGTCGGCGGCGATCAGGCGGTCCTGGCCGTCGACCGTGATGTGCAGGCCGGCATCGTCGATGCGCCGGTAGCCGACGCCGGGCGTCATCGACACGCGCCTGGCCTTGAGCGAGGTCCGGTGGATCCAGCCGGTGGTCTTGCCGAGCTGGTCGCCGACCTTGCTCTCCTTGCGCTGCAGCAGCGCGACCTTGCGCGGCGCCTGCGCCATCCGCGGGGCGCGCAGGCCGCCGGGCTCGGCGTAGGCGGTGTCGACGCCCCACTCGGCGTAGAACTTCTCGGGCGCCATGCTCGGGCTTTCGCCTTCGTGCAGCAGGAACTCGCTGACGTCGAAGCCGATGCCGCCGGCGCCGACCACCGCCACGCTGTCGCCCACTTCCCTGCCGTCGCGCAGCACGTCGAGGTAGCCGAGCACCTTCGGATGGTCGATGCCCTCGATCGCCGGCACCCGCGGCACGATGCCGGTGGCCAGCACGATGTCGTCGAAGCCGCCGTTCTTCAGCGCCTCCGCCCCGACCCGCGTGTTCAATCGCAATTGCACCCCGCGAAGTTCGATCTGGCGCCGGAAGTAGCGCAGCGTCTCGTTGAACTCCTCCTTGCCGGGCACCTTCCTGGCGATGTTGAACTGGCCGCCGATCTCGCCCGCGGATTCGAACAGCGTCACCGCGTGGCCCCGCTCGGCGGCGGTCACCGCGAAACTCAGGCCGGCCGGCCCGGCGCCGACGACGGCGATGCGCCTGGGCTGGGGCGTCGCATCGATCCGCAGTTCGGTCTCGTGGCAGGCACGCGGGTTGACCAGGCACGAGGTGATCTTGCCCGCGAAGGTGTGATCGAGGCAGGCCTGGTTGCAGCCGATGCAGGTGTTGATCTCGTCGCCGCGGCCCTCGCGCGCCTTGCGCACGAAGAAGGCATCGGCGAGCAGCGGCCGGGCCATCGAGACCATGTCGCAGCAGCCTTCGGCCAGCAGACGCTCGGCGACTTCGGGCGTGTTGATGCGGTTGGTCGCCACCAGCGGGATGCCGACCTTGCCCATCAGCCGCTGGGTGACCCAGGCGTAGGCGCCGCGCGGCACCTTGGTGGCGATCGTCGGGATGCGCGCCTCGTGCCAGCCGATGCCGGTGTTGATGATGGTGGCGCCGGCCCGCTCGATCGCCTGGGCCAGTTCGATGACTTCGGCCAGCGTCGAGCCGCCCTCGACCAGGTCGAGCATCGAGAGCCGGTAGACGATGATGAAGCGCTCGCCGACCCGTTCGCGCACCCGGCGCACGATCTCCACCGGAAAGCGCATCCGCCGGGCGTAGTCGCCGCCCCATTCGTCGTCGCGGTGGTTGGTGCGGGCCGCGATGAACTCGTTGATCAGGTAGCCCTCGGAGCCCATGATCTCGACGCCGTCGTAGCCCGCGTGCCGCGCGAGTGCGGCGCACTGCACGAAGTCCTCGATCGTCTGTTCGACCTCCTCGCTGCTCAATGGATGCGGCACGAAGGGGTTGATGGGCGCCTGCAGCGCACTCGGCGCCACCAGCGAAGGCTGGTACGAATAGCGGCCGAAGTGCAGGATCTGCATCGCGATCCGGCCGCCTTCGGCATGCACCGCCTGCGTGATGAGGCGGTGGCGATCGGCCTCCTGCTCGGTGGCGAGCACCGCGCCGTGCTTCATCGGGCGGCCGCGCTCGTTGGGCGAGATGCCGCCGGTCACGATCAGGCCGACCTCGCCGCGCGCGCGCTCGGCATAGAAGGCCGCCATGCGCTCGAAGCCCTGCGGGGCTTCTTCGAGGCCGACGTGCATCGAGCCCATGAGCACGCGGTTCTTGAGCGAGGTGAAGCCCAGCTCCATCGGCTTCATCAGGTGGGGGTAGTGGTTCATCGGGGTCTCATGTCTATGCAACGGGTTGCATAAATATGCCCGAGTTCGCTCGTTCATGCAACTGGTTGCATTTACAATCGCGCTCGATGTCATTGCCCCACGCCTTGTTGACCGCGCTGGTCGAGCGGCCCGGATCCGGGTCCGAACTCGCGGGCCGCTTCGACCGGTCCATCGCCTATTTCTGGCAGGCCACGCACCAGCAGATCTACCGTGAGCTCGCGCGGCTCGAAGATTCGGGCTGGGTGCAGTCGTTACCGGCCGAGCAGGGCAGGGGCCGCAAGCGCACCTACAAGATCCTTCCCGCCGGGCGCAAGGAACTGAAGCGCTGGGTGCTCGAGATCGAAGACCCCACGCCCTTGCGCGACACCTTGATGGTCCGCCTGCGCGCCGACGCCGCACTGGGGGCGACCGGACTCGACAAGGAGATCGTCCGGCGGCTGGCGATCCATCGGCGCAATCTCTCGGTCTATCGCGAGATCGAAGCACGTGATTTCGCCGACACCGCGGACTCGCGCCAGAGGCAGGTGCAGCACCTGGTGCTGCAGGCCGGAATCTTGCTGGAGAGCATGTGGGTCGAGTGGTCGAAGAACGCCTTGAAGGTGCTCGGCAGGTAGGCGGAATCGGCCCGGGCGGCACAGGGACTAAGCTATGGCTCCTTTCTCAATCACAGGGTAGTAGTGCCTATGACGACATACGCTCAGATTCAAAAGAAGATCGCATTGCTTCAGCGCCAGGCCGACAGTCTGCGCGACAAGGAGGTCGCCGGCGTGATCGATCGGATCAAGGTCGCGATCTCCCACTACGGATTGACTGCGCAGCAATTGGGCTTCGGCGGCGGCTCGGGTGCCAGCCCCAAGGCGGCGCGGGGCAGCAGGAAGTCGAGTGCGACGGGGACCCGCTACAGCGACGGTGCCGGCCGCGACTGGTCGGGACGCGGCCCCCGTCCCCGCTGGCTGCGCGAGGCACTGGCGGCCGGCCGCGCCCTCGATGACTTCCGGGTCTCGGGCGCGCCCGCAAAAGCCGCGCCACCTGCCGGGAAGGCGGCCCGCGCGCAGCGCCGCCCGTCGACCGTGGTCTACCGCGACGATGCCGGCCATTCGTGGACCGGCCGGGGTCCGCAGCCCCGTTGGCTCAAGGAAGCGCTGGCCCAAGGCAAGACCCTGAGCGACCTGGCCGGCTGACCGGACGGCGTTCCGGGGACGCGGGGGTGGCACTTGTCGCGCGAAAGGCGACAGAGTCCTGAACGGTTCCGTGCATTTGTGCGCAAATCACGGTATACAGCGAGTTGTAACTCTTTCGGCTTCATTGAGGTCGTTTCACAATCGCTTCAATCCCGCTCGCCCCGCCCCATGAAAGCTACGCCCTTCCTCGGAACATTGCATCGACTCCGCAGTCGCCTTCGGCTCCTGTTCGGCCGGCGCCGGACGGTGCGTTCGGCGCCGCGCGTGGTGGCGTCGGCCGCACCGCGGCTGCGGCCCGAGACGCCGATGCCGACACCGCCGAGGACGGTGGCCTCCCGGCCGATGCCGATCGCGTCCGATGCGTCGATGCCGGTGCGCGAGGCGCCGAAGCCGGTCGACGTGCCGGCGGTTGTCATGCCCGTCGTCCCCGCTCCGGTGCCTGCCGTGGCTGCGGCGCCGATCGTGGCCAAGGCAGCCGAAGCGCAGTCGCCGGCCAAGACCATGCGTTCGCTCGAGGAGGTCCGCGCCGACCTCGCCCGGCTGCGCGAGAGTGCCAAGGAGCGGCATGCGCGGGCGCCGGTTGCGCCCCGCCGCGACATCAGCTTCGAGCCGACCGATTTCATGGATTTCGCCAAGCCGGAGCCGGCACCCGAGCGGGACGAGTCTTTCGAGCAGACGGCGTTCCTCGACTTCACGACCTTGAAGCCGCGCGTCGAGCGCTGAGTCCGGCGGCTGGCTAGCCGGCGGGCCGGACCGGCGTGTCTCTCTGCCGCGCCGGCGGTGGCCGCGACGATCCCCGGTCGTCGACGACCGGGACCCGTCCGCGAACCGGATCCTGCAGGTAGCGTGAATCCACCCAGCCCCGGTGACGCCGCGTGACCACCTGGCACCAGCGCCAACTGGCGATGCAGCCCGTCACCCGGACCGAGGTGCGTGCGGGCAGCACCGTCATGACTTCGAAGAAGCGATCGGGCCCGGTGCGCATGTTGACTGCGCGCGTGGTCGAAGTGCTCAGCGCGAGCGCCGACAGCGGCAGCAGCAGCAGTGCCGCCAGGACGAAGCGCTTGGCCTGCGGCGCCGCCACCGGCCTCACCAGCCCATCTGCTGCTGCCTGCCGCCCCTGATGTTGCCGGCCACGCCGCCGGCGAGGCCGCCGATGGCGGCACCGGTCCAGGCGTCGCCGCCCGAGATGGCCGCGATGCCGGCGCCGCCCGCCGCGCCGATCGCCGCCCCGCTCATGGTTCCCTGTTGCTGCGGCGTCATGTCGGTGCAGCCTGCCATCAGCGCGATCGCCGAGACGATCGCCATCCAGTGAAGTCGTTTCATGTCGCTCTCCGTTACTTGTTCTTCTGCAGGCCGGGCAGGGCCATCTCGAACCAGAGGGTGTCGAGCACCGGCCGCTTCAGCTTGGTCGGGTTGGCCGCATACCAGCGGTCGAGGCCTTCGCGCACGCTGTCGAGCGTCTGGCCCTGCATGCCCCTGGCGAGGCGCGGCACGAAGTTCTGCGCATCGGTCGGCGGGTTGGCGGCGAAGTACGCGGTCTGGACCTGCACCAGGTTGGCGATGCCGACCAGGTAGGCTTTCTTGACGGCCTCGCTCGAGGCGGTCCATTGCTCGCCGGTGACCAGCGGCAGATCGGCGGCGCGGGCGGGCAAGGCCGCCATCGCCAATGACATGCAGGTGGCGGCCAGCGTCGCACGCAGCCGAAGTTTCAGTGTCATCGCGTTCTCCTCAAGTGGACGTTGGATGCGGGTCGGCGTCGATATTGCGCTGGGGTTTCGACGCCTGTCAAACACATCGAAGAAGGGTCGCCGAGGCGATCAGTCGCCGGTGCGCCGGGCGCGCACGTGCAGCGACATCGGCGCCACGCGGGTGTCTTCGATCACGGGATGGTTCGCATGCGGGCCCGTGCCGGCCGTGGGCTCGCCCAGCTTCTCGACGACCAGCCCGGCCGCGGCAAGAAGGTCGAACCACTGGCTCAGCGTGCGGTGGAAGATCGGCGTTCGAAAGGGCGCGACCTCGTGGCGTTCCTTGCCTGTGAGCGTCGAGAACCACCAGCAGTCCACGCGTCCCTCGGTCGATTCGAAGTAGTCGCCGATCTCGATCGCGCGCGCCTTGCCCTTGCGATTGCGCAGCACCCTGCGGCGCGGCGGCACGAAGCACGGATGCAGGATGGAGAACTGCACGAAGCCACCGGGCTGCAGTACGCGGCGAATCTCCCGCAGTGCGCGTCCCGGGTCCGGCATGTCCATCAGGGACATGAAGGCGGTGACGAATTCGAAGGCGCCATCGTCGAACGGCAGCTGCATCGCGTCGCCGATGGCGTAGTCGATGCCGAGCGGGTCGCAGGCTTCGCTGGCCTGCGCGTAGCGCACGAAGGTGGGTGCGATGTCGACGGCCGACATCTTCGCGCCGAGCCCGGCAAGCTGCCGCGTGTTGGCGCCTTCGCCGCAACCGACGTCCAGGCCGCGCAGGCCGGCGATCGGCGGCAGCAGCGCGAGAAAGGCGGGCGTGTTGAGGAGGTCGCGGAAGACGTCGACGCCGAGCCGGGCCTGTCGAGCCCACGCATCGGCGTTGTCTTCCCAAAGCCTGGCCACATCCGTGGCCGCCAGTTCGCGCACCTTGCGCCGTCGCTGCGAAGTCTCCTGCATGACATCATTGGGGCGTCTCGGGATGAGATCGTCGTCCCCTATCGAGGGGAGTCGAGCCGTCGCTGCACGGCCTGACTAAGATGCCGGTCCGAACCCTCGAATGTCATGGAAAAGCGAAATGACGAAGCCATTCACCCGTGCTCTGACCTCGACGGCGGTGCTCGCCGCGGGCGTGGCCTGCGGGGCGCAGCCGCTGGCCGCCGCGCCCCCGACCATCGAGGGTCCGACCTGGCGCCTCACCGACCTGCGCGGCATCGATGCCGCGGCGCTGCCGAGCGGTCCGGGCTCGGTCACGGCCCGCTTCAAGGACGGCCGCGTCGATGGCTTCTCGGGCTGCAACCGCTACTTCGGCAGCTATGCCTTCAAGCAGGGCCGCCTCGTGATCGGACCGCTGGCCGGCTCCATGATGGCCTGCGATCCGGCGTCGATGGCGCTGGAGACGGCCGTGCACCGGGCGCTGGCGGGCGCGTTCCGGCCGGTGCGCACCGATGACCGGCTGAGCCTGCTCTCGGATCACGGAGAAGCCGTGCTGGCCTTCAAGGCCGAACCGGCGCCGGCGCTGGTCGGTCTGCGCTCGAACATCACCGGCTTCAACAACGGGCGGCAGGCGGTCGTGAGCCCGCTGGCCGGCACCACGCTGACGCTGGCCTTCGGCGATGGCGTCGTCAAGGGCTTCGGCGGTTGCAACAGCCTGCGCGCCAGCTACAGCGTCAACGGCGGCCAGGTCAGCGTCGGGCCGGTGGCCACCACGCGCAGGACCTGCCCCGGGGAGGGCGTGATGCAGCAGGAGCGCGAGTTCATCGCGGCACTCAGGTCGACCACGACCTGGGCCTTCAGCGGCGCCTTCCTCGACATGCATCGGCCGGACGGCGAGCGGACACTGATCGGGAGCCGCGAGTAGGCCCGAATGGACATCACCTGGCGGACTTGGCACCATGCCATGACCTGCAAATTCGCGGGTGGTTTTCAACACATGAAGGTTTGCATGAGAAAAATCGTTCCCCTGGTCGGTGCAGCTTTGATCCAACTGATCGCTGGCGCGGCAATGGCGCAGAGCAGCGGCGAAGTCGATCCCGCTCAAGGCAAGGCGCCGCCGGCGGCGAAGACGACGCCGGCGGAGCGCTCCGAAGCACGCACCGAGCGGCGCGCGAGCGGTGGCCAGGCCGCGCGCGGCCCGCAGATGGGCGAGGCCCAGGCCAATCCCCTGACCGCGCCCTCGCACCCGCGCGCCGAGCGCCAGGCCGCCACCGCCAAGCGCCGCTCCGCGAATGCGGCGGCCAACAAGGAAGGCACGTTCTCGCGCGGCGGCAACGCCGACGCGCCGGAACGCCAGAAGCCCTGAGCAATCAGCCGCGCGCGCGCAGCCGCATCCGAAGACCTACCGGGGTCATCGTGAAGGCGAGATGCTCGCGCGCCGGCTGGCCGTCGGGCGTCTCGACACTGGTGATGTCGAAGCAGTTCAGCAGCTGCGCCATGGCCATCTTCATTTCGAGCAGTGCGAGGTAGCGGCCCGGGCACATGCGGGGTCCGGCACCGAAGGGCATCGAGATGCGCTTCGCATTGCCGGCCACGGCGGCGGCCGGCCCCTCGGCGAGCCAGCGCTCCGGCTCGAAGGCCGAAGCGCTCGACAGGTGGGCGTCGCTGACGCTGTCGACGCGCATCAGGTTGATCACCACCGTGCCGGTCGGCACCTGCACGTCGCCGACCCGGGTGTCGCGCTCGGCCTGCAAGGCGAGGATCGGCGCCACCGGCTTGAGGCGCATCGTCTCGTGCGCGCAGGCCTCGACGTAATCGAGCTGCGCGAGCTGGTCGAAGCTCGGGCAGCGCGTGTCGCCAAGCAGGCCGCGCACCTCGTCGGTGGCGCGCTTCAGCGCCGCCGGATGGCGCCACAGCAGGTCGATCATCCAGGCGATGGTGTTGGCGGTCGTGTCCTCGCCGGCCAGCAGCATCGTGAACACGTTGCCCGCCACCTGCAGGTCGGTGATGCCGCTGCCGGGCTGGTCGGCGGCCGCGATCATCGCTTCGAGCAGGTTGGTCGGGTGGGTGCGCAGCGCCGGGTCGGCCGCCATCCGGCCGCGCGCGTCGGCGATGAACTGCGCCACCGCCTCGTTGACCGCCTCCACGCCGTGCTTGAGCTCGCGGTCGGCCCGGCTGGGCAGCAGGCGCCAGGTCGGCAGCGGCGCCAGCATGCGGCGCACGAGGGCCGGGAAGATCTTGTCGAGGTGCTGCTGGATCACGTCGCCGTCGGACTCCAGCGTGTTGACCTCGGCGCCGAACGCGAGCCCGGCGATCGTGTCGACGGTGTAGCGCATCAGGTCAGGCTGGAGGTCGATCGCGTCGCCGCGTCGGGCGGCCGCCTGCCATCGGCCGACCAGCCGCTCGGCGACCTTCTGCAACGAGGGGAAATAGTGCCGCACGTGCGCCGGATCGAAGCTGGCCATCACCATGCGCCGCTGCCGCCGCCAGTCTTCGCCGTTGGCGCCGAAGACTCCCGGCTTCAGCCCCATCTCGCTGGCCACGGCCTCGAAGCGGGTGGTGCGCTTGAAGCCGTCGGGGCGGTCGCGCAGCGTGGTGGCCACCGCCTCGTGGTCGCCGACGATGAGCAGCCTGCGGCGCCCCATCCGAAGCTTGAAGAAGGGACCGAATTCGCGGCACCACTGCTCCAGCTGCTGGTGCATGCGCGAGGTGTCGATCTGCAGCAGGTTGCCGATCAGCGGGGCGCCGCGGGGTCCCGGCAGGTCGTCGATGTGGCGCAGGGCCGTGGTTTCCATCATGCTTTCCTTGTGAATCCGTCGGCGCTCCAGCGCTCGCTGCCGACGCCGTGGTGGACGAAGAAGAGGCCGTCGGGGTCGTAGCGTTCCTTGGCCGCGAGCAGCCGCGGATAGTTGCCGCCCCAGAAGGAACGCTGCCAGTCGGGCTCGAAGTAGTTGCTCTCCGACAGGTAGGAGCCGGGTTGCGGGACCAGCCGGCGCAGTTCGTCGAAAGCCCGGCCGATCGCCGCCGCCTGGCGCTGTGCCATCGCGGCGTCGGGCTCGTGCCCCGCGACGCCGGGAAAGGCCGGCGGCCCGTCGGCGCCGCCGATCGCAAGCGCGAAGGCGTCGAGCACGGCCGGGTTCATCGCGGTGTCGCGGGCGGCGGCCAGGGCCTCGGCCGGTGCGCCGGCCAGTCCCTTGTTGATGTGCAGCGACACCCCCCAGTGCCGGCTGGCGGCGAACAACGCGTCACACAGGGCGCTGCGCCGCTCCGGCTGCAGCAGCGCCGCCGGCAGCCAGGCCGACTGGTAGCCGTGCAGCACCTGGCCGGCCTGGCGCTGGTCGCCCGGCCAGAACACGTTGCCGTCCGGCGCGCCGGGCCGGTCGTCGGTGCTGATGAAGCCGAACATGCGCTTGAACAGCGTCGGGGACCAGAAATCGCGCGCCGAGGTCGAGACGATCCTGAGCGGCGAGTACTCGGTCTCGAAGGCCTCGGGCGCGGCGTCGACGGCATCGAGAAAGGGCTTCCAGACGGCCTGGGCCTCGGCGCGAGACAGGCCCTGGAACACCATCGCGACGCGCAGCGTGTTGTCGGGCCGCAGGCGGATCTGTTCGCCCCAGTGCGGGTTGTGCAGCGCGGCGGCATAGAAGTCGACGACCAGGCCGACCAGGCGGCGAAAGGCCGGCGCCGATGAAGCCTTGATCGTGAGGTTGACCGCACCGAATGATTCGGGGAGCGCATGCACCTTCAAGGTCAGGCGGGTGACCACGCCGAGGCTGCCGCCACCGCCGCCCTTGAGGCCCCAGAACAGCTCCGGCTCGCTGCAGGCGTTGGCGATCCGCACCTGGCCGTCGGCGGTGACCACCTCGGCCTCCAGCAGGCTGCCCGAGGCCAGGCCGTAGGCCTTCGAGAAGCTCCCGAAGCCCCCGCTCTGCACCAGACCGGCGACGCCGACCGTCATGCAGCCGCCGCCCTGCACGTAGCCGCCGCCGCGGGTGGTGACCGCGTCATAGACATGGGCCCAGACCGCGCCGGCGCCGACAGAGACGGCCCGCACCGGCGCCGCCCGGCCTTCGCAGCCCTTGCCGACGAAGGCGTCATGGAGCAGGACCTGTTTCATCCGGCGGGTCCAGACCAGCAGGGAATCGGGCGCGCTGGAGGTGCCTTGGTAGCTGTGGCCGCCGCCCTTGACCACCAGCCGCAGCCGATGGTCGCGCGCGAAGTCGATCGCGGCGGCAACGTCGGCGGTGCTGCGCGCGGCCACCGCGTGGACGCTCGGGCTGGAGGTCCAGGCGCCGACCCAGCCGAGGGTCTGCGTCAGGCCGATCTCGTCGCCGAGGAAATAGGGGTTGCGCACCGCCTTGAAGAACTGCATGCATGCCGGTCCGGCGGGTGCCTCGAGGCAGGGCGTGAACGGCGACTGCACCTTGACCAGCGCGTCGCCGCCCAACCGTTCGCCGAAGCGCTGCCATTGCGCGTCGCTCGGCCAGTCGGGGTCGCCCGGTCGCACCCGGCCGGCCGCGGCGGCCGCGCGTGCTGGCGCCAGCAGACCCCAGGGGGTGGCGAAAGGGGTCGCGGCGGCGAGTTGCACCAGACGTCTTCTGCGCATGGGGAATGCCTTGGTCGAGGACTGCATGGGTCGGGCGGGCTGAAGTATGCCGAACACGCGGTGCGACGTCTTGCCTTCAGCGGGACGCCGGTTCCGCGGCCAGGGCCACGTTCTCGAGCACCGCGTCGACCAGCGCCAGCGGGTCGCGGAAACCGGGGGAAGCCTTGAGCACGCCGTGCAGCCGCTGGTCGATGAGCAGCGTCGCGAGGCCATGCACATAGGCCCAGGCCGCGGTCACCCGCATCGCGTCCGACGCCGAGAGCGCGTCCGCGCCGGCGGAGGGCGCCTCGCCGATGGTCGGCGCCATCACCTGCATCGCGGCTTTCGCGGCCTGCGACAGCGAGGGCCGGCGCATGTCGATGATCTCGTTGCGGAACATCAGGCCGAACAGCGCGGGGTTGTCGTGCGCGAAGTGCACATAGGCATGGGCGATGGCGTGGCGGCGCTCGCGCCGGTCGGCGACGCCGTCCATGGCCGCCAGCATCGCGTCGCGCAGGCGCTGGAAGCCGACCGCCGCCAGATCGCTCAGCAAGCCCGTGGTGTCGCCGAAGTGGTGTCTGGGCGCAGTGTGCGACACCCCCGCCTCGCGCGCGATGGCCCGCAGGCCCAGGCCGGCGATGCCGTCCCGCACCAGTACCGTTTCGGCCGCCACCAGCAGGGTCAGCGGCAGTCCGCCGTGGTGGTAGGGCCTGGATTCTGGAACAGCGGGGGTGGAGGCGGTGGCCATGGAAACTGCGCAGCGGATGTCGAGGAAAATCTTAACACTGGAAAAATAGATTGACAGTGTGCATTCGCACATGCATATTTCCATTGGAAAGATAATCCCAGCGCCAGGAGATCCCGATGGACGAAGCCACCCCCCGCCGCGGCCCGCCTCCCAACATGATGCCGATCGACTTCGAGACCGAGCTCGCGTCGCTGCCGCTGCGGGGCGCCTTGCCGGCAGGCCTGCGCGGCACGCTGGTGCGCAACGGGCCCAATCCCGTGGTGCCGGATCCGCGCGCCCATTGGTTCACGGGCGACGGCATGCTGCATGCGTTCCACATCGACGAGGGCAGGGTCGGCTACCGC
Organism: Variovorax sp. 10N432; assembly: GCF_056394465.1. Taxonomy (NCBI): domain Bacteria; kingdom Pseudomonadati; phylum Pseudomonadota; class Betaproteobacteria; order Burkholderiales; family Comamonadaceae; genus Variovorax; species Variovorax sp. 10N432. The sequence continues at coordinate 245,924 of NZ_JBFTHX010000003.1, forward strand.
AACCGCTGGGTGCGCACCGGCCAGTGGGCGCTGGCGCGGCGCACCGGCTGCAACCCGACCGTCGGCCTGAAGATCGAGCTGCCCGAGGGCGAGGCACCGATCGCCGACGACGGCGCGGCCAACACGAACGTGATCGGCCATGCCGGACGCATGCTGGCGCTCGAAGAGGCACACCTGCCGATGGCGGTCGACCTCGCCACGCTCGAGACCCTGGGCCCCGACGATTTCGCGGGCGGGCTGAAGCACCGGGTCACGGCGCATCCCAAGACCGATCCGCACACCGGCGAGCTGCTGTTCTTCGGCTATGGCACGCCCGAGTCGCTCTCCAGCGGCATGAGCTTCGGCGTGATCTCGCGCGCGGGCGAGGTGATCCGGCGGGAGGAGTTCGAGGCGCCCTACGCCAGCATGGTGCACGACTTCGCGGTCAGCGCCGGCCATGTGCTGTTCCCCATCATGCCCTTGACCGCCAGCCGCGAGCGGGCGCAGTCCGGCCGCCCGCCTTTCGCCTGGGAGCCGGAGTACGGCACCCGCGTCGGCCTGATGCCGCGCGGCGGCAGCACGGCCGACATCGTCTGGTGGCACGGCCCGGCCTGCTACGTGTTCCACGTCATGAATGCCTGGGAGGCCGATGGCCGGGTGTTCGCCGACGTCATGCAGTTCGCCCGGCCGCCGCTGTTCCCGTGGCCCGACGGCTCGCCGGCCGGCGATGCGCGCGAGCCGGCGCGGCTGGTGCGCTGGCAGTTCGACCTCGCGCAGGCCAGCCGCGAGTTCAGCCAGACGGTGCTGGAAGAAATCCCGGGCGAGTTCCCGCGCATCGACGAACGCCGTGCCGGCCTGCCCTATCGCCACGGCTGGTTCGCCGGGCATGCGCCGGGCGCCGATGGCCTGCTGCGCATGCAGGCGCGCCTCGTCCACGTCGACCATGCCGCGCCGCGCCCCGACGTCTACACCTTCGAGCCGCCCGACCGCATGTCCGAGCCGGTGTTCGTGCCGCGCGGCGCGGATGCGGAAGAGGGCGATGGCTGGATCCTCGCCACCGTCTGGCGCGGGGCGACCCACACCAGCGACCTGGCGGTGTTCGATGCCCGCCACGTGGCGGCCGGGCCGCTGTGCATCGCGTCGCTCCCGCACCGGGTGCCGGACGGCTTCCACGGCAACTGGTTCGGGGCCGACTTCCCGCGCTGAGGGCGCTCAGCCCTGCTGCTCGATCGCCGCCTGCAGGATCGGCCGCGCCCAGTCGGGCGTCGCCGCCAGCGCCGCCGCCTCGTCGGCGGCGGGGAACAGCAGCCGGCCACCGGACATCTCGAGCAACGGCACCGGGTCGGGAATCGCCTCGCCCGGCGCCGCCTCGGCGCTGTTGTCGAAGACCTGCAGGCGGGCCAGCAGCGGCATCAGGCGGATCAGGTTCATGCGCGAACGGGTCCAGCGCTCGCGGATCTTGCCGGCCGGGATGTCGTGGCCGCCGGCGGCCACCCGGGCCTGGACCCGCCGCAGGTGCATCTCGGCCGTGGCGAGGCCGCAGAAGATCATGACCACGTCGTGGCTGCGCGCGGCCAGCGCGAGCAGTCCGGGGATGGTGCTGGCGCCGAGCGTGGTCTCGAAGGCATGGTTGCGGCGGCCGTCGATGGCGGCGGCGAGCTGGGCGCGGCCATGTTCCCAGGCGCGGCCGTTGGCATCCTCGACCTCGAGGCCGAGCTGGCCGACCAGTTCGCGCGCGTAGCTGTCGGGGTTGTACCAAGCCAGGCCGTGCTCGGCGAGCAGGGCGCCGCCGACCGAACTCTTGCCGGCGCCATTGACGCCGGCCAGCACCAGCACGAAGGGCCGCGCCGCGCCGGCCGCGGCGGCCATCAGAGCGAGGCGCCGGCCTTCGGACGCCGGGCCAACCGGCCACGGGCCGCGAACAGATCGCCCACCTGCTGGGCGGCCTCAGGCTGCTGCAGCACGGCCAGGCGGCTGTCGAAGCGGGCCGACAGCTCCGCGAGCACCGTCTGCTCGCGGGCACCGAGCGTCTGCAGGTCTTCGGTCAGCTGTTGGTAGGTCGCGGCGTCGAGCAGCACCATCTCGACCGCGGCATGGTTGGTGATGGCCACGCTGCCGCTCTGGCGAACCTGGCGCACGACCTCGCCCCACTTGTTCTTGACCTGCGAGGCGTTCTGGCGCGGCAGGTCGTGGAGAGCGGGCAAGGTGGTGATCATGGGCGACTCCGGGTGGAGTGGCCATTATGGCAAAAATAGACAAATTGTGACGCTGGCAGGCTCAGCTGCGGTGTTCCGCGTTGCGCTTGCGGGTCGCGGCAGCCTTTCTTGCCGACGCGGAGCGCTCCGCGGCAGAGCGCGAGGCCGTCGCCGCACCGCCCAATCGACCGCCCTTGCGGGCCGGCGCGTGGTCTTCGGCTTTGCCGCGTCCGCTGCCGCTTTTCTTGCCGCCCCCGGTCTCGGCGTTCACCGTCGCCCAGGCGCGCCGTTCGGCCTCGCCCTTGCCGACACCGCGGTGTTCGAAGCCTTTCTCGATGTGCTCGGCTTGGCGCTTTTGCTTGTCCGTGTAGGACGACTTGTCACCCTTGGGCATGATCGCTTCCTTCTGGTTGAGCAAGGCCCGTTTCTTGCTCGCACTGCGCCACCTGCGGGTAGGCGGCGAGAGGCGATCCGCGTCAGAGCGGACTGGCAGAGCCGCGATGGGTCGATTCGGCGTTCAGGTGCGCTTAAGGCACGAGGTGTCGAATGCGCGAGAAATCCGGATTTGCGGCTATCGTGCTGGCCGCTGAACCGCATCCGACACGAGGCCAGGCTGAGGTCCTACAGTTACCGGCGCGCCGTCAGTGGACAGTGCGTGACGCCGCCCACTGTGAGCCATCTGAATGTCGCCCCATGTCGGTGCCACGCGCATGGCGAGTTGATGCGCACCTTCCTTATTTGAGGAGTTTTGCAGTGAAGACGACGTTGCGAGCACTCACCGAGATCAGGCTTCGCCGCTCAGAAGAAGTGTTCCAAGGCCTTGAGCCTGACGGGGGATGCGATCACCTGTGGATCCCCGACAACCGCGTCAACAGGGAAAGGCTCGTCCGGGCCGTGGAGCTTGGCAATCGCCTGCATGGCCCGGCCACCCATTGGATCGAAAAGCGCCAGGCCTGAGGCGAATCCATCGGGTCAATCTGCCCGAAGATTTTTCCTGCTGGCGGCGAGGCGCCTGCGTTGTCGCTGGATGGATCGCTTCGCGGCGGCGTTGGCGATGACGAGAATCGCGAGCACGATGACTTGCCGCGCGAACGTGGCTGTTGCCCGCTCGCGGAATCGTCGCGCTCTTTCCAGGGCCAAGGTTGTGGCCTCCGCTTCTTGCGGCCCGATCGAGGCCAATGTGCGGTTCTCCACGATCGACGTCCCGGCTTCGGCCACTTCGGCCGCCATTTCGGTGGCCTGCTGCGCCTTGACGCCGGCCAGCGATCCGTGCGAGTCGGCGTAGACCTTCGTGAACTCGGCACCCAGGAGAAAGATCTGGGCGGCGTAGTAGACCCAGGCCACCAGCACCACCAGCGAACCGGCCGCGGCAAACGATTCCCGGACACCGCTCTTGCCGAGATACATGCCGATCGCGAACTTGCCGAGCTCGAACAGGATCGCGGTCACCGCGGCCCCGATCCACACGTCGCGCCAGGCAATGGGCGCGGTGGGCATGAGCTTGAAGATCATGGCGAAGAGCAGGGCGATGATCGCGAAGGAGATCACCTCGTTGAGAATCTGCAGCACGGCCTCCCAGCCCGGCAGCAGGCCGCCGAACCAGCCATCGAAGGCGGCCAGGCCGGCGCTGACCATCAACGAGACCATCAGCAGGAAGGCCAGCCCCAGGATGAGGCCGAACGACAGCAGGCGGGCTCGCAGCACCGACCAGACGCCCGACGGCTTGTCTCTTTCCGGAACGTGCCAGATGCGGTCCAGCGCGCTCTGGAGTTCCGCGAAGACGGTGGTGGCGCCGACCAGCAGGACGATCGCGCTGATGATGCCGGCGATCCGGCCTCGCTCGGGATCCGCGACGCTGCGCAGGAGTGCTTCCACGGCCGTCGCGCCCTCCTGGCCGACCAGCCCCGCGACCTGGGCCACGATCTGCGCCTGGGCAGCGTCGCGCCCGAACAGGGCGCCTGCGATGGCGATGACGATCACCAGCAGGGGGGCCAGCGAGAAGATCGTGTAGTAGGAGATCGCGGCGCCCATGCTCGGCGCGTAGTCATCGGCCCAGGCGCCCACGGCCTTGCGGCAAAGCGCGAACAGTTGTTTCCAATTCATGACGCGGCCCGCTGGAGTTCGATGACGCACTGTCAGGCGAACCGAAGCCGGTCGAAGGTCGGCATTGCTGCGACTTGGGGTAGGCGGTCTTCCCGTGCGGGACGTCGCGAAGTGCGTACTGCTGCGAAAGCCCGTCAATACCCGCGCGACGGCTCGATGATGTTGTCCGGCAGTTCGCCGGCCGCGACGCGCAGGATATTGGCTGCGATCTGTTTGGCCGAGGAAGACGGGATCGCCACGGATGCGAGGTGCGGAGTGATCAGCACGTTGGGCATCTGCCAGAGCGCATCTTCGGCAGGCAGGGGTTCGCGCTCGAAGACATCCAGCGTCGCGGCGCCGATGTGGCCGCTCTGCAGCAGCTGCGTCATCGCGGCCTGGTCCACCAGCGCACCCCGGGCGACGTTGATGAAGGCAGCGCCGGGCCGCATTTTTACGAGGCGTTCGCGATCGAAGATGTGCTTCGTCTGCGGCGTGAGCGGCAGCATCAGGACGACGATGTCGGCCTGGCCGATCACGGCATCGAGCGTGTCCATGCCGGCCGAACATTCCACGCCGTCGATCTGCGCCAGGCTGCGCGACCAGCCCAGCGTCCTGAAGCCCTGGCGCTGGATCTCGTGCGCTGCCTTGGCGCCCAGCTGCCCCAGTCCCAGCACCGCGACCGTGATGTCCTCCGGCGAACGCGGGTGGCGATAGGCCCACTGGCCCGCGCGCTGGGCCTGCTCGAAGTGCGGTATATCCCGAGCATGCCGGATTACGGCGAACAGCACGTAGCCGGCCATCATCCGCGCCATCTGCGGATCGGTGATGCGGGTGATGGGGATGTTCGGCGGGAGATCGTCGCGTCCCACCAGCGAGTCGACGCCTGCCCCCAGGTTGATGATCAGCCGCAGCTTCGTCATCCGTTCGAAGATGCCCTGCGGGGGCTTCCAGACCATGGCGTAGTCGATCTCTTCCGGCCGCTCGCTCTCGCTGGCGTGAACCACCCGGAGTGCCGGAAGCTGCGCCTGGAGCGCCTGCTTCCAGGTCTGGAAATCGTCGAAGTCGCTGTAGAAGGCGAGGGTGTCGACAGTCATGTCCAGGAAGCCTGCAGGTTCTTTCGCACCAGCCGCGCGACGGCCTCGATGGCGAGCTCGTAGCCGTCGCCGCCGAGTCCGGCAATGACGCCATCCGCCGCCTTCGATATGAAGGAGTGATGCCGGAAGGGCTCGCGCTTCCAGATGTTGCTCATGTGGGCCTCGATGATCTTGCCGGGGAAGGAGAGCAAGGCATCCAGGATCGGGATGGAGGTGTAGGTCAAGCCGGCCGCATTGATGACGATGCCGTCCGCGACGCCGCGCGCTTCCTGGATCCAGTCGATCAGCTGGCCTTCATGGTTCGACTGCAGGAAACGCAGGCTGACCTGCAGCGAGGCCGCCTTCTGCTCGCAGCGCGAATGCAGCACGGGGAAGCTGTCGGTGCCGTAGTTCTTGTTGGCATCCAGGCCGTAGAGGTTGGCGTTGGGGCCGTTCAGGAACCAGACGGTGATGGGAGAAGTCGAGGTGTAGTTCATGGGTCTTCAAGCTTCGTAGGGTCGGGTGGCCTGCATGGCGGGCAGGTGCTGGAAGGCTTCGTTCCAACGGGCGGCGGTGCCGCATTGCGCGCGCCAGTCCAGCTCGGGAAAGCGGAAGTCCAGGTAGCCCAAGGCGCAGCCGATGGTGATCTCGCCGATGGTGGGCTTGTCGGGGCTCAACCCGGATGCGATGGCTTCGATGGCTTCGAGGCAGGCCCTGACCTTGGTCAACAGGGCCTCGCGCCAGGTGGGCCACTGGAATTCGGGGGGACGCGCGGTCAGCTCGTAGCGCGCCAGCAGCGCCGCGTCGAGCAGGCCATCGCCCAGCGCCTGCCGGGTGAGCGCCGTCCATCGATCGCCGCCGGACGCCGGAAATATCGTCTGTGCGTCCGCCTGGCTGGCCAGGTACTCGCAGATCACGCGGCTGTCGTAAAGCACTTGGCCGTCTTGCAGGATCAGGGTCGGCACTTTGGCGAGCGGATTGTGGGCCGCGATGCGCGGGTCGCGCCGAACCGGATGGGCGGCGCTGTCCAGCAGTTGGATCTTGTCGGCCTGTCCGGTCAGATGCGCACACACCATGACCTTTCGCACGAAGGGCGATGTCGGAGCGAAGAGGAGCTTCATCATCAGGGCACCAGCACCAGCTTGCCGAACACCTTGCCGCTTTCCAGCAAGGCATGCGATGCCGCGGCCTCCGCGACCGGAAAGGTGGTGTGGATGCGCGGCGCGATCCGCCGGCTTTTCAGGAGCGGCATCACATGGTGGGCCAGGCGCTTGGCCATGCGGGACTTCTCATGGTGACTCTGCGGACGCATCGTGGAGGAGTGCAGGCTCAACTGGCGCTGCATCAATGTCGGCAGTTCGATGTTGACCGCCGAGCCCTGCATGAACGACAGGCTGACATGCCGCCCGCCGAAAGCCATGGCTTGCAGATTGCGGCGCACATAGTCGCCGCCGACGATGTCGAGCACCACGTCCACTCCGCGCCCCGCGGTGTAGTCCAGGCAGGCCTGCGTGAAGTCGGTGGTCGGCCAGCAGATCGCCAGATCGGCGCCCAGGGCCTTCAGTTCGGGGAACCGGCTTTCATCGTTGTCGGTCACGATGACCGTGCAGCCGGCCGCATGGGCCATCTGGATCGCCAGCGTGCCGATGCCGCCCGCGGCGCCGTGGATCAGGACCGTCTCGCCCATCGCCAGGCGCCCGAGCTCGAACAGGTTGTGCCAGACCGTGAAGAGACCTTCGGGCAAGGCCGCCGCCTCGATGTCGGACAGCGGCGCCGGCACCACGAAGGAATGATCGACCGATGCCGTGCACCACGGCGCATAGCCGCCTCCGGGCACCAGGCTCATCAACCGCTGGCCCATCAGCGCGGTGTCGACGCCCGGGCCGCAGGCGACCACCTCGCCGCACACCTCGAGGCCGAGCACGTCGGTGATGCCCGGCGCGGGCTTGGCGATGCCCTGGCGCTGCATGACATCGGGCCGGTTGATGCCGGCGGCCAGCACGCGCAGCAGCACTTCACCGGCGCCGGGCACGGGCATGGGGCGCTCGGCCAGCACCAGCACGCTGGCATCGCCGGGCTCCCGGGCGACGATGGCTTGCATGGAACTCGGAAGGGAGGTTCTGATGTCGGTCATGGGTTTGTCTGGCCTTTTATTTTCGGGAGCTGAAGACGCTGATGCCCTCGTCGAGAAGCGCCAGCCCGGCGACCGAGCCGACGGGCCAGTGCTGCATGGCGGCGAGGCCCGCACTGCGCACCGTGACGACCTGCCGGGCCGTCATCGGGACATCCACATCGACGTATGTATTGATGTGGTCGCCCTGGAAGACATGGTGGATCACGGTGCCGCTTAGCACCGATCCGGCATGCAGGGTCTCCAGCTGGATGTGCTCCGGGCGAACGTAGACGTCCAGCCTCTCGCCTTCGTGCGATGCATCGACCAGCCGGGCATGCGGAAGGCTGAGATGGCCGGAGCCCAGGCGCAGCTGGATCTCGTGGGCGGTCTTGCCGTGGTAATGGGCCGGCAGGATGTTCACGTCGCCGAGAAAGGACGCCACGAACGGATCCTGCGGACTGCGGTACAGCTCGGCGGGCGATGCGATCTGGCGGATGACGCCGGCCGACATCACGGCGATGCGGTCCGACATGGCCAGCGCCTCGCCCTGGTCGTGGGTGACGAAGACGGTGGTCAGGCCCAGGCGGCGCTGGATCTCGCGGATCTCGACCTGCATCGAGCCGCGCAGGCTCTTGTCCAGGGCCGAGAAGGGCTCGTCGAGCAGCAGCACCTTGGGCTGGATGATCAGCGCGCGCGCCAGCGCCACACGCTGCTGCTGGCCGCCGGAGAGTTCGCGCGGCTTGCGGTGGCCGAGGCCGGTGAGCTTGACCATGGCCATCGCCTCCTTGACGCGCTGGGCCACTTCGTCCTTGGCCACGCCCCGCATGCGCAGGCCATAGCCGATGTTGCGCTCCACGGTCATGTGGGGAAAGAGCGCGTAGTTCTGGAAGACGATGCCGATCTGCCGCTTGTGCGGCGGATCGCTGGTCACCGGCTGGCCCTCGATGAAGATCTCGCCGCTGTCGGCCTCGGCGAAGCCCGCGATCAGGTTCAGCAGCGTCGTCTTGCCGCAGCCCGACGGACCCAGCAGGGTGAGGAACTCGCCCCGCCTGATCTTCAGCGAGACCTCGTGCAGCACGGTCTGGTCGTGGTACTTCTTGACCACGCCTTCCAGGCTGACGGCCGTGTCGGCCTGCGGATGCGAAAGGCTGGGCTGCGCTGCAGGGTCGGAGTGGACTACTTTCATGCCCGAACGATAAGGCATGGGTACGCGACCGGGTCTTTGCCGAAATTGATGCGGACCCTCGGAAAAACGAAAGGCCTCGACGGCCGCGGGGCACAGGCTGTGCGAGGGCTTCTGTCGAGAGTCACGCAGGCAGCGCTTTGCTTTTTCCTAAGTCCTGAATCCGAAAAACGTGATTCTCAAATGCGGTGTGCTTCTTCAGACTCGCCTGCATCGATGGCTGGTGTCTTCAGGTTGCCTGGCGACTTGCATCAGTGGCGATCTTCTTTAGGAAACACACATGTCAGTGGAAAAAATCAATACCTTGGTGGTCGGTGCCGGGCAGGCGGGCATTGCCATGAGCGAGCATCTGTCGCTCATGGGTGTGCCGCATCTGGTGCTGGAGCGCAATCGGATCGCCGAACGCTGGCGCTCGGAGCGTTGGGATTCCCTGGTCGCGAACGGCCCCGCCTGGCACGACCGTTTTCCGGGGCTCAAGTTCGAGGACGTTTCGCCCGAGGCATTTCCGCCCAAGGAGCGCATGGCGCAGTATTTCGAGGACTACGCCGCCATGCTGAAGGCGCCGGTGCGGACCGGTGTCGAGGTCAGGCAGGTCGAGCGCAACGCGGGTCGCCCGGGCTTCAAGGTCACGACCTCCGAGGGTGTGATCGAAGCGACCAATGTCGTCTCGGCCACCGGTCCTTTCCAGATCCCGGCCTATCCGAAGATCGTTCCCGAAACCGATGCGGTCCAGCAGCTTCATTCCTCGACCTACAAGAATCCGGGCCAGCTGCGCGAAGGCGCCGTATTGGTGGTGGGTGCGGGAGCCTCCGGCTCGCAGATCGCCGAGGAGCTGCGCAAGGCCGGCAAGACGGTCTATCTCTCGGTGGGCGAGCACTACCGGCCGCCGCGTTCCTATCGGGGCCGCGACTACTGCTGGTGGCTCGGTGCCCTGGGCCTGTGGGACGAGGTCAAGATCAAGCCCAAGAAGCAGCACGTCGCCTTCGCGGTCAGTGGCTACGAGGGCGGCAAGACGGTCGACTTCCGTCGCCTTGCGCTCATGGGCGTGACGCTGGTCGGCCTGACCAGGACCTACAAGGACGGCGTCATCGAATTCGAAGAAGGCCTGGCGAGAAATGTCGCGGAAGGCGACCAGGCGTACTTCGACGTGCTGCGCGAAGCGGATGCCTACATCGAGCAGAACGGCCTGCCCTTTGCGCCGGAGCCCGACGCCTGGGAACTGCTGCCGGACCCGGACTGCCTGAAGGAACCGATCATGAGCCTGGACCTCGCGAAGGCCGGCATCACGACGATTCTCTGGGCCACCGGCTTCACGTTCGACTACAGCTGGCTGAAGGTCAACGCCTTCGACGAGAAGGGCGCGCCGTTCCACAAGCGGGGCATCTCGGCCGAGAGCGGCATCTACTTCCTGGGATTGCCGAACCTGGTCAACCGCGCCTCGTCCTTCATCTACGGCGTGTGGCACGACGCGAAATACATCGCCGACCATATCGTGATCCAGGACGCCTACATGTCGTACGGCAAGACCTGAGCCTGCATGGCCGAGATCACTTGTATAGAGGACCTGCGCCGCCTGGCGAGGAAACGCGTGCCACGCATGTTCTACGACTACGTGGATGGCGGCTCGTGGACCGAATACACCTACCGCGCCAACGAAGAGGATTTCGGCAAGATCGAGTTTCGTCAGCGCGTGGCGGTGGACATCACCGAGCGCAGCACCGCCAGCACCATGGTGGGCCAGCCGGTCAGCATGCCGGTGGCGATCGCGCCCACGGGCCTCACCGGCATGCAGCATGCCGATGGCGAGATCCTGGCGGCGCGCGCGGCGCAGAAGTTCGGCATACCGTTCACCTTGTCGACCATGAGCATCTGCCCGATCGAGGCGGTGGCCGAGGCGACCGGTCGCCATCCGTTCTGGTTCCAGCTCTATGTGCTGCGCGACCGGAGCTTCGTCGAAGGCCTGATCGAACGGGCCGGCAACGCGAACTGTTCCGCGCTCGTGGTCACCATGGACCTGCAGGTCTTCGGCCAGCGGCACAAGGACAAGAAGAACGGCCTGTCGACGCCCCCTCGGCCGACCCTGCGCAACCTCCTGAACCTCGCGAGCAAGCCGCGCTGGTGCTGGAACATGCTGGGCACCCGGCATCGCCAGTTCGGCAACATCGTCGGGCACGCGAAGGGCGTGGACAACATCGGCTCGCTGGTGGAGTGGACCCGCGAGCAGTTCGATCCCCGCCTGTCGTGGCAGGACATCGAATGGATCAAGAAGCGCTGGGGCGGCAAGCTGATCGTCAAGGGCATCCAGGACCCTGAGGATGCGCGGCTGGCGGTCGATAGCGGGGCCGATGCGATCGTGGTGTCGAATCACGGCGGGCGGCAGCTGGACGGCGCCTCGTCGTCGATCTCCACCCTGCCGCGCATCGTGGAGGCCGTCGGCCACCGGGTGGAGGTGCACATGGATGGCGGCATCCGCTCGGGGCAGGACGTGCTGAAGGCGATCGCGCTCGGGGCGCGCGGCACCTACATCGGCCGCGCCATGATGTACGGCCTGGGCGCCATGGGAGAGAAGGGCGTCAGCACCGCCTTGGACCTGATCCGGAACGAACTCGATCTCTCCATGGCTTTCTGCGGCAAGACGGATGTCCGCGGGGTCGACCGCGGAATCCTGCGCATGCCCTAGCGGCAGAGGAAGTCGACGAGGGCCGCCATCATCCGGTCGCAGGCCTCGATCTGCGACAGCTCCACATATTCGTCGGCCTTGTGCGCCACCTCGATGCTGCCGGGGCCGCAGATCAGCACCGGGGTTTCGCGCCAGCTCTGCTTGAACAAGCCGCCTTCGCTGCCGAAATCGACCTTGGTGCAGCGGGTGCCGGGGGGCAGCAGGCCGCTGAGCAGGCGGACTGCCTCCGAGTCCTCGGGCGTGCTCAGGCTGGGATAGCTGTTGGTCAGCTGGATGTCCGGCGGGGGGGCCTCGGGATGCACCGCATCGGCCGCCACGCGCTCGACCAGGCGCTGCAGCACGCGCGCCAGGATCTCCTCGGGCTGGTCCTCGGAGACATGGCGGATCTCGAAGCTGAGCTCGCATTCGCTGGGCACGATGTTCAGCGCCCGGCCGCCCTGGATCACGCCGACATGGACCGTGGAGTAGGGCACGCCGTAGCCTTCCTCGCGCGGGCCGGTTTCGGACAATTCACGCTGCACCTCGCGCACCGACGCGACCAGGTCGCTGGCCATGTGGATGGCGTTGACGAATCGGGGCGCCAGGCCCGAATGGCCGGCCTGGCCGCAGCAGACCGCCCGGTAGGCGGCCTTGCCCTTGTGACCCGTGCCGATGCGCATCAGGGTGGGCTCGCCGACGATGCAAAGGTGGGGCGCGGGAAGCTGGTTCTCGAGCCGGCGCAGCAGGTGGCGCACGCCGACGCAGCCGATCTCCTCGTCGAAGGACAGGGCCAGCTGCAGGGGCCGCGTCAGCGGCCTGCGGGCCGCGGCCACCATGGCGACCACGGCGCAGGCGACGAAGCCCTTCATGTCGGCCGCGCCGCGACCGTAGATGCGGCCGTCCTTGTGCGTGGCCTCGAAGGGCGGCGAACTCCAGGGCTGGCCGTCCACCGGCACCACGTCGGTGTGGCCGGAGAGCAGCACGCCCGGCACGCCTTGCGGACCCACCGTGGCGAACAGGTTGGTCCGGCTGGCGTCCTGCGGGTCGGGCGCAAGGATCGATTCGATGCCGGCCTGCGCCAGGATCTCCTGCACCTTGTGGATGAGCCCGATGTTCGGCTTCAGGGACACCGAGGGGAAGGCGATCAGGGTTTCCAGCAGCGAGATGCTGGACATGCTTGCAGAACTTGCTTGATCCATGGCGATGTGTGGGGCGCTTCAGGGCGCCGTGATGTGGGGGTCGAAGAAGCTCGCCGCGCTCATGCCGGGGATGTACTGGTCGGAGATGTAGGCACGGCAGCGCTCCATGAAGACGCGGGTCAGTCGCGACTGCTTCATCGGCTTGTAGGTCGCCAGGCCGAGCTGCATCGGGCGATGGGTGCCGGCCAGGCGCACCCGCACCATGCGCTTGCCGTCGAGCGCCTGGTTGGATTTGGGCCGCACGTTGAACAGGGCATAGCCGATGCCGTTGGCCACCATGGAGCGCACCACTTCCTCGGAGCGCGAGCGCGCCACGATGTTCGGCGTGACGCCGGCCTTGGCGAACAGCGAGGTGAAATACTCCCGGCTCATCGGCAGGTCCAGCAGCACGTAGGGCTGGCCCGCCAGGTCCTCGAAGGTGACGGCCTTCTCCTGCGCCAAGGGATGCAGCTCGCTCACCAGCACATAGGGCGGCAGCGTCGCCAGGGTTTCGAACTCGATGTCCTCGCCCAGGGTCAGGTCGTAGGTGATCGCCAGGTCGATCTCGAGCGCGCGCAGCTTGTTCATCAAGACCACCTGGTCGCCTTCGACCAGCTCCACGTCCACCGACTCGAACGCGCGCGAAAACCCGAAGATGACCTCGGGCGCGATCATCGCGGTGAGCGACTGGAAGCTGCCCACCCGCAAGGCGCCCTGCATGACATCGCTCGAGTCCGAGGCGATCTCATACAGGCGGGAGGACTGGTCGAGCACGTCCTCGCACTGCTTCAGCACCAGGGTGCCGATGGCGGTCAGGCCCAGCCCCTTGGAGGGATGGCGGACGAACAACTGCACGTTCAGTTCGGACTCCAGATGCGCAATGGCCGCGGAGATCGAGGGCGAGGAGATATGGATCTGCGCCGACGCGGCGGCGATGCTGCCGTGGGTCGCGGTGGCGACGAAATACTCCATCTGACGCAGGGAAACGCGGTTGAGCATGTCGAGGAAGAGAAGAGGCCGTGGGGCGGCACGTGACGTTGGAAGTCCAGTGTAGCGGCGGCCCTTCAGAGATTCCCTGGCACCCCGAAGCTCGGGGCGGCGCGCGGGTCGAGCGCGCGCGTGATGTAGGCCTGCAGCTGCGGTTCGTAGACCTTCCAGGTCGCGTAGAGGGCCTGCACCGGGTCGAGTTCCACCCAGTCCAGCCGCAGGTCCACGATGGGCCAGTTCTGCTCCCCGTAGACCAGCAGGCCGGCCGAATGCACGGGGCCTTCCTCGCCGCCGGCGGCCTGGCCGGCGAGCATGGCCTGCATCAGGCGTTCGGCCAGGGAGCCTTCGGCGCTCTCGAAGGCCGACAGCATCGCCTGGGGCACCTCGCGCGTGAGCAGCATGTTGCCGGCGCAGGCGGCATGCGTGCCGACCACGCTGGCCAGCGTGCCGAGCGCCTGGGCGCCGGTGAAGACCACCGGCGGATTCGACGCATCGATGGCCATCAGCTGGCGGTAGTCGATGAAGGGGCGCTTCTGCAACTCGGCCACTGCCTGCGCCGGCGTCAGTCCGCTGGCGAGCAGGTCCAGGGCGAGCGGGCCGAGATCCGGATCGGTGATGTTCTGGCTGGCGGCAGCGCCCACGCCCTTGCGGCCGCGGATGCAGCGCGCGGCGACCGCGGGAGAGGACGAGGCCACGGCGGCACCGAACTGCCCGGTGGCGGGGCAGCGCGCGATGATGGAGAAAGTCATGGGGCTCAGTCGGGAATCATCGCGGTGGCATCGATTTCCACCAGCCATTCCGGACGGGCGAGGGCAGACACCACGATGCCTGTGGACACCGGGAAAACCCCCTTCAGCCAGCGGCCCACGACCAGGTACACGGCCTCGCGGTAGCGCGGATCGATGATGTAGATCGTGATCTTGCAGATGTCCTGGAGCTCGCCGCCGGCCTCTTCGAGCAGCATCGCGATGTTCGCCATGGCCTGCTCCGCCTGACCGCTGACATCGCCGATGCAGACGCTCTCGGAGGTCTCGAGGTTCTGTCCGATCTGGCCGCGCAGGAAGACCATGCTGCCGCGGGCGACGACGGCCTGGCAGAGGTCGTTGTCGAGCTTCTGTTCGGGGTACGTGGCCTTGGTGTTGAAAGGCCGGATGCGGGTGTGTTTCATGTTGCTCGGGGCTGGTGACGGGAATCGCGATCCTCATCTGCGCCCGCCACTGGAGCCATTTGTATTTTCCGGGCGACCGTTTAGGAATTTCCGAGCGTTGCCCCCGACCCGCGCCCATCAGGAAAATTGAGGCACCTCTAAGTAAAAGGCGACTTGGCCGCGAGTCGCGAGTTCCACATCATCCGGTCGCTGAAGTGAGTGGACCTGGTGCTGGCGTAATGCTTGCATCATCAGTCGACTCGCCGACCGATGGCAGCTCCGACCAACGTTCAACTTTTCGATTTGAGGGTTTTCAATGATTCGCAAGCTTTTGACACTGTGCATGCTTTCCGCCACGCTGGCCGCCGCTTCGGCCTACGCGCAGGACAACGCCCTGGTGGTGAGCACATGGGGCGGCAGTTTCCGCGATCTCATCGACGAGAACATCGGCAAGGAATTCACCAAGCAGACCGGCGTGCCGGTGAAGTACGTGACCGGCGGCACCATCGACCGCCTGAACAAGGCCAAGCTCGCCTCCAAGCCTGAGAGCGACATCACGTTCACGACCTCGCATGTAGGCTGGCTCTACGTCAACGGCGATCTGTTCGAGCAGCTCGACACCAGCAAGATCCCGAACGCCAGCCGCCTGGTCGACCGCGCCAAGATCAGCCCGTACCACATCGGCAGCTGGGCCTATGTGTATTCCATCGGCTATCGCCCCGACCTGCTGCCGCCGAGCGTCAAGTTCGACAGCTGGAACGACCTGTGGAATCCGGCCCTCAAGGGCAAGATCAGCGCCCCCGACTTCGACCCCAGCCACTTGATCGCGGTGTCGGCGATGCTGTCGGGCGGCGATGCCAAGTCGTGGGAGAAAGGCCAGGACAAGCTCAAGGCGCTCAAGCCCAACTTCAAGGCCTTCTACACCAATGACGCCAATGCGCAGCAGCTCATCGCCACCGGCGAAACGCCCGTGGAGGTGATCCTCTCGATGAATGCGTACCATATGGCGAGCCAGGGCGTGCCGATCAAGGTGGTCATGCCCAAGGAAGGTGCGGTGCTCGGCGTCGACACCATGGCCATCATGAAGGGCAGCACCAAGACCGACCTGGCCTACAAGTTCCTGAACATCGCGCTGTCGCCCGAAGTGCAGTCGAAGATCGTGGCTTCGAAGAAGGCCAGCCCGGTGGTCGACAACGCGACGGTCTCGGCCGAAGACGCGAAGCTGCCGGGCGTGTTCACCACCAAGGCACAGTGGGACAGCCAGACCATCGTCATCGACAACAAGCTGCGCGCCGAGAAGACGGCCGAGTGGCGCAAGTGGTTCACCGAAAACGTGATGAACTGACCCGGTCCCAGGAACAAGGTCAAGGAATGCGCTCCGATCTACGGGCCTGGCTGGTCTCTCCGGCCGTCATTGTGGCGATGGGCATCGCCGTCTCGCTGGCCGCGGTGTTCCAGTTCAGCTTCAGGACCTTCGTTCCTGGCTCGCTGGATGTCGGAGGGCTGACCTTCGCCAACTTCACCGGCATGGGCAAGTCGATCTATCTCGATGCCTTTGCCAATACCTTGCTGCTGAGCGTGGAGACCACGGTCTTCTCGCTGCTCGCCGCCTATCCGCTGGCCTACGCCCTGGTCCGGGTTAAGAACAGGGCGCTCAAGTCCTTCATCCTGATCGTTTCGATCACGCCGCTGTTCCTCGGTGAGATCGTCCGGACCTACTCGTGGATCGCCGTGCTGGGCAGCAACGGCTTCATCAACGGCACCCTGCGCAAGCTCGGCCTGATCGAATGGCCGTTCGAGCTCATGTTCACCCACCTGGGCGTGCTGGTCGCGCTGGTGCACGTGACGATCCCGGTGGTGGTGCTGATGCTCGCCACGGCGATCTCGCACATCGACCGCGACTACGAGAAGGCCGCGCAAAGCCTGGGCGCCGGCCCGGTCAGGACCTTCGTCACGGTCACGCTGCCGCTGTCGATGCCCGGCATCCTGGCCAGCATCACGACCGCCTTTGCCTGGACCTTCAGTGCCTTTGCGACGCCGCAGATGATCGGCGGCGGCCGCGTGCCCACGGTGTCGACACTGGTCTATCAACTCGGCTTTTCTTCGATGAATTTTCCGCTGGCAGCCAGCCTGAGCGTGATGGGGCTGATGTTGACGGTCGCGGCGCTCTTTGCCTTGGGACTCTTGACGAAGCGCCTGAAGGCCTTTGGAGGACACTGACATGAAAATCCGAAGTTCCATGCCGCTGCCGCTGCGCGTGGCCGGGCCGCTGCTGATCGCCATCCTGCTGGCATTCGTATTGCTGCCGGTGGTGGTGGTGACGATCGCCGCCTTCAACGAGAAGGCGATCCTGGCCTTTCCGCCCGAGTCGTATTCGCTCAAGTGGTTCGCGCGGGTGTTCAGCTATCCGGATTTCCAGGAAGGATTTCGATCGAGCATGATCGTCACCGGCTGGTCGTCCTTCCTGGCGCTGGTGATCGGCACCTGCCTGTCCATCGCCGTGAAGCGGCTGGAGTTCAAGGGCAAGCAGCTGCTCCTCGCGATCCTGCATTCGCCGCTGGTGGTGCCGCATTTCACGCTCGGTCTGGGCCTGCTGATCCTGGTGTCGCAGACCTCGGTGCAGCGCGGATTCGGCATCGTGATCCTGTGCCACGTGATGCTGGTGCTGCCCTTCGTGCTGCGCAGTGTCTACGTGTCCATGGAGAACCTGGACCAACGGCTGGAGCAGGCGGCGGCCAGCCTCGGCGCGTCGCCGGTGAAGGTGCTTTTCACGATCACGGTTCCTCTGCTGGCGCCGGGCCTCTTCGGTGGATGGCTGTTCGCGGCCATCATGTCGTTCAGCGAATTCACCGCATCGCTCTTCGTGACGACCCAGGACACTCAGACGCTGCCGGTGGCCATGTACAACTATGTCCGCGAGTTTGCCGATCCGACCCTGGCGGCGCTCTCGGCCGTCTACATCGCGGTGACTGCGGCGCTGCTGGCGTTCGCCAACTACTTCCTGGGGTTGGGGAAGGTCCTCAATATCGAGGACGGCCACTAGGCCACCAGGGCGCTCAGTCCAGGTCCTCGTGCAGGCAAAGGATGTTGCCTTCCGGGTCCTCGAACCAGGCCGCCTTCTCGGACCCCAGCACGCAGACGTGGTCCACGGTCTTCAGCCCGGGCAGGTCGTAGTCCGCGAAGCGCACGCCGCGCTGCGAAAGCGCCGCCACCGCCTGGTCGATCTGCGCCACCCGGAAGCTCAGGGCCGTGTGCTCGGCCTTGGTGCCCTCGGGCCTCGGGAACAGGGCCAGTTCGGTGCCGCCGCAGCGGTAGATGAACTTGCCGTCGGGCTTGGCGCCCAGCGGCTCCAGGCCGAGCGCCTGTTCATAGAACTGGCGGGCCCGCGCCAGATCCTTCACGGGCAACATGCAGGTCACGCTGCTGGCGGCAAGCGGGTTCATGGCGCGCTCCTCGGAGTTGACGCATGGGTTGTACGCCGGTTGGTTTGCATTGCCAATGGGCTATTGCATCGCGTGCGGCCGGATGCCAGAATTTTTGCATCGATCCGGCTCTTCCACCGACGGGGCCAGCCGAGCACGCATCGCAGGTCCCGCCTCTTCGAACAGAGGGGAATGCCATGCCATCGCACCACCGCTTCGTGATCCGTCGCCGGTTGTTGCCGGCGGTTGCCGTCGTCCTCGCGGGCACCGGCCTGCTGCTGCCCGACGGGGTCGATGCCGGGCGGCAGCAGGCGCCGCCCTTCGATCCCCTGCTGTCGGGTGGCATCTGCGGACCGGTGGTCAGCGCGCCGCCGGCGCTGCTCAAGGCCCTGGTCCGGGTCAAGAGCGAGACCGCCCCGTTCCAGCCGGTGCCGATGCAGGCGGCCGGCGGCACCGTGCCGCTGTACGCGAACCTCGGCACGCTGGCGTTTCCGATCAGCACCCGCAACCCCAAGGCCCAGGCCTATTTCAACCAGGGAATGCGACTGTCCTTCGGCTTCAACCATGCCGAGGCGCAGCGCGCGTTCCAGGCGGCGCAGCAGCTCGATCCCGATTGCGCCATGTGCTTCTGGGGCGAGGCGCTGGTGCTGGGTCCGAACATCAACGTCCCGATGATGCCCGAGGCCAATGCGCCGGCACTGGCCGCACTGGCGAGGGCGGTGGCGCTCAAGGGACGGACGAGCGAACTGGAGCAGATGCTGATCGGCGCGCTCGAGAAGCGCTACGCCGCCGATGCCCCGCCCGACCGCAGCGCTTTGGATGGGGCCTACGCCGACGCCATGAAGGCCGTGGCGGCCAGATTCCCGACCGACGACACGCTCCAGGTGCTGTATGCCGAAGCCGCCATGGACACGCAGCCCTGGGACTACTGGCAGGCCGGCGGCGCCGAGCCCAAGGGACGCGGCGCCGACATCGTCGCCACCCTGGAGACGGTGCTGAAGCGCAACAGCACCCACCCGGGCGCCATCCACCTGTACATCCACGCGGTGGAGGCGTCGGCCCAGCCGGACCGCGCGCTGCCCTACGCGAAGCGGCTGGGCGCGCTGGTGCCCGGCGCCGGCCACCTGGTCCACATGCCCGCGCACATCTACTACCGCGTGGGGCTGTACCGTGATTCGCTGGAGGCCAATCGCCGCGCGATCCAGGTCGACGAGGCCTACTTCAAGACTTCGCCGTCGGACCCGCTCTACAAGGCCGCCTACTACCCGCACAACATCCACTTCGTGATGGTCTCGGCGCAGATGGGCGGCGACGGCGGCACCGCGGTCGATGCCGCCGCGAAGCTGGACGCCTCGGTGCCCGCCGAACTGGTGAAGATGTTCCCGATCCTGCAGCCGATCAAGGCGGCGCACTACACGACGCGTGCCCAGTTCAGCGACCCGGACACGATCCTCAGGCTGGCGCCGCCGTCCGACGACGTGGTGCTGGTGTCGACCATGTACCACTATGCGCGCGCCACCGCCTACGCGCAGCGCAAGGACAAGGCCGGGGCGCAGCGCGAGATCGACGCCATCGCCGCGATCGAGCGCACGGCGGACTTCAAGCCCTTCGAGCCCTGGGGACTGCCGGCCAAGGAGATCGTGCGCACCGCGGGGCTGGTCGCCGCCGGCCGGCTGGCCGATGCCACCGGTGACCTCGACGCTGCCGCCAAGGCGTACACCGAGGCCGTTGCCATCGAAGACGCGCTGGCCTACACCGAGCCGCCCTACTGGTACTACCCGGTGCGGCAATCGCTGGGCTCGGTCCGGCTGCGCCAGGGCAAGCTCGATGAGGCCGAGCAGGCGTTCAGGGACTCGCTGGCCCGGGTCCGGAACAACGGCTGGGCGCTGGCCGGCCTGGCCGAGGTCGAGCGCCGCAAGGGCGACGCCAACGCCGAGCGCGCGGCCCGGGAGGCCTATCGCCGGGCCTGGTTCGGCCCCAAGGACGGACCCGACCTGGCACGGCTCTGACCTTCGGTTTCAGAGCACGCGGAACCCGTGCGTGCCGTCGGCGCCCAGCTGCGCGACCAGGCCGAACTCCCAGTCCAGATAGGCCTGCATCGCCTCGGCGGGCGCATCGGTGCCCTCGTAGGGCCGGCGGTAGCGATCGGTGGGCGGCGTCGCGGCGCGTGGCAGGCCGCTCTCGGCCGGCAGGCCGGCCGCGAACCATGCGGCATTGCCGCCCGCCAGCACGGCCACCTCGGCAGCGCTGCGGCGGGCGTCGAGGGCTGCCCGCAGGTCGGCGGCGGCGAAACGTGCCAGCAGGCTGCTGCCGCAGGTCAGGACGTAGCGGCGCGCGGGCGGGATCGCGTCCAGTGCCTGCGCGAGCTGGGCGCGGATCGCGAACCAGGCGCCCGGGATGTGGCGCTTCGCGTGCTGCACGCTGCCCGTGAGATCGATCACCGCGATGTCGCCCGGTGCGGCCCGCAGTGCCTGCGCCAGATCGGCCGGCGAGACTTCCTCCACCGGCGGCGCGGCCGGGTGCGCCGCCGGCGCCGCACCGATGGCACTGCGCGCCGCCTCCGGCTGCGGCTCGGTGACGTAGACCTCCCATCCCATCTGAGCCAGCCACGAGGCCGTCATCGGCGCCCGCACGCCGTCGTCGTCGGCCAGCACGATGCGCGCCCCGCGCACCGGCACGTGATGGTCGGTCTCTTGCACCAGTTGCCCGCCGGGCGCGCTGGCGAAGGCCGGCAGATGGCCGGCCTCGTATTCCTCCGGCGTGCGGACGTCGAAGCGGTAGACGCTGCGGTCCGGCGCATCGAGGGTGGGCAGGGCGTCGAGGGCGACCCAGCGCACGCCCGCGCGCCGGGCCACGTCCTGTGCACTGGCTTGGGCGAGGGCGCGATTCGCCTCGCCAGGCGCGGGCGCCTGGCGCGCGGCCTCGTGGTCCAGCACCTGCCCGGCGAGCTTCCAGCCGATGGTTCCGTTGCGCAGCGCCGCGACCGGATTGGGAATGCCCGCGTTGACCAGCGACTGCGTGCCGATGATGCTGCGCGTGCGACCCGCGCAGTTGACGATCACCCGCGTGGCCGGGTCGGGCGCCAGCTCGCGCACCCGCAGCACCAGTTCGGCACCGGGCACGCTGGTCGCGGTCGGAATGCTCATGGTCCGGTATTCATCGAAGCGCCGCGCATCGAGCACCACGACATCGGCGCGCGCATCGATCAGCGCCTTGACCTCCTGCGCCGAGAGGGAGGGCGTGTGGCGCTCGTGCTCGACCAGTTCGCCGAAGGCCTTGCTCGGCACGTTGACGTCGCGGAACAGCTCGCCGCCCGCGAGGCGCCAGCCATCGAGGCCGCCTTCGAGCAGATGGACGCGGCTGTAGCCCAGCGCGGAGAGCCGGCCGGCGGCCAGCGGTGCGAGGTCGGCCCCCGCGTGCTCGCCGTAGAGGACGATGAGGGTGTCGCGGCGCGGGATGCGCCGCCAGGCGTCGAGCTCGATGCGCGACAGCGGCAGGTTCGCGGCCCACAGCGGATGGGCCTGCGCGAAAGGGTCTTCCTCGCGCACGTCGAAGAGCGCGATCTCGCGCTGCTCGAGCAGCTGCGCCCGCACGTCGGCGAAGGACAGGGTGGGGAATCCGGTGGCTTGGGCGGTGGCGGCGGTCATGTTCTGCGGAGATCGGGAGGCTGCGTGTTGGCATAGCCGGAGACGAAGGGCTTGCGCCCGCCGCCGGCTGGATAAGTATGGCGCTTCACGGCGCCGATGTCGGCGCCATAGACATGGATGCTGATCGACACCCGGTCGTCGAAGGCGTTGTGCACGCGGTGCACGTCGCCCACCGTGGGCGACACCGCCCCCACATCGCCCGGCTCGAGCCGCACCGGCGGTCCGGCGGCCGCCATCAGGCCGTCGTGCTCGCGATAGGGCTGGCTGTATTCGGCGCCGCGCAGCATGCCGATGAGGCCCCACACCGTGTGGTCGTGCACCGGCGTGGCCTGTCCGGGCCCCCAGACGAAGCTCACGACCGAGAAGCGTCCGGTCGCATCGGCATGCAGCAGGTACTGCTGGTAGCGCACGGGATCGGGTTGCGCGAAGGCTTCGGGCAGCCAGTCGTCGCGCGCCACCAGCCCGCGCAGCAGGCTGCCGCCGGTTTCGAGGATGTCTGCTTCGCCCGGGCGCCGGTCGAGCAGGCGCGCGAAGCCGGCGACGAAATCGCGCAGCGGCGCCGCGCTCATCGGACGGTCGCGGCGCCCAGCGCGCCCTTGCCGGCGGCCACCAGGATCGCGTCGTTCTGCGGTGTGTGGATGCGGCTGCACAGCACGTCGCGGTAGTGGCGCTCGAGCGGGTTGTGGCGCGTCAGGCCGTGGTTGCCGCTCGATTGCAGCGCGAGTTCGACCGCGCGGATCGCCTTGTTCGTCACCGTGTACTTCAGCAGGCCGCTATCGGCCGCCGAAGGCGCATGGCCGGCGTCGACCTCGGCGGCCGCCTCGTCGAGCAGCACGCGGTTGGTGCGCAGCAGCGCCTCGATCTCGCCGACCGTCTCCTGCACCCGCGGCAGGCTGGCCAGCGGCGCACCCAGGCCGCTGGGGGCCCGGTGGTTGAGGAATCCGAGCAGCCAGTCGCGCGCGGCCCGCGCCACCGCGTCGTAGAGCGTGGCCAGCAGCACCACCATCCAGGCCTGCTGCGTCGCATGGGCATCGACGTCGGTCTGGCTGCCGGCGTCGGGCGCCCATTCGGCCGGCGCCCGCAGGTCGACTGCATGGTCGAGCGGGATCGCGACCTCTTCGAAGATCACCTCGTGGCTGCCGGATGCGCGCAGGCCCAGGTGGTCCCAGCTCGCGACCACGCGAACGCCCGGCGCGTCGCGCGGCACCAGGAAGACGCCGACCCGCGGCGACGGCTCGTCCGTGCGGCCCCACACCGAGAGCCAGCGCAGGCCCTCGATGCCGGTGGTGTAGAGCTTGTGGCCGCTCAGCTTCCATTGGTCGCCGTCGCGGCGCGCGGTGGTGGCGGGCAGGCCGCCGCGTGCGGGCGAACCCAGCGCGGGCTCCACGCGCAGGGCGTTGATCAATGCGCCATCGCGCACGGCGTCGCGCAGCACGCGTTCGCGCAGGCGGGCGGGCCAGCGGCTGTCGCTGCGGCCGATCGCGTGATGCTGCAGCCAGGTCATCGTCAGGATCAGCGCGGTCGCGGGCTCGCCGTACGCGACCGCGGCGAGCACGCGGCGCGCCGCATCGAGCGAGGCGCCGCCGCCGCCGTGTTCACGCGGCGCAACCAGAGCGATCAGGCCCTGCGCGTGCAGCGCGGCGAAGTTGTCGCGCGGGAAGCTGCCGTCGCGGTCGTGGTCGGCCGCGGTTTCGGCGAAGCGGGCGGACAGGCGCGCGAGCAGCGCGGCGTCCTCGTGGGGGGCCACCGGCAGGCGGCGCAAGGCTTGGGAACTCATGGCTTCGGACCTTAGCGGCCGAGGCGCGCGGGGCCAACGACGGAAGCCGCATATCCAAACTCGGATTCATGCGTTCGCTTTCGGGCGCCCGGGCCTTACGGTCTGGGTCCATGACATTTCCATCCCACGCCACTTCCACCGCCTTGTCGCGCCGCCGCTGGCTGCAGTCGGCGGGCGCCGCCACCGCCCTCGGCGCCGCCGGCACGCTGGCCCGTGCCGCTGCGCCGGACCTTTCGGGGCTCACGCTGCGCATCGGCACCTACAAGGGCCTCTGGCGCCCGCTGATCGAGGCCTCGGGCCAGGGCCGGACGCCCTACAAGATCGACTGGCGCGAACTCAACAACGGCGTGCTGCACATCGAGGCCATCCAGGGCGACGCGCTCGACCTGGGCTCGGGCAGCGAGATCCCCGCCGTCTTCGCTGCGCGGCAGAAGGCCAGGGTGCGCTTCATCGCCGTGATCCACGAGGACCTGAACAACCAGGCGACCCTTGCGCGCAAGGACGCGCCGATCAGGACCATCGCCGACTTCAAGGGCAAGCGCGTGGGCTACGTGCGGGCCACCACCGCCCACTACTACCTGAGCAAGCAGCTCGCGGAGGCGGGGCTTTCATTCGGCGACATCCAGCCCATCAACCTGAGTCCGGCCGACGGGCTCTCGGCCTTCGCTCGCGGCGATCTCGATGCCTGGGCCATCTACGGCTACAACGGCCAGCTGGCGCGCACCCAGCACGGGGCCCGGGTCATCAAGACCGGCAAGGGCTATCTGTCGGGCAACTTCCCGGTCTATGCCAATCCGCGCGCGGTGGACGACCCGTTGCGCCATGCCGCGATCGCCGACTTCCTGCTGCGGCTGCAGCGCGCCTATGCCTGGGCCAACGACAACTACCTCGACTACGCGAAGGCGCAGTCGGCCGAGACCCGGGTGCCGGTGGGCGACATCATCGAGCTCTTCAACGGGCGCAGCAACGACTACGCACTGGGCCCGGTCACCCAGGCCGCGGTGCGCAGCCACCAGGAAGTGGCCGACACCTTCCAGAAGCTCGGCGTGCTCGACGGCGCCGCGGACGTGGCGCCGCTCTGGGACCGCAGCTTCGACGCCGCCTTGTCTCGCGCCAATCCAGCATGAATAGCCCCCACGCTCCCCACTGGTGTGGTTCGCTGCCCCCCGAGGGGGCCGCAGGCCGCCTTGGGGCGGCCCGGCGTCGGCCTGACACGCCCTTTCATTTTCTGACTTCATCCAAGGACGCAACTCCATGAGCGACATCGAATTCATCGGCATGATCCAGGCCCAGAAGGTCTCCGAGATCCATCCCGCACGCGGCCCCGCCATCGACCGCGACTACGTGCGCGCCTTCGCCCAGGCGCACGAGCAGGCCGGCTTCGACCGGGTCCTGGTGCCGCATCACTCCACCAGCCCCGACGCGACCCTGACCGTGGCCTACGCCGCCTCGGTGACCGAGCGCATCCACTTCATGCTGGCGCATCGCCCCGGCTTCGTGAGTCCGACGCTGGCCGCGCGCCAGTTCGCCTCGCTCGACCAGTTCAGCGGCGGCCGGCTCGGCGTGCACTACATCTCGGGCGGCTCCGACGACGAGCAGAAGCGCGACGGCGACTGGCTCGACCACGACCAGCGCTATGCGCGCACCGACGAATACCTCGAGGTGCTGCGCAAGGTCTGGACCGCCGACAAGCCCTTCGACCATGAAGGCCCGCACTACCGCTTCAAGGACGCCTTCTCGGAGGTCAAGCCGGTGCAGACGCTGAACGGCAGGCCGCACGTGCCGGTGTACTTCGGCGGCGCTTCGGAGGCCGCGATCCCGGTGGCCGGCAAGCATGCGGACGTCTACGCGCTGTGGGGCGAGTCGCTGGCCCAGGCGCGCGAGCTCACCGGCCGGGTGCGCGCCGAGGCCGCCCGGCACGGGCGCCAGGTGCGCTTCTCGGTGTCGTTCCGCCCCATCCTGGCCGAGACCGAGGCCAAGGCCTGGGAGCGCGCCGACGGCATCCTGGCCGAGACCCGCCGCCTGCGCGTGGTGCAGGGCTTCGGGCGCGGCGGCCCGCTGCAGAGCGAAGGCGCCAAGCGCCTGCTGGCCGCCGCCGAGCAAGGGACGCGGCTCGACAAGCGGCTGTGGACCGCGGTCGCGCAGGAGATCGGCGGCCGCTCGAACAGCACCGCGCTGGTCGGCACGCCGGAGCAGGTGGCCGATGCGCTGCTCGACTACCACGCGCTCGGCGTGACCACCTTCCTGATCCGCGGCTTCGACCCGCTCGAGGACGCGATCGACTACGGCCGCGAGCTGATCCCGCGCACCCGCGAACTGGTGGCCCAGCGTGTCGCCGCCCAGCGCCAGGCCGCTTGACCGCGCCGTGCATCCACGTGCCCGAAGGAACCGAATGAGCGCCGTACTCGACATCGACCGCAGCGGGGAGCGCACCCGCGGCCGGCTGGCCCTGAACCCGAACCCGCAGCGCAAGTACTGGTTCGATCCGCCGGCGCCGCGCAACAGCGTGGAAGCCGAGCGCCGCCACCGGCAGGAGCGGCTGGCAGGGGCCTTCCGCCTGTTCGCCCGCTTCGGTTTCGCGCAGGGCCTGGCGGGCCACATCACGGCGCGCGACCCCGAGCTGACGGACCATTTCTGGGTCAATCCGCTGGGCCTGCATTTCTCGCGAATCAAGGTGTCGGACCTGCTGCTGGTCAACGCGGCGGGCGAGACCGTGGTCGGCGAACGCCCGCTCAACAAGGCGGCCTTCGCGATCCATGCCGCGATCCACGAACACGACCCGAACATCATCGCGGCCGCCCACACGCATTCGACCTACGGCAAGGCCTGGTCGACCCTGGGCCGCAAGCTCGACACGTTGACCCAGGACGCCTGCGTGTTCCACGACGACCATGCGCTGTTCGACGATTTCACCGGCATGGTGGTCGACGAGAGCGAGGGATTGCGCATCGCCAGGGCGCTGGGCGGGCGCAAGGGCGCGATCCTCAAGAACCACGGCATCCTCAGCGCCGGCCCGAGCGTGGAGGCCGCCGCCTGGTGGTACATCGCGCTCGACAACGCCTGCCACACGCAGCTGCTGGCCGAGGCGGCCGGCACGCCGCAGGCTATCGACGATGCGGTGGCGCGCCACACCCACCAGCAGATCGGAGGCCCCGAGGGCGCGCTGCATGCCTTCGAGAGCCTGTACGAAGGGCTGGTCGAGGCCGAGCCCGAACTGCTTCTTTAACCAGCGAATCCCTGATCTCCATGAACCACGACACCTCACTCTCCCGCCGCGGCGTGCTGCGTGCCGGCGGCGCAGCCGCGGCCGTCGCCGCGAGCGGCCTGATCGCCACCCGCGCCTGGTCGCAGCAGCGCAAGCTGACCTTCGCGTGGAACGCCTCCGCCTTCTGCCTCTCGCCCGTGGTGGTGGCGCAGGAACGCGGTTTCTTCGAGAAGAACGGCCTGCAGGTCGACCTGATCAACTACACGGGATCGACCGACCAGCTGCTCGAATCGCTCGCCACCGCCAAGGCCGATGCGGCGGTCGGCATGATCCATCGCTGGCTCAAGCCGCTCGAATCGGGCTTCGACGTCAAGATCGTCGGCAGCTCGCACGGCGGCTGCGTGCGCCTGGTGGGCGTCAAGGAGGCCGGCGTCACCGACCTGCAGAAGCTCAAGGGCAAGACCATCGGCGTGTCGGACATCGCGAGCCCGGGCAAGAACTTCTTCTCGATCCTGCTCAAGAAGAACGGCATCGATGCCGACAAGGACGTCACCTGGCGACAGTACCCGGCCGACCTGCTCGACATCGCGGTCAACAAGGGCGAGATCCAGGCGATCGCCGACGGCGACCCGACGCTCTACCTGATCGAGAAGCGCAACAAGGGGCGCTACCAGGAGCTCGCATCGAACCTCTCCGGCGAGTACAAGGACAAGGTCTGCTGCATCGTCGGCGCCCGCGGCGAACTGGTGCGCAAGGAGCGGCCGGTGGTGGCGGCGCTGGTGCGCTCCATCGTGCAGGCCTCGGACTTCGTGGCCGAGAACCCGAACGAGTCGGCCAGGCTGTTCGCGAAGTATTCGCCGAAGGTGCCGGTCGAGGACCTGCAGGCGCTGCTTGGCACGTTGACGCACGCGCACCACCCGGTCGGCAAGAACCTGCGCGACGAGGTCGAGTTCTATGCCCGCGACTTCCGCTCGGTCGGCGTGCTGAAGTCGAGCACCGATCCGGCGCGGCTCGCCAACCACGTGTCGGTGGACGTGCTGGCATGACGACGGCCGGGAACATCCTCGGCGCGCCGCCTCGGCAGCAGCCGGCGCCGGCGCGCGTGCCGGTCCGGCGCGACGCGCGGCCCGCCGCCATCCCCTCCGTGCTGGACGAACCCGCCGTGGCCGGCGTCTGGCGCACCGGCCTCGTCGCGGCGGCCGCATGGCTGGCGCTCGGTGTGCTGACCGTCTGGTGGCCCAATCGCGAAGTCGGCTTCAGCGACTGGAACTTCACGCAGGAGTTCGGCATCGGCGCGATCGCCGTCGCCATCGCACTAGGGGTGGTGGCCTTGCTCGGCGCCCGCGCCGGACGGCTCGGCCGCAAGCTGCGCCCGGCCGGCCAGTGGCTCGTCGCCGCGCCGCTGCTGCTCGCGCTCTGGGAGGCGCTGACGGCCAAGCTGGGCCTGCTGCCGCCGCCCTTCTTCGCGCCGCCGCAGAGCCTGCTCGACGTCGCCGTCGAAGATTGGGCGCGGCTCGGCCTGTCGACCGCGCATTCGCTGCGCCTGCTCGCGCATGGATTCGTGCTGGGGGCGCTGGTCGGTTTCGCCACCGGCGTGTGGATCGGCTGGTCGCGCATCGCCGGCTACTGGGTGCATCCGGTGCTGCGCTTCCTCGGTCCGGTGCCGGCCTCGGCGCTGCTGCCGCTGGCCTTCTTCTTCGCGCCGTCGAGCTATGCCGCGGCCGTGTTCCTGGTCGGGCTCGCCACCTTCTTCCCGGTGGCGGTGCTGACCTGGTCGGGCGTGGCCTCGGTGAACAAGAGCTACTACGACGTCGCGCGCACGCTGGGCGCGACCGAATGGTTTCTGGTGCTCCGGGTCGCGGTGCCGGCGGCGCTGCCGCAGGTCTTCGTCGGCCTGTTCATGGGCCTGGGGGCCTCCTTCTCGGTGCTGGTGACGGCCGAGATGATGGGCGTCAAGGCCGGCCTCGGCTGGTACCTGCAGTGGGCCCAGGGCTGGGCCGCCTACCCGAACATGTACGCGGCGCTGCTGGTGATGGCGGTGCTGTGCTCGGGCCTGATCACGCTGCTCTTCAAGGTGCGCGACCGCGCGCTGTCGTGGCAGAAGGGGACTGTCAAATGGTGAGCACGGCCAGCGTCGCGCAGGCCGGCGCGCGCATCGACATCCAGGCGGTCAGCCACTGGTTCAGGCAGCAGCAGGGCGGCGTGCTGCAGGTGCTCGACGGCATCGACCTGCAGGTGCGCGCGGGCGAGTTCGTCGCGCTGCTCGGGCCCAGCGGCTGCGGCAAGTCGACCTTGCTGCGGCTGGTGGCCGGGCTCGAGCCGGCGACCACCGGTCGCATCACGCAGGACGATGCACCGATCGCGCGGCCCGATCCCTCGCGCATCGTCGTCTTCCAGGACCCGACGCTCTATCCCTGGCGCAGTGTCTGGGACAACGTGGCGCTGGGCCTGCAGGCGCGCGGGCTGCTGAAGTCGCAGCGCGGGCGCGTCGACGACGCGCTGGCGCTGGTCGGGCTCAGCGACTTCGCGAAGAGCTTCCCGCACCAGCTCTCGGGCGGCATGGCGCAGCGGGTGGCGCTGGCGCGCGCGCTGGTCAACGATCCGCAGCTGCTGGTGCTCGACGAGCCGCTGGGCAAGCTGGATTCTCTGACCCGCATCGCGATGCAGAGCGAGCTGGTGAACCTGTGGCAGCGCGCCGGCTTCTCGGCGCTGCTGGTGACGCATGACGTGGAAGAGGCCCTGTTCCTCGCCAACCGCGTGATCGTGCTGAGCGACCGGCCGGCGCGCATCACGGCGGAGCTGGTGGTCGACCTGCCGTACCCGCGGCATCGCGGCCACCCACGGCTGGCGGCGCTGCGGCACGAGGCGCTGCAGCACCTCGGTCTCGACGCGACCTGGTGACGACCGGTGATCCGCACGCCGGATGCCGGGTGGCTGGACCCGCTGGTCGCGGGGCTGCAGAAGGCGCAGGAAGGCCTGCTCGGGCTGCTGGACTGGGCCGGCCTCGCCGGAACCAGCCATGGCCAGGCCGCATGGCCCTGGGCGCTGCGGCTGTCGGGCGAGAACCTGCTGATCGACGCCGGGCAGGCCAGGCGCCTGGGCATGAGCCTGCTCGTGCTGGCGGTCGCGGCGCTCGCGCTGTTGCTTGCGGCGCTGTGGCGCAAGCCCCGCTGGTTCTTGATCGCGGCCGTGCCGCTGCTGCTCGTCGCCGCGCCGTGGCCTCAGGCCGCGGTGCTGTTCGTGCCGGCGGTTCCGACCAGCTTCCATCGCTCGCCGACCGGCTTCGACGTGGCTTCGATCGCGAGCGGCGGCGAACTTTATGCGCAGCATTGCGCTGCCTGCCATGGCGTCGACGGGCGCGGCCAGGGCCCACTCGCGGCGGCGCAGCCGGTCTGGCCGCCGGACCTGGCCGGCCCGCTGCTCTGGCGGCGCGCCGACGGCGAGCTGCTCTGGCATCTGCTGCACGGCATGAAGGATCGCCACGGCGCCGCGACCATGCCGGCCTTCGCGCAGTTCGGCGACGACGATGCCTGGGCGCTGATCGACTTCATGAAGGCCCAGGCTGCCGGCCAGAGCCTGCGCGCGACCGGCCTCTGGGCCGGGCCCGTCGGCCTGCCCGATGTCGAGGTGCGCTGCGAAGCCCGGCCGCCGCGCCGGCTGGCGAGCTGGCGCGGCCAGCGGCTGCGCATCGTGGCCGCCGGCACGCCCCAGGCCGCGCTGCGCGAGGACCCGCGGGTGGTCACCGTGCTGCTGAGGCGCGAGGACGAGAGGGCGTCGAGCCCCGCTGGCGAATGCGTCGCCGAGTCGACGGCGGCCTGGAACGCGTTCGCGTTGATCGCCGGCACCGGCCAGCTGGCCGGCACGCAGTGGCTGGTCGATCGCGACGGCTGGCTGCGCGCCCTCGGTTCACCGGGCCAGGCGGCCTGGTCGGAAGACGACCTGCTGTGCCGCACCGAGGCCGGCGACCGCGGCGCGCCGGCGGCGGCGCCGGACGACGGCCTCGGCGCGCTCATCGCGCGCATGGATTCCGAGCCGGTGCGCTTCCTCAAGGGCGGTTTCGTCCGCTGAGTCCCTTCATCCGCCTTCCAACCTTCAAGGAGTTTTTCATCATGATCCGCGCACCGCGCCGCCAGTTCATCACCCATTCGCTCGCGGCCGCCGCCGCGCTGGCCTTGCCGGCCGCCGCCCTGCGTGCGCAGCCGCGCCCCGTGCTCAAGGCCGGCGACCAGAAGGGCGGGCTGCGCGCGCTGCTCGAGGCCGCGGGCGGACTGGAGGGCCTGGGCTACGACATCCAGTGGTCGGAGTTCCCGGCCGCCGCGCCGCTGGCCGAGGCGCTCAATGCGGGCGCCGTCGACTCGGGCCCGATCGGCGACGCGCCGCTGGTCTTCGCGCTGGCGGCCGGCACGCGGGTCAAGGCGATCGGCGCGAACCGTTCCGACGCCTACGGCACCGCGGTGCTCGTGCGCCCCGATTCGCCGCTGAAATCCGCGGCTGATCTCAAGGGCAGGAGCATCGCGACCAACCGTGGCTCGATCGGCCACTACGTCACCCTCAAGGCGATCACGACGGCCGGATTGAAGCCGGAGGACGTCACCCTTCGCTTCCTCGCCCCGGCCGATGCCAAGCTGGCCCTGACCCAGGGCGCGGTCGACGCCTGGGCCACCTGGGAGCCCTACACCGCCATGGCGGAAACCGGTGGCCATGCACGGGTGCTGGTGAGCGGGCGCGGGCTGTTGCCCGGCCTGAGCTACCTGGCGGCGACCGATGCCGCGATCGCGGCCAAGCGGCCGCTGCTGCAGGACTTCCTGCGCCGCGTGGTGAAGGCCCAGGACTGGTCGTACCGCAACGTCGACGCGTTCTCGGCCACGCTGGCGA
The DNA here is from genome assembly GCF_056394465.1 of Variovorax sp. 10N432. Taxonomy (NCBI): domain Bacteria; kingdom Pseudomonadati; phylum Pseudomonadota; class Betaproteobacteria; order Burkholderiales; family Comamonadaceae; genus Variovorax; species Variovorax sp. 10N432. The sequence continues at coordinate 277,446 of NZ_JBFTHX010000003.1, forward strand.
AGATCATCGGCATCCCGCCCGAGGCCGCCAGGCTGCAGTTCGAGCGGCGCCAGCAGAAGTGGGTGCCGATCGACGCCAAGGTGATCGCCGACCAGCAGCGCACCGCCGACTTCTACCACCAGGTCGGGCTGATCCCGCGGCCGCTGGATGTGCGGCCGACCTTCGATACCGGCTTCGCGCTCGAGGATCGGGCTTAGGATTGGCGCCGCGACTCAAGCAATTTGTGTGGCGGTGCTGGCGCTCGGCATGGCAAGCGGCGGGGCGAGCGCGAAGGGCTGCCTCGAAGGCGCGGCGGTGGGGGGCGTGGTCGGCCACGTGGCCGGCAAGCATGCGGTGCTTGGCGCTGCCGGCGGCTGCGCAGTGGGGAGCCACGAGGCCAACAAGAAGGACAAACAGCGCGCGGCCCAGGCGCACGCGTCGGACGCCGCAGCCGCAGCGCCTGCCGCCTCTCCTGCGCCCGACACCAAGAAGTGATGCCTACGCCGGTCCGAGCACGATGCCTTCGCACCCGGCCAGCACCAGCGCGCCGTCGATGAGCGCAGCGCGTGCGGGCGCGGTGGACGCCAGCACGGTCGGGTACCCCGCCACCAGATCGGGCGGCACCGTCGCCGGGCCCATGCCGAAGTTCAACACCACCACCAGCCTGCGCCCCTGCGCCACGCGCGCGTAGGCCAGCAGGTCGGCCTGGCTGTCGAGGGCTTCGTAGGCGCCCTGGTTCAGTGCGGGATGCGCGCGCCGCAGCGCGATCAGCCGCCGGTACAGCGCCAGCATCGAAGCCGGGTCCTGCGTTTGCGCAGCGACATTGCGCGTCGGCCAGTCGGGCGCCAGTCGCAGCCACGGCGTGCCGGTCGTGAAGCCGGCCTGCGGTGCGCCGCTCCACTGCATCGGCGTTCGCTGCGGATCGCGGCCCAGGCCCTTGCCTGGCTGGTTCTTCTCGAACGGGTCCTGCACTTCCGCGCGTGGAATCTCGACGTCGGTCATGCCGATCTCGTCGCCGTAGTAGAGCGTCGGCGTGCCGCGCAGCGTGAGCAGCAGCATGGCCGCGAGCCGCGCCATGGGGGCACCGACGCGGCTGGCGATTCGCGGCTTGTCGTGATTGCCCAGCACCCAGTTCGGCGCGGCCCCGGCCGGCAGGGCCGCCTCGTAGTCGCGCACCAGGCGGTCGATGCGGCGCGCCTGCCACTCGGTGCCGATCAGCTGGAAGTTGAAGGGCAGCTGCACACCTTCGAGCACGCCCTCGGCATTGGCGCCGTAATAGGCGACCAGCCGGGCCAGCGGCAGGTAGAGCTCGCCGATCAGCACCCGGGACGACCGCGCGTCGCTGAAGGCGTCGACCACCCGGCGCATGTCGGCCACCAACTGTTGCATCTCCGGCCGGTCGGCGGTGTAGAGCGGCGTCCAGCGATGGGCCGGATCGTCGCCGTCCGCGTAGTCGGGATTCGGCGGGTTGTCGCGGAACTGGTCGTCCTTGATCAGGTGATAGAGCACGTCGACGCGAAAGCCGTCGACGCCGCGGCGCAGCCAGAAGCGCAGCACCTCGTACATGGCGGCGCGCACCTCGGGATTGCGCCAGTTGAGGTCGGGCTGCGCCTTCAGGAACGAATGGCAGTAGTACTGCCCGGTGGCCGGGTCCAGGGTCCATGCCGGTCCGCCGAAGTTGCTCAGCCAGTTGTTGGGCGGGCCGCCGTCCGGTGCCGGATCGCGCCACAGGTACCAGTCGCGGCGCGGGCTGGCGCGGGCGCTGCGGCTCTGGACGAACCATGGATGCTGGTCGGACGTGTGGTTGGGCACGAAGTCCAGGATCAGCTTCAAACCCCGCGCATGGCACTCGCGCACCAGGGCGTCGAATCCGCCCAGGCTGCCGAAGCGAGGATCGATGGCACAAAAATCGGAAATGTCGTACCCAAAGTCCGCCATCGGCGAGGGATAAATGGGGGAGATCCAGGCGGCGTCGATGCCCAGCGAGACCAGATGGTCGAGCCGCGCGCGGATGCCGTCCAGATCCCCGATGCCATCGCCATCGCTGTCCTGGAACGAGCGTGGATAGATCTGATAGACGGTTCCGTGCTTCCACCAGTCGTCGGCCGACATCGCGTTCCCTTAGCCGTGAACAGGGTTCCATTCTTCCTCAGAAGGCGAAGTCCCATGATCAATGACCTCTGGTACAAGAACGCGGTGGTCTACTGCCTGTCGGTGGAGACCTTCATGGACGCCAACGGCGATGGCTGCGGCGACTTCGAAGGCCTGACGCGCCGGCTCGACTACCTGCACGGGCTCGGCGTCACCACCGTCTGGCTGATGCCCTTCCAGACATCGCCCGGACGCGACGACGGCTACGACGTGTCCGACTACTACAACGTCGATGCGCGCTACGGCACGCTCGGCGACTTCGTCGAGTTCACGCACGCCGCCCAGCAACGCGGCATGCGGGTGCTGATCGACCTGGTGGTCAATCACACCTCGGACCAGCACCCGTGGTTCCAGGCGGCTCGCAAGGACCGCGATTCTCCCTTTCGCGACTGGTACGTTTGGGCCGACAAGAAGCCGGCGAATGCCGGGGAGGGCATGGTCTTTCCGGGCGTCCAGAAATCGACCTGGAGCTTCGACAAGGTGGCCAGGCGCTGGTACTTCCACCGCTTCTACGATTTCCAGCCCGACCTGAACACCAGCCATCCGCGGGTGCAGGCGGAGATCCTGAAGATCATGGGCTTCTGGACGCAGCTGGGCGTGTCGGGCTTCCGGATGGATGCCGTGCCCTTCGTCATCTCGACCAAAGGCGCCGACGTCGCGAGGCCGCAGCCACAGTACGACATGCTGCGCGAATTCCGCGAGCTGCTTCAATGGCGCCAGGGCCAGGCGATCATCCTCGGCGAAGCCAACGTGCAGCCGCGCACCAACATGCAGTACTTCGGCGAGGAGGGCGAGCGCATCCACATGATGTTCAACTTCCATGTGAACCAGCATCTGTTCTACGCGCTCGCCAGCGGCGACAGCCGTCCCCTGGCCCAGGCACTGGAGGCGACGCGGCCGCGGCCGGCCACCTCGCAATGGGGCTTGTTCCTGCGCAACCACGACGAGCTCGACCTCGGCCGGCTGACACCCACGCAGCGCGCGCGTGTCTTCGCCGCGTTCGCTCCCGACAAGGACATGCAGCTCTACGGCCGCGGGATCCGCCGCCGCCTCGCGCCGATGCTCGGCAGCGACCGCCGCCGGCTCGAACTGGCCTACAGCCTGCTGCTGACCCTGCCCGGCACGCCGGTGCTGCGCTACGGCGACGAGATCGGCATGGGCGACGACCTGTCGCTGCCCGAGCGCAACTGCGCCCGCACGCCGATGCAGTGGTCGACCGAACCGCACGGCGGATTCACCGCGGCCGACAAGCCCGTGCGGCCGGTCATCTCCGGCGGCGCCTACGGTTTCGAGCATGTCAACGTCGCGGCGCAGCGGCGCGACCCGGACTCGCTGCTGAACTGGACAGAGCGCGCGCTGCGCATGCGCCAGGAGATTCCCGAAGTCGGCTGGGGCGAGTTCGAGGTGCTGCCGCAGCCGGGCCGCTCGGTGCTGGTGATGCGCTACTCGTGGCGCAACAACATCGTGCTCTTCGTGCACAACCTGGTGGCCGACCCGCTGGAGATCGAGATCGCCGCCGGCGCCATCGGCACCGGCGGCGAGCAGCTCACCAACCTGCTCTCGGAGGACCACAGCGAGGCGAGCGCCGAAGGCCGCCACTGCATCCTGCTCGAACCCTACGGCTACCGGTGGTTCCGAGTCGGTGGACTCGACTACCTGCTCAAGCGCAGCGACGTGTGAGGCTGGCGGGCGGCGCCAGGCTCGGGCCTTTGTCACCTCTCCACGACCGACTTGACGCTTTGCGACCTTTCGGCGCAAAGTCGGCTCGCGATCGGAAGCACACGGGGCCTGCTTGGGTTCTGGGAGGGAATCGGGGACATGCGAACGACGCTACGTGTATGGCTGACAGGCTTTCCGCGGCGACTGGCGCGGCAGGCGCTGATCCTGGATGCTGCAGACCACCGCGCGGCGTTGAAGCGGGTTCGTCACGCGCTGTTCGGCCTCCGGCCGACGCCCCTCGACTGCACCGTGAGGGGAGGGCTGACGCGCATTCCCGAGACCTTTTCCGAACGCCAGGCCTACCTGGCACTGGATCTGGCAACACTTCATCTGAGCAGCCGTGCCCGAGCGCTGCACATGTTGCACGACTGGACGCATGCGCGGCTGATGAGTCCGAGCCAAGCCGAATGCCTTGCGCAGATGCTCCTGCTCGACCGGCAAGACTTCCTGGCCACGCTGGCCGACGCCATGAAGCCGTGCGCGCTTCGCCATGAGTTGCGTGCCATGCGGCATCACTTCCGGCGCGGCGGCCCGGCTGCCGCCTGGTCTTGAAGGCGAAGCGGAATCGACCTGGCCAGCCGCCCTGCGCCGCTCAGGTGATCAGCTTGAGCAGCCGCCCCATCCGTTCGAAGGTCCGTCCATACGGTGGCCGCAGCAGCGCGGTGCCCGACAGCCTCGACTGATGGAACACCGGCTTCTCCTTGCTGAAGGTGCGAAAGCCGTACGCGCCGTGGTAGGCCCCCATGCCGCTCGCGCCGACACCGCCGAAGGGTAGCTCCTCTTGCCCGAAGTGCCACATGCAGTCGTTCAGCGTGACGCCGCCGGAGATCGTGCCCGACAGCAGCCGGTCTTGCTCGGCGCCCGCGGCACCGAACCAGTACAGCGCCAGCGGCCGCTCGTGCGCGTTGACGTACGCGATCACCTCATCGAGCGTGTCGTAGGCCAGCACCGGCAGCAGCGGCCCGAAGATCTCCTCCTGCATGATCTTCATGTCCTCGGTCGTGTCGAGCACCAGTGCCGGTGCCAGCACCCGGCCCGCCGCGCCGCCGGCCATGCCCTCGGCGTGCAGCGGCACGACGCGCGCGCCGCGCGTCTGCGCGTCCGCGAGCAGGCCCAGCAGGCGCGTGAAGTGCCGCTCGCTGACGATGCCCGTGTAGTCCGGATTGCCCGCGAGGCGCGGGTACTGCCGCGCCACCGCGCGCCGCATCGCCTCGACGAAGGGGCCGACCGCGTTGCGCGGCACCGCCGCATAGTCGGGCGCGATGCAGGTCTGGCCGGCGTTGAAGAGCTTGCCCACCACCAGCCGCGCCGCGACCTGCTCCAGGTCGGCGCCGGCACCGATGATCGCCGGCGACTTGCCGCCGAGCTCCAGTGTCACCGGCGTCAGGTTGGCCGCCGCCGCCATCGCGACCTGCCGGCCGACCGCGGTCGAGCCCGTGAACAGCAGGTGGTCGAAGGGCAGGCCGACGAAGGCGGTGCCGACCTCGGTGCCGCCCGTGACGACCGTGAGTTCTTCGGGCGCGAAGCATTCCGCCACCGCGGCCCGCATCAGCTCGGCCAGGCGCGGCGTCAGCTCCGAGGGCTTGATCATCACGCGGTTGCCGGCGCCGATTGCCGCGATCGCCGGGCCCATCGCCAGCTGGTAGGGATAGTTCCAGGGGCTCACCACGCCGACCACGCCGAGCGGCTGCGGGACGATGCGGCTGAAGCCGGGCCGGAAGGCGAGGCCGGTCGGGGCACGCCGCACCTTCATCCACGACTTGAGATGCCGGCGCGCATGCCGGATCGCGGACTGCACCATCATCACGTCGGCCAGGCGCGTCACGTGCACCGATCGATGGCCGAAATCGGCCGACACTGCGCGCTCGATCTCCGGCGCGATCTTGTCTGTCATCGCGAGCAGGCGATCGAGCCGGTCGATGCGCACGGCGTGCGACGGGTTCATGTCGGCGCCGAAAGCGGCCCGCTGGCGGTCGAAGGCCTCGCGCATGCGCAGCAGCGAGGGGTCGAGCATCTGCTCGCGCACGATCGCGTTCATGGCTTGCCCCCCAGCGCCTGCGGCGCGTGGGTGGCTGCATCGCCGTCGACCTCGGCCTCGGCATAGGCGCGGCCGCCGGGCACCAGCGCCGAGTGCGCGCGCCGCGAATGGAACAGCGGGTAGAACATCTCGATGAACCAGCGCTCCTTGCCGAACACCAGGTCGTCCTGCAGGCCGACCTTGGCCGGGTAGCGGCGCGTGATCTTGGCGGTGCCGAACAGCAGGTCCCAGACGAACAGCAGGTTGCCGAAATTGCCCTTGTAGTGGCCGATGCCGTCGTCGTTGGTGAGCGCGTGGTGGGCCCAGTGCGTGGCCGGCGTCGAGACGGTGCGCTCCAGCACCCAGGCCAGCGGATGCAGCCACTTGATGCGGTAGAGCGGCGCGTCCCACGGCACCGCGCTGTGGGCGCCGAGGATCACCGTCAGCTTGACCACGATGTAGACCAGGTAGACGTTGCCGAAGCCGAGGTAGATCAGCACGCCCGAGGCCCACAGGCCCGGCATCATCAGGTAGTAGAAGAAGTTGTTGCGGTAGGTGACACGGATGCTCATGTAGTGCGCCGTGTGGTGCGCGCGGTGCAGCGGCCAGAGCAGCGGCGAATGCGACACGCGATGCCACCAGTACTGTGTCATGTCGTCGGCGACCAGCAGGATCGCCCCCATCGCCCACCAGGGCAGATGGGCCCAGGCATCGCGCTGCGCCGGCATCAGCAGCGCGCACAGCTTGCCCGTGACGGCGAAGATGAAGGGCTGCGAGAAGGCCAGCAGCGAGAGGAACATGAACAGTTCCAACTTGGTGTCGTCGGCGGTGGCGTGGAATTGCCTGTGCTTGCGGGAGCCGACTTCCAGCAGCGCGAAAAAGAGAATGATCGCCACGAGGACGATGTTCTGGACGAGGTTCACTGTCTTGTCTCCTTGCTTTGTGCCCGGAGTGTTCCGTCAAACCCCTCTTGAGTCCAATGCATAGTGAAGCTAATCTTGATGCAGTGGCTGCAATTGGCTACCAAGGAGTGGCGTCATGGACTTGAAGCGCTGGACCCACATCGTCGCGGTTGCCGACCGGCGCAGCTTCATCCGCGCGGCGGAGCAGGTGCACCTGAGCCAGCCGGCATTGACCCGCAGCATCCAGGCGGCCGAGGCCGAACTCGGGTTGCAGCTGTTCGACCGCGGCACCCAGGAAGTGGTGCCGACGCCGGCTGGCGAGTTCATCGTCGCGCGGGCGCGGCAGCTGGTCTTCGACAACCGCTGCCTGGAGCGCGACATCGCGCTGTACCGCAGCCTGGAGCTGGGCGATACCGCCTTCGGCGTGGGTCCGTTCCCGGCCGCGACCTTTCTGGCGCCGCTGCTGGCCTCGATGCGGCGCGAGTACCCGGCCATCAACCTGAGGGTCGAGATCAGCAACTGGCAGCTGCTGCTGGCGCGGCTGCGCGAGGAAGACATCGAGTTCTTCGTCGCCGACACGCGCGACCTGCCGACCGACAGCAGTCTGGAGCTTCGCCCCTTGCGGCGCGAGCCCGGTGGCTTCTACGTGCGCGCCGGGCACCCGCTGGCGCGGCGCAAGCGCGTCGCGTTGCAGGAGCTGTGGGCCTGTGGGGTGCTGTCGGTCCGGCTGCCGGAGGGCGTGCGCGCCATCGTCGCGCAGCTGCTCGGCCTGCCGTCGGTGGCCGATTTTTCGCTGGCGCTCGAATGCGACCACGTCGACCTGCTGAAGGACATCGCGCTCGGCTGCGACTCGGTGCTGGCCGCCCCGCATGTCGCGGTCGCGCCGGAGGTCGAGGCCGGCCGGCTGCGCGCGCTCGACGTCGAGGGCCTGCCGCCGTTGGGGTCCGAGATGGGGGTCGTGACGCTGAACGGGCGCACGCCGTCGCCGATGGCGAAGCTGATCATGGGCAGGCTGCCGGGGGGCAGCTTCGAATCCGGCCCACGCCTGGATCAGCCTGCAACTTTCGAGTGATGAAGCTCGGCACCCTGTGAGGGCTGGCGCGGTTCTGTCAGGAAGTACCCGAGGGCGACAATGCCAAAAGCCAGCCCTGCGGCGGATGCGCCATTCCATCCATGCCTCGCGTAAATCCAGCCCCCAAGTGCAGAGCCAATCGCGCCACCGCAGAAGAAGGTTGCCATGTACAAGCCGTTGAGGCGACCGCGAAACGCGGGCGACAACGAGAAAATGATGCGCTGTCCGAGGACCAGATTGGCCGATACCGCGAAATCCAGCGTGATCCCCGCCACGACCAACATCGCGAGCGCCAGTGGCGTTCCCCTGGCACCGATGTGCGTCATCGCGAACGCCCCGATCGACATGAGCATCGCCATGGCGGTGGCTTGCCTTATCCAGCCCCGATCGGCTACGCGCCCCGCGATGGGTGCCGCAATGGCACCTGCAACGCCGGCCAGCGCGAACCACGCGATTCCTTTCTGCGTCAGTCCAAACTCAGGCCCCGCCAGGAGCAAGGGGGTCGTTGTCCAGAACAGGCTGAATGCGCCAAACATGCAGGCGTGGTAGAGAGCCCGGCGACGAAGTTCTGGCGTGGTGCGGACGAGTTCCACCATGGATGCCAGCATCTGGTGATACCGCATCCTGGCCTGGACGGGCCGCGGCGGCAGTGCAACGCGCAGGACCAGCGCCAGTGCGAGCATGGCGACGAAGGAGGCAAAAAAGACCACCCGCCATGCCGAATAGTGAGTGATCAGGCTCGCCACCGGCCTGGCCAGCATGATGCCGAGCATCAAACCGCTCATGACGTTGCCGACCACCCGGCCGCGAGTGGCCTCGGGCGACAAATGGGCTGCGTAGGGCACCAGAATCTGGACTGTCACGGAACCCATTCCCACCAGGACCGCAGCCGAAAGAAATAGCGCTGCCGATGTCGCGAAACCAGAAATCACGAGGCCTGTTGCGCCAATGCCAAGGATCGAGATGGCGAGTCTTCGGTTCTCGAACAGGTCGCCCAAAGGAACCACGAGCAGCAAGCCCACGCCATAGCCGATCTGCGTCAGCGTCACGATCAGACCGCCAGCCTGTTCCGACAGTCCCAGGTCGGCGCTGATCGGCCCGATGAGTGGCTGCGCATAGTAGATATTGGCAGCGATCAGGCCGCATGCAAAGGCCAGCAGCATGGTGAGCCAGCTCGAAATGTCGCATGCGTGGGCGCCTGACGGTTCAGGAAGTCTTGTTGAAGCCTTCATATTGGATTAAGTCGTTTCCTATTTGAACAAAACAAGCGATCGCGTTGCAGCTTCCGGTCTCATCGGCCGAGTGACGCTGACAGCAGGGAAATCAGTCGAGAAGCTTCATCGCTGTATCAACGACGGCCATCATGGCATCGCGCTTCTGGCCGGTCTTGCCGAGTACGCGCATGCCTTGGACGAGAGCCAGCATCAGCTTCGCGGTCGTTGTGGGATCGACACCTTTTGCAATCGAACCATCTCGTTGCCCCTGCTGGATGATCTCCCTGAGACGGCGTTCGTTGAGCTTGAGTGCGTTGGTCACTTTCTGCGCGATGGCCCGGTCGGTACTGGCCAGTTCGACAGCCCCGACGATCACCAGGCAACCGTACCGTCCTTCCGCGGCGTGCGAGGATTCGGCATAGAACCCGAGCAGACGGTGCAGCTTCTCGCGCCCCGACGCGCTGCTGCTGGTGATCTCTGCGAGCTTGGCGCCACGCAGCGCCATGTATCGATCAAGGGCAGCCGTGAACAATGCATGCTTGCTGTGGAAGGCCTTGTAAATGCTTCCGGCTGACAACTTCAGGGCCAGCGAGAGATCGGCAATGGACACGCCGTTGTAGCCGTGTTCCCTGAAATACAGGATGGCCTGGTCCAGGGCGGTATCGAGTTCGAACTCCCGCGGGCGTCCTCTTTCTCGAGAAAGGTGGCGCGGCATCGTGCTTGTGGTGCTCATGCGCACTAGTTTGGATCACTTCATTTCCAAAAACAAGACGAGATTTCTTGGCCTGCGATGGACTTTTCTGCAGCAATGTGCAGGTTCGCAAGGGGGCGGCCCTGGCGGAGGCAGAGCCCATGCTCGCGGTCGGGGTCTAGTGCGTGTCGAACGCCGCGAGCTTCAGCTTCACTGCCGCCTGGAGCAGACGCTTGTCGCGCGTCCACAAGCGTGCTGCCGGCTCCAGGCGTGTCGCCGCGAGCAAATGGAGATCGACGTAGCCGATGCCCATCCCGAACAATTGCTCGCCGTGAAGGAATGCCATCGCCTCGTCCGCGCTGGCGATGTCTATCGCGGGCAATGCCTGCAGCGCGCTCAGCGTTTCTTGCCGCCTTGGCAAGCTTCCCAAGGCAATTTCCCCGATGACGTAGGGATGCGTCAGCACTTCGCCGTCTTCCAGCAGCGTCTGCAACCTCGCGTCACCGTGCGCGAGATGGTCGATCCAGACGGAAGTGTCAACGAGGATCATTCGAAGGCTTCGACTGGCGGCGCGGCACTGGCTTGAGGTCGGGCGCGGAGCCCGCGAGGAGCGACAGTCGCCTTGCCGCTTCTCGTTGCACCAGGCTCTTGAGTGCTTGCTGGATCAAGGCGGAGTTTTCCTGGATGCCGGTGAAGCTCCGTGCCTGGGCCAGCAAGTCGTCGTCCAAGGTGACGGTCGTGCGCATGATGATCTCCCGAAACGCATCAAATGTAGCATCATTTGATGCGAGACGGATCGCTGCATCCTACTCCAGCGCCGACGCCGGCCCGAAGAACTCGTAGCGCGCCTGCCGATCCGGCACGCCGAGCGTGCGCAGCGCGCTCTTCACCTGCTGCATGAAGGGCTTCGGTCCGAGAAAGTAGGCGTCAACGTCGCGTGTCGCCGGCAGCCACTGCGCGAGCTTCTGCGCGTCGAGGCGGCCGACCGCATGCGGGGCGTCCGCTGCGGGCGCACCTTCGCTCACTTCGTCGTAGCAATAGAAGCGCGCGAGCTGCGGATGCTTGTGGGCCAGCGCATCGATGGCATGGCGGAAGGCATGCGCGCCTCGCGTGCGCGCGCAGTGGATGAAGTGGACCGCGCGCGAGGTCTTGAGCGCGGCCTCGAGCATCGCCAGCGTCGGCGTGATGCCGACCCCGCCGCTGATCAGCACCAGCGGCCGTTCGCCCGGCTCCAGCGTGAAGGCGCCCGCCGGCGGGAACAGCTCGACCGTGCTGCCTTCGCCGACTTCGTCGTGCAGGTGGTTCGATGCCAGGCCGCCGGTTTCGCGCTTGACGCTGATGCGGTAGGTCTGGCCGTTCGGCGCCGCCGACAGCGAGTAGTTGCGGCGGATCTCGTTGCCGTCGACGACCAGCCGCAGGCCGATGTACTGGCCCGGCTTGAAGTCGAGGATCGCGCCACCATCGGCCGGCGCCAGGTAGAAGGAATTGATCTCCTCGCTCTCGACTTCCCTGCGCACGACGACGAAGGGCCGGGCACCGCGCCAGCCGCCGGGCGCATCGGCCCGCTCGTCGTAGGCCTGCTTCTCGGCACCGATCAGGATGTCGGCCAGTTGCCCGTAGGCGGCGGCCCAGGCGGCGATCACCTCGTCGGTGGCGATCTCGGCACCGAGCACCTCGCGGATCGCACGCAGCAGGCAGGCACCGACGATCGGGTAGTGCTCGGGCAGCACCTGCAGCGCGACGTGCTTGTTGACGATCTGGGCGGCCAGATCGCCGAGCGCTTCGAGCCGGTCGATGTTCTTGGCGTACATCAGCACGCCGTTGGCCAGCGCGCGCGGCTGGTCCCCGCTGGCCTGGTGGGCCTGGTTGAACAGCGGCCGCACTTCCGGATGCTCGTCGAGCATGATCCGGTAGAAGTGCGTGGTCAGCGCCTCGCCGCCGGTTTCGAGCAGTGGCACGGTGGCGGTGACGATGGATTTCTGTTGCGGGGTCAGCACGGAAAAGGCTCCTGGAGTTCAGATGGATGCCTTGTTCATCGCAATCTCCGTTCCAGGCGCGGGGGGCAGCAAAATCAACGACTTGTCGTTGACAGTGTCCTTATGACCTGACGAAAATCGTGTCGATATGACCCACCACCGTGTCCAGATGACTGCCGACAAGCTGCTCGAAGCGGTCGCGCCGCTGGTCGCCGACCTGGGCTCCGGCCTGCCGGCCGAGGAGCTCTATCGCCGCCTGCTGCAGTCGCTGCGCCTGCTGCTGCCCTGCGATGCCGCGGCGCTGCTTCGGCTCGAGGACGGCAGCCTGCTGCCGCTGGCGGTCGACGGCTTGAGCCGCGACACGCTGGGCCGTCGTTTCCGCATCGCCGAGCACCCGCGCTTCGCGGCGCTGCTGGGGGCCGCCGGGCCCTTGCGCTTTCCTTCCGACAGCGCGCTGCCAGACCCCTACGACGGCCTGGTCGAGGGCCTGCATGGCGACCTCCCCGTGCACGACTGCGTGGGCTGCCCGATCCAGCTCCATCAACGGATCTGGGGCTTGCTCACGCTCGACGCGCTGCAGCCCGATCGCTTTTCGCGCGGCGACCTGGCGGCGCTGCAGCTGTTCGCCAACCTGGCGGCCGGCATCGTCACCGTGGCCGGCCGAATCGAACAGTTGGAGAACCGCGTGGCGCTCGAGAGCCTGCGCGCCGAGGGCTACCGGCTCGCCGCGGCGCCGCGCGCCCGCGAGCTGATCGGCCGCAGCACGGCCATGCGCCGGCTCGTCGCCGACATCGAGACCGTGGCCGGCAGCGAGCTGTCGGTGCTGATCCAGGGCGAGACCGGCGTCGGCAAGGAACTGGTCGCGGAGGCGATCCATGCCGGGTCCCCGCGTGCGGCGCGGCCCATGATCAGCCTCAACTGCGCGGCCCTGCCCGAGACGCTGGTCGAAAGCGAATTGTTCGGCCACGTCAAGGGCGCGTTCACGGGCGCCACCAGCGACCGGCCGGGCAAGTTCGAGCTGGCCGATGGCGGCACGCTGTTCCTGGACGAGGTCGGCGAGCTGTCGATGCCGGTGCAGGCCAAGCTGCTGCGTGTGCTGCAGAGCGGCCAGCTGCAGCGCCTGGGCTCCGACCGCGAGCACCATGTGGACGTGCGCCTGATCGCTGCCAGCAACCGGGACCTGGCCGACGAGGTCAAGGCCGGCCGCCTGCGCGCCGACTTCTACCACCGCCTGAGCGCCTACCCGCTGCGGGTGCCGCCCCTGCGCGAGCGGGGCCGCGACGTGCTGCTGCTGAGCGGCTTCTTCCTCGAAGAGAACCGCTCCCGGCTCGGCATCGGCGCGGCCCGGCTCGATGCCAGCGCGCAGGCGGCGCTGCTGGCGTACGACTGGCCGGGCAACGTGCGCGAGTTGGAGCATCTGCTCGGGCGCAGCGCGCTGAAGGCGCGCGCGCGGCATCCGCAGCGGCCGCGGATCCTGAGCCTCACGGCGGAAGACCTGGATCTGGAAGGGCGCCGCGCCGAGGTCGCCCCGGCGATCGAAGGGGCGGACAGCGCGGACATCGCCACCGACGCGCCGCGCCACGGCGAGTCGCTCCAGCAAGCCGTCGATGCGCTGAAGAGGCAGCGCCTGCTGGCGGCGCTCGCGGCGCATGGCTTCAACCGGGCGGCGGCGGCGCAGTCGCTCGGCCTCGACCGGGCCAACCTGATCCGGCTGGCGAAGCGGCTGGGGGTCGCGCTCGAACCCGTGAAATGAGGCCTCAGGGCAGCACGCGCAAACCGGCCCGGCCGGCTTCGGTGCGGCCGATCACGGCCGCGGCGCCGAAGCCTTCGTCGCGGAAGATCGCCAGCACCGCATCGACCGCCTCGGGCGCGCAGCTCACCAGCAGTCCGCCCGAAGTCTGGGGGTCGCTCAGCAGCGCCTGGGCAGTGGCCGGCAGGCCCGCGGCCAGCTCGACATCGGCGCCATAGCCGCTCCAGTTGCGGCCCGAGGCGCCGGTCACGAAGCCCTCGGCGGCCAGCGCCTCGACGCCTTCGAGCCGCGGCACCTTCGACCACTCGATCACGGCGGTCAGCCCGGCGCCGCGCGCGAGCTCGAGCGCGTGGCCGGCCAGTCCGAAGCCCGTGACGTCGGTCAGCGCATGCACGCCGGGCAGCGCCGCCAGCGCGATGCCGGGCGTGTTGAGCCGGGTCGTGCTGTCGATCAGCTGCCGGTAACCGGCCTCCGACAACTGCTCCTTCTTGAGCGCCGCCGACAGCACGCCGACGCCCAGCGGCTTGCCGAGCACCAGCAGGTCGCCGGCCCGGGCGTCGGCGTTGCGCTTGACCTGCGCCGGGTCGACCAGGCCCATCACCACCAGCCCATAGATCGGCTCGACCGAGTCGATGGTGTGGCCGCCCGCGATCGGGATCCCGGCGGCGCGGCAGACGTCCTGGCCACCGCGCACGATCTCGCCGATGGCCTCGATCGGCAGCTGGGCGACCGGCATCGCGACCAGCGCCAGCGCCATGATCGGCTTGCCGCCCATCGCGTAGACGTCGCTGATCGCGTTGGTGGCCGCGATGCGCCCGAACTCGTATGGATCGTCGACGATCGGCATGAAGAAATCGGTGGTCGCGATCAGGGCCTGGCGGTCGTTGAGCCGGTAGACGGCGGCGTCGTCGGCCGTTTCGATGCCGACCATCAGCTCGGGCGGCATCAGGCCGCCGGCGCCGCTCTTCAGGATCTGCGAGAGCACACCGGGCGCGATCTTGCAGCCGCAGCCGCCGCCATGCGAGAAGCTGGTGAGCCGCAGCGGCGCGAGCGGGTTGACGGGGCGGGAGGAGGGCGTGTCGTTCATGGGGCCCATTATCCGAGCGGCGTGCCGGTGCGTCTTTCTACAATCGAGGGTTGTCCGCCTACCGGCCCTCCGGCCGCTCCCTCATGAAAACAATCTCCCGCCGCGCCTTCGCGCTGGTCCTTTCCGCCTTCGCCGTCGGTGCCTTTGCCCAGGGCAAGGTGCTGCGCGTGTCCGCCATTCCCGACGAGGCGCCGACCGAGCTGCAGCGCAAGTTCAAGCCGCTGGGCGACTACCTGCAGAAGGAGACCGGCATGGAGGTGCAGTTCACCCCGGTCACCGACTATGCGGCGGTGGTCGAGGGGCTGGCCACCAACAAGCTCGACCTGGCCTGGCTCGGCGGCTTCACCTTCGTGCAGGCGCGCATCCGCACCAACGGCGGTGCGGTGCCGATCGTGCAGCGGGCCGAAGACAAGGTGTTCACCAGCAAGTTCATCGTGCCGGTCGACAGCCCGGCCAAGACCCTGGCCGACCTGAAGGGCAAGACCTTCGCCTTCGGCGCGCCTTCGTCCACCTCGGGCAGCCTGATGCCCCGCTACTTCCTGCTGCAGGCCGGCATCGATCCCGAAAAGGACTTCAAGACCGTGGCCTTCTCGGGCGCGCACGATGCCACCGTGGCCTTCGTGGCCGCCAACCGGGCCGAGGCGGGCGTGCTCAACGCGTCGGTGTGGGACAAGCTGGTCGAGGCCAAGAACCCCAACGCCGCCAAGGTGCGCGTGCTGGCGACCACGCCGACCTACTACGACTACAACTGGACCGTGCGCCCGGGCCTCGACCCGGCGCTGGCGAAGAAGCTGACCGACGCCTTCCTGAAACTCGATCCCGCGAACCCCGCCCACAAGGAAATCATGGACCTGCAGCGGGCCAGCAAATTCATCCCGACCCAGTCGTCCAATTACGACGGCATCGAGGCGGCGGCCAAGTCCGCGGGCCTGGTGAAGTGATGCGGCGCAGGCCGCTTGCCGGACCGGACGCGTGAGCTTCTCGCTCGATGCGGTCGGCCTGGTGCATCCGAACGGCCATCGTGCGCTGCAGGGCGTGTCGCTGGCCGCCGCCGGGGGAGAGCGGCTGGCGGTCATCGGCCCTTCGGGCGCCGGCAAGACCACGCTGCTGCGCGTGCTCGGCGCGGCGCTGCGGCCCGGCGAAGGCAGCGTCCGGCTGCTCGACCAGGCACCCTGGCAGCTGAGCGCGCCGGCGTTGCGCGGCCTGCGCTCGTGCATCGGCACCGTGCACCAGAGCCCGCCGATCGCGCCCAGGCTGCGGGTCGTGACCGCGGTGCTCGCGGGGCGGCTCGGCCAATGGTCGGCGCTGCGGGCGCTGGGCTCGCTGCTGCGCCCGTCCGACCTGCCCGGTGCGCACGAGGCGCTGTCGCGGCTGGCGCTCGAAGACCGGCTGTTCGAGCGCTGCGATCGCCTGTCGGGCGGGCAGCTGCAGCGCGTCGGCATCGCCCGCGTGCTGTACCAGCGGCCGGCCCTGCTGCTGGCCGACGAGCCGGTTTCGGCGCTCGACCCCACGCTGGCCGACCTGACGCTGCAGCAACTGGTGCGGCAGAGCGAGGCGACCGGCGCGACCCTGGTGGCCTCGCTGCACGCGGTCGACCTGGCGCTGCGCTGGTTTCCGCGCATCGTCGGCATGCGCGGCGGGCAGGTCGTGTTCGACCGGCCGGTGGGCCAGGTCGACGAGGCGATGCTGAAGGCGCTGTACGCATGACGGATCCGACCGCGCTGCGCGACCCGGCGGCCCGCCGGCAGCTGGTCGGCGGGTTGGCCGCGCTGGCGATCGCCTGGCCGATGCTGCAGCTGGCCGGGTTCCAGCCCGCGGCCCTGTTCGGCGCCGGCAACCTGCAGGTGATCGGCGGCTTCCTGGCCGGCTTCGTGCCGCCGGCCACGGCGCCGGACTTCCTCGCGCTGCTGGCCAAGGCCACGCTCGAGACTTTGGCCATGGCCACCGCCGGCACCGCCCTGGCCTTCCTGATCGGCGCGCCGCTGGCCTTCGTGACCACCCGTGCGCTGTCGCGGTCGCGCATCGGCCCAGGGCCGGGTCGCGTGCGCGCCGCGGCGCTGCGGCAGTGCGCACGTTCGCTGCTGATGGTGCTGCGCGCCATCCCCGAAATCGTCTGGGCGCTGATCTTCGTGCGTGCGCTGGGGCTCGGTCCGGCGGCCGGCGTGCTGGCGCTCGCCATCACCTATGGCGGCATGCTCGGCAAGGTCTACGCCGAGGTGCTCGAATCGACCGACACCGCCCCCGCACGGGCCCTGCTCGAAAGCGGCAGCGGCCGGCTGGCGGCGCTGTGCTACGGCCTGCTGCCGAACTGCGCCCAGGAGCTGACCTCCTACACCGTCTACCGCTGGGAGTGCGCGGTGCGGGCCTCGGTGGTGATGGGCTTCGTCGGCGCCGGCGGCCTGGGCCAGCTGATGGACCAGTCGATGAAGATGCTCAACGGCGGCGAGGCCAGCAGCATCCTGCTGGTCTTCCTGGGCCTGGTGCTGCTGGCAGATGCACTCAGCAATGCCCTTCGGAGATTGCTGCGATGAGCGCCTCGTTCGCGGCCGCGCCGCCGCGCTGCCTTCGCTGCTGGGCCACGGCGCTCGCCATCGTGATCGCGGCGGCGGCCAGCTTCGCCTGGCTCGCGATCGACTATGGCGCGCTGTTCACCGGCGAGTCGCTGTCGCTGATGGGCAGGTTCATCGCCGAATTCTTCCCGCCCGACCTCTCCGCCGCGTTCCTGCAGAAGACCGCCTGGGGTGCCTTGCAGACCCTTGCCGTGTCGGCGCTCGGGACCTTGCTGGCGGCCGCCGGCGGTGCGCTGCTCGCGTTGCCGGCCTCGGGCCGCTCGGGGGCCTGGGTGCAGGGCGCGACCCGCTTCGTGCTCAACTTCCTGCGCAGCGTCCCCGAGCTGGTCTGGGCGGCGCTGATGGTGCTGGCGGCGGGCATCGGCCCCTTCGCCGGTGCGCTGGCGCTGGCGCTGCACACCACCGGCGTGCTCGGCCGCCTGTTCGCCGAGAGCCTGGAGAACGCGCCGCGCGCCCCCGAACGGGCGCTGGCGCAGAGCGGCTCGGGCGCCGTGGCGGCCTTCGCCTACGGCAGCCTGCCGCTGGTGCTGCCCCAATGGGTGGCCTACACGCTGTATCGTTGGGAGATGAACATTCGAATGGCCACCGTGCTGGGCTTCGTCGGCGGCGGCGGCCTGGGCCAGCTGCTCTACTTCCACCTGTCGATCTTCCAGCAGCCACAGGCGATGACCGTGCTGGCCGCGATGTTCGGCCTGGTGGCGCTGGTCGACATGGCGAGTGCCCGGCTGCGCCGCGACCTGGGGCCGGCCCATGCATGAGGACGACAAGCGCTACCGCCCGACCCGGGTGGCCGACATCCCCGGCTTCGACACCCTGATCGACGCCCGCTCGCCGGCCGAGTTCGCGCTCGACCACATCCCGGGTGCCATCAACTGTCCGGTGCTCGACGACGAGGAGCGCCGCATCGTCGGCACGCTCTACAAGCAGACCGGGGCCTTCGAGGCCCGCCGGGTCGGCGGCGCGATGGTCGCGGCGAACCTGGCGCGCCACCTGCGCGAGCAGTTCGCCGACCGGCCCGCCAACTGGCGGCCGCTGGTCTATTGCTGGCGTGGCGGCCTGCGCAGCGGCTCGATGGTGACCTGGCTGCGACTGGTCGGCTGGGACGCCCAGCAGCTGGCCGGCGGCTACAAGAGCTTCAGGCACCACGTGCTGGCGCAGATCGAGGCCACCTGTCCGCAGCTGCAGCTGCGCGTGATCTGCGGCGCCACCGGCAGCGCCAAGACCCGCCTGCTGCAGGCCCTGGCCGCGCGCGGCGAGCAGGTGCTCGACCTCGAGCACCATGCCAGCCACAAGGGCTCGCTGCTGGGTGCCTTGCCCGGCGTGCCGCAGCCTTCGCAGAAGCAGTTCGAGACCCGCATCGCGACCGCCTTCGAGGCCCTGGACCTGGCCCGGCCGGTGTACGTCGAAGGCGAGAGCGCCCGCATCGGCCGGCTGTCGCTGCCGATCCCGCTGGTGGCGCGCATGCGCGGGGCCGACTGCATCGAGGTGCAGGCCGACCCGGCCGCGCGGCTGGCCTACCTGCTGCGCGACTACGCCTACCTCGGTGACGACCGCGAGGCCCTGGCCGGCCAGCTGGGCAAGCTCAAGGAGCTGCAGGGCAAGGCCGTGGTGGACCGCTGGCAGCAATGGGCGCGCGACGGCGAACTGGCGCCGCTGTTCGCGGAGCTGATGCTGCTGCACTACGACCCGCACTACGAGCGGTCGCAGGCGAAGCACTTCGGCCGCTGGGCGCAGCGGATGACGGTGGCGACCGCGGATCTGACGGAGGCCGGAATCGAGGTGTTGGCCGAGGGCGTGCGGGCTTGCGAAGAGCCGACCGGGCGCGCGTGAATTCGCGCAGCGCGTGCGTCAGCGTCCCGAGAAGCGCGCCGGTCGTCGTTCGACGAAATGCGCGACACCCTCGGTGAAGTCCTCGCTCCGGATGCTCTCGACCATCTCGGCGTTGGCGAGCGTCACGGCCTCGCCGAGCGACTGGTAAGGCGCCTCCCAGAGCTGCCGCTTCATGACGCGCACCGAGCGCGGCGACACGTCGGCAGAGAGTGTCCTGGCCAGCGCCTGTGCCTCGGCGAGCAATCGATCGGCCGGGACGACCCGGTTCACGAGCCCCATGCCGAGTGCCTCCTGCGCGTCGATCTTGCGAGAGGTCAACAACAGGTCGGTGGCATGCGCATGGCCGACGATGCGCGGCAGCATCCACGAGATGCCGTGCTCGGCGATCAGGCCGCGCTTGGCGAAGGCGGTGGCGAAGACCGCCTTGTCGGAGGCGATCCGGAAATCGCTGTAGAGCGCCATCACCAGGCCGAGCCCGGCAGCGGCGCCGTTGACGGCGCAGATCACCGGCTTGGGAGCGGCGGGGAAGTACGAATAGCGCGTCTGGTAGTCGGCCCTTCGGTTCATGTCGAACGGCCGCATCCACTGCTCCGCGCGGATGTCCTCCGGCGGCAGCACTTCGAGTTCTTCCATGTCCATGCCCGCACAGAAGGCCCGGCCCGCGCCGGTCAGGACGATGGCCCGCACGTCCTTGTCGCTGCCGGCCTGTTCGATGGCCGTGCGCAGTTCTGCCTCGAGGATCCGCGTCAGCGCATTCATGCGCTCCGGCCGGTTCAGCGTGATCGTCGCGACGTGTCCGTCGACCGTGTAGATGATTTGTTCGAAGTTCATGGTGAGAGGTTCAGTGGAGGGTCTCGATGAAGGCGGCAGGCAACTGGATGGACACGGGCTCGACGAACTCCTCGAGGCCACAGCGCCCGTTCTCGCGCCCGATGCCCGATTTCTTGAAGCCCCCGAAAGGCGCGGCGGGGTTGAAAGGGGCGCCGTTGATGTCGACCTGACCGGCGCGCAGGCGGCGGGCGACGGCCAGCGTCGCCGCCTCGACCGGTCCCCACACGGCGGCTGCCAAGCCGTAGTCGGTGCCGTTGGCGAGGGCGATGCCGTCCTCCACCCCGTCGTAGCCGATCAGTACCAGCACCGGACCGAAGACCTCGTCGCGTGCCACCGCCATGTCCGGCGTCACGTCCGCCAGCACGGTGGGCGCCACGAAAAAGCCGTGCGGGGGCAGATCGGCCGGGCTCCCGAGCTGGCGTGCGCCGGCGGCCAACGCCCCGGCGATCAGGCCTTCGACCTTTTGCTGCTGCGCCTTGGAGGCCAAGGGCCCGAGTCTTGTCGCGGCGTCGGCCGGGTCGCCCATGCGGTAGGCGGCCAGGAGATCCACGGCCGCCGCTTCGGCTGCGCCCAGCAAGGGCCGCGGCACCAGCAGCCTTGTCGTCGCCGAACAGGTCTGGCCCGAATTGAGCATGCAGCCCGCCAGCGTGGTCTTGACCGCAAGCGCCAGGTCGGCGCCGGGCAGCACCAGCGCCGCCGACTTGCCGCCGAGTTCGAGCGCCACGCGCTTGATGGCTTCGCCGGCGATGGCCGCGATGTGGCGTCCCGCGCGGGTGGAGCCGGTGAACGACACCATGTCCACTTCGGGATGCCGTACCAGGGCCTCACCGACCTCCGCTCCGCTGCCGTGGACGAGGTTGAACACACCGGCCGGCAGCCCGGCCCGAAGTACCGCCTCGGCGAGCAGGAAGGCGCTGGTCGGCGCCAATTCCGAAGGCTTGAGCACGACCGTGCAGCCGGCCAGCAGTGCAGGCGCGATCTTTCCGGTGATCTGGTGCAGGGGATAGTTCCAGGGGGTGATGCAGGCCACGACGCCGGCAGGCACTTGCTGCACGAGCGAATGGCCGATGCGCGTCTCCCATTCGAAATCGCCGGCGAGGTCCGCGTACATGTCCCAGGCGGCCAGTGGCGCGCCGACCTGGATGCGCGCGGCCAGCTTGCGCGGCATGCCGACTTCCCGCGAAATGGCGGTGGTCAGCGCGTCGGCTTGTTCGCGCAACGCGGCGGCGATGCGGCGCACGGCCGCGATGCGCTCGGCGGGAGGCGTGGCGGCCCAGCCTGCGAAGGCGCGGCGAGCGGCCATCACCGCGGCATCGACGTCGGCGGGCGAGGCGCTGCGCCAGGAGGCGAATGCTTCCTCGGTGAAGCTGTCGGTGACCGGCAGGTCGTCCGCGCCATGGGCGGGCACCATGGCGCCTTCGATGAAGAGCTGGTTGAAACGGGTCATCTGGGGTCAATCCTTGGAGGGGTTCGAAGTCTTCGGGGCGTCGCGTCTGGCCAGGAACTCGCGCATGACGCGCTGGGGTTCGCCGGTGGAATAGCACTCGAGCTGGTAGCGGATGCCTGCGCTGCAGGCGTCGTCGAAGCCTGCTTGGGTGCGCTCGCGAAAGCGTTGCTTGGTGGTGCGCAGCGCGGCGCCAGGGAGGGCGGCCAGGGCGCGCGCGCGTTCGAGCGCCCGCGGCAGCACCTGCTCGGGAGCGACCAGGTCGTTGACCAGGCCCAGCGCATGCGCGCGTTCGCCGGTGATCAGTTCACCGGTGAGCGACAGCTGCTGGTTGAGCGAATGACCGATCTGCAGCGACATCAGGTAGGAGCCGACGATGCTGGCCAGCCCGGCCTTGACTTCGGGCTGCCCCATTCGCAGCGTCGGGTGTGCCACGCGCAGGTCGCACATCAGCGCCATCTGGAACCCGGCGCCGACCGCGGTGCCGTTGAGCGCGGCGACGATCGGCTTGGACACGTCGCGCACGGCCTGGTACATCGCATGCTGGCGGTTGAGCCAGCCGGCCAGCGTGTCGGTGTCGATCGTTGCCGACTCGTCCAGGTCCTGGCCACCGCAGAAGGCGCGCTCGCCGCTGCCGGTCAGCACGATCGCCCCGACGTCCCGATTGGCATCGAGGGCACGCAGTTGCTCGCCGAGGGCGGCGCGCAACTCTGCGTTGACCGCATTCATCACGGCAGGCCGGTGCAGCCGAACCACAGCCGTGCCGTCCTGGATATCGACCTGCACGGTGTCAGTGCGCTGCATGCGATGCTCCCTGGCGTTCGATGACGGCGTCGACGGCCCAGCCGCCCTGGCCTGCGTCGCCGACGATCAGCGGGTTGAGGTCGATCGATGCGATGGCGAGAGGGTGCGCCGCCGCGAGCGCGCCGAGCGCCACCGCAGTGCGCGCAACCACGTTCAGGTCGAGGGGCGCTTCGCCGCGGACGCCGGCGAGGACCGGCGCGATGCGCAAGCGGGCGAGTTTGGCGATCACGTCCGATTCGGAGAAGGGATGCAGCAGCACCACGAAATCGCGCAGGGCCTCGACGTACTTGCCGCCATCGCTGACCATCACGACGGTTCCGAACAGCGGGTCCTGACGCACGCCGAGTGCGAATTCGCGGCGCCCGCGCACCCTTTGCGCGACGATGACGCCGTCCAGCGGCAGCCCCATCGCGGCGACGCGTTCGGCGCATGCGGTCCAGGCGTCTCGAACCTGGTCCGCGGTCTGGACGTCGACGAAGACCAGGCCGTGCTCCGACTTGTGGGGAATGCGCGCCGAACAAGCCTTGACCACGACCTGCGGTCCCAGGGCTCGCCAAGCGGCGATCACTTCGTCCGCGTTTCGGCACAGACGGTGCGCGACCGTGGGGATGCCGGCGGCGCCCAGCAGGGCGAGACTGTCTGCCTCGCTCAGGAGCGGGTCATCGCCGTCCGGCAGGGGCCGCGCATCCAGCGAAGGTGCCCGCAGCGCGTGGCGCGCGGCCGACTGCTGCATCAGCATGCCGTGCCGGCTCCACTGGTGCAGCGCATTGATGGCGTCCGTCTCATGGGAGAACACCGGAACGCCGGCATCGCGGAAGGCCTGTCGCACCGAGGCCTGGGGCGCGGACACCACGCACGGCTTGTTGCGCGCTGCGGCGAAGCGGGCGGTGTCGCGGGCCATGCCGGGCACGTCGTAGCCTTCTCCGGCGACCGGCACGCCGATGAGGAACATGTCGGCCTGCGGGTCGGCCGCCAGCGCGCCCAGCGTGTCGGCGTACATGCCGCCCCGGGTCATGAGCGAGGCCGTGAGGTCGACCGGATTCTGTGCCGTCGCGAAGCTCGGCATGATGCCGGCGAGGGCGTCGATGACGGGTTGGCCGAGTTCGGCCAGCGGCAATCCGAGCGTTGCGGCCGCATCGGCGCAGAGCACGCCGACGGCGCCGCTGTGGCTCATGACGACCAGGTGCTCGGCCGCCCGGGGCGGCGAGGCGAGGTAGAGCTCGACGGCGTTGACCAGCCCCTGCACGTCGTTGGCACGCCAGATGCCATGGCGCTCGAAAAAGGCGTCGACGACGACGTCGTCGTTGACGATGGCGCCGGTGTGCGAAGCGGCGGCCTTGGCGCCGTGCGCGCTGCGACCCGACTTGAGCGCGATCACCGCGGCACCGCGCGCCGAGGCGAGCCGAGCGACTTCCGCGAGCATGGCCGGGTCGCTCAGGGACTCGATGTACATCAGGACGACGCGAACGTCGGGGTCCGCCGCCGCCGCCAGCGCCAGCTCGCACACCGATGCATCGGCGTCGTTGCCCGAAGCGACCAGGTAGCGCACGCCGACGCCGCGCTCGCGCAGCATCGCGTACGGCATCACGCTGGCCGCACCGCTCTGGCTCACGATGGCCACCGGGCCGTCCGCGGGTTCGACTTCCATGAACATCGTGCTGAAGTTCATCACCGCGCCGGTCTGGAAGTTGGCCACGCCCTGCGCGTTCGGCCCGATCAGGCGAATGCCGAGGCGCCGTGCCTGCGCCACCAGCTCTTGCTGGCGCGCGACGCCCTCGGTGCCGGTTTCGCCGAAGCCCGAGCTCATCACGATGGCGCTGCCGATGCCGCGCGCCGCACACTGGTCGATCACGCCGGCGACCGCATCCTGGCCGACCGCGACGATCGCGACGTCGGGCGCCTCGGGCGTCGCCGCGAGCGAAGGGTAGGCCGCCAGGCCCTGGACCGTCGCGCGCTTGGGATTGATCGGGTAGACCGCACCCTGGAAGCCGAAGCGCTGAAGGTAGTGCAGTGGACGCCCACCGACCTTGTTGCGGTCTTCTGTCGCGCCGACGATGGCGATGCGCCGCGGCGCGAAAGCGCGTTGCAGCCGGGGATCGAGGAGGTCGTTCATGGTGTCGCTCAGTCGAGGCTGGCGCCGGAGGCCTTCACCACCGGCGCCCACTTGGCGGTGTCGCTCTTGATGAGTGCGGCGAATTCGGCTGGCGTGGTCGTGTGGGCATCTGCGCCGTCGGCCTCCATGCGCTTCTTCATCTCGTCGGTGGCCATGACCGCGACCATTTCGCGGTTCAGGCGCTCGACCACCGCAGGGGGCGTCGCTTTGGGCGCCAGCACGCCATACCAGATCGTCACGTCGAAGCCCTTGAGGCCGGCTTCCTGGACGGTCGGCACGGCCGGCAGCAGCGGCGAGCGCTTCGGACCCGTCACGGCGAGCGCGCGCACCTTGCCGGCGGCGATGTTCTGGGTCTGCTGCGCGATCGTGTCGAACATCATCGACAGGCGGCCGCCCAGCAGGTCCACCATGGCCGGCGCCGAACCCTTGTAGGGGACGTGCGTGATCTGGATGCCGGCCGTGCTGCGGAACAGTTCGCCCGACAGGTGATTGGAGCTCCCGTTGCCGGCCGAGCCGTAGGTCAGTTCACCCGGCCTGGTCTTGGCCAGCGCGATCAGGTCGGCCAGGTTCTTTGCCGGAATCCCGGGGCTCGCGACGAGCACGTTCATCGTCGTGGCCATGAGGCTCACGGGCGCGAAGTCCTTCACCGGGTCGTAGCGCAGCCGGGCGTAGAGGCTCGGGTTGATCGCCAGCGTGCCGGTGGTGCCGAAGAACAGCGTGTGGCCGTCGGCGGGCGCCCGGGCCACGAGTTCGGCCGCGATGCCGCCGCCGGCGCCGCCGCGGTTGTCGATGATCACCTGCTGGCCGAGCCGATCGCCGAGCTTCTGGGCCAGCAGGCGCGCCATGGCGTCGGTCGGACCCCCGGCGGGGAAGGGAACGACCAGCGTGACGGCCTGCCTGGGATAGGCCGCCTCCTGGGCATGGAGCAGGGGCGCGGCCAGCAGCGAGGCGGCCGCCATCGCGAACGCGATCGGGTGCTTGAACTTCAAGGTTGTCTCCTTTTGGGTGAGTGCAGCCCGAGGTTAGGCCGCGCCGTGAGTTCCAGAAAGGGCAAGTTATGGATTTCTGATTTCCATTAAAGTGAAGTCATGAAGCTCAAGCAACTGGACACCTTCCTGCGGGTTGCAGACATGAAATCGCTGTCGCGGGCGGCGCTCGCTTCGGACATGGCCCAGTCGCTGGTGAGCCGGCAGATCGCCATGCTCGAAGCGGAGTGGGGGCGGCGGCTGTTCGACCGCACCGGTCGCGGCATGGCGCTGTCCGACTTCGGCCGGCGCATCTATCCGGAGGTGCAGCGCGTTGTCGAGCAGGTGCGCCAACTCGACGCCGCGGCCACCGAGGCGGCCGGCGTGCTGACCGGCACGGTGCACGTGGGCGTGTTGCCGTCCTTGTCGCGCCAGTTGCTGCCGATGCTGCTGGCCGACGTGCGCGAACGGGCGCCGGCGCTGCACCTGCACGTGATGGAGGGTTTCAGCGGCACGCTCGACGAGCAGCTCGCATCCGGCCGGCTCGACATGATCGTGGTGAATCGCTATGGCTCGTCGGCGCTGCGCGGCGAGGACGTGCTCGGCAAGGTCGAGACCTTCCTGATCGGCAAGACGGGCCGGCCCGAACTTCAAGCCAGGACGGTTCCGTTTCGCGCCCTGGGCGGCCTCCCGCTGGTGTTGCCCGCGGCGCCGAACGGACTGAGAACCACGCTGGACGTGCTCTCGCGGCGCCACAACGTCGCGCTCGACATCGTCATGGATGTCGACACCGCCACGGCAATGAAGGACGTCGCAGCGAGCGGACACGCGTTCACGCTGCTGCCCATCACCGCGGTGACGCAGGAGATCGAACTGGGCCTGCTGTCGGCCTGTCGCGTGACGAGCCCGGGCATCCGGCGGACGATCGCGCTGAGCCTGACGCGGCAGCGGCCGCTGTCGGAAGGCGCCCGGCTCGTCGCTTCGCGCGTGCGGCTGCTGGCCTCGGGCCTGCTGTCCGGTCTCTAGATCCCGTCCAGCGCCTCCAGCGCGGCGTCGCGCGCCATCACCGCGGCGTACTTCTGCCCCATGTCGAACAGACTCGCCTCGTGCGGCCCGAGCGCCCGGTCGCCGACGCAATCGGAGACCACCAGCGGCCGGAAGCCGTGCGACATCGCGTCGACCACGCTGGCGCGCACGCAGCCGCTGGTCACCGCACCCGCGACCGCCAGCGTCTGCACGCCGCGCTGGCTCAGCCAGGCGGCCAGCGAGGTGCCGAAGAAGGCCGAGGGCACGGTCTTGCGCACCACCAGCTCGCCCGCCTGCGGCGCGAGTTCGGGCACGATCGCGCTGTTCGCATCGCGCTCCTTGAGGCCGAGCATGCCCGGCACCTTGAGCGAGAAGATGTTGTGGTCGGCGCCATCGTCGGCGTAGACGATCCGGCTGTGGGCGATGGCCCAGCCGCGCGCGCGCGCAGCGGCCAGCAGCGGCACCGTGCGCGCGATGGCCTGGGGGATGTTGCCGCCGCCGAACACCGCCGGGTCGGCGAAGCCGTTGACGAAGTCGACGATCAGCAGGCCGACCGGGGCGCGCAGCGGCAGCGTGCTGCCGAAGCCCTGGCGTTCGTAGGTCTCGATCTCAGCATGCATCGTGGTTCTCCCGGCCGTCCAGGACCTGGCCGTCGCGGACCATGTCCACGCCATCGAGGCGCACTGTGCACTTGCGCAAGGGGATGTCGATGTGGCAGGCCGTGTCGCGGCTGCCGCCGGCCTCGTTGTTGGGGCCGAGCGAGAACAGGAAGTTGCCCTCGTAGGCACGGGCGTCCATGCCGATTGTCGCCTCGCGGTCGTACAGGCCCAGGGTCGACCAGCGCGCGCGCGGCTGCAGTCCCCAGCCGATGTGGGAGATCGCATAGGCCTCGGGATCGCGGAACGATGCCATGTAGTCCTCGAGCAGTTCGGCATCGACGCCGCCCTCGATCTTCACCGCGTAGCCGTTGTCCACCGTGAGCACGATGCGGTCCGACGCATAGGCCTTCTGCGGCAGCAGGATGTCGCCGCGGTCGATCACGATGCGGCCACTGGCGCCGCCCTCGTCGGGCCAGGTCAGCGCGAAGCCGCTCGGCCAGTGGTCCCAGCGCCCGGGCTCGTCGACGAATCCGTACTCGCTGATCGCCGGGTACTGGCCCAGCTTGCAGCGCAGGTCGGTGCCGGCGGCCGACACCACGTGCATCTCGCGCGCGGCGCCGATGCGCGCCGCGGCGGCCTTGACGCGGGTGCGGTCGGCCAGGGTCGGCACCATCCGCACCAGCACCTCGGGCGGCTCGACCGCCAGCAGGATCCGGGTGCCGGACGCCAGGATCTCGTGCTGCTCGGGCGAGAACAGCAGCGTCATCAGGTCGAGCACCAGGTCGCTGGCCTTGAGGGCCGCGATGGCTGCCGGGTTGCCGGTCAGCGGCGTGGTGCCGAGATAGGCCAGGCTGTCGCGGCTCAGGGCCTTCTCGGCGTTGACCGGCGGCAGGTCCAGCCGATTGACGATCGCGCCCATCGCCTGCGAGGCGATCAGCGCGCACTGCAGGGTCTGCGGGTGCGTGGCGGCGCTGGTCAGCACGGTGACGCTCTGGCCGGCCTGCAGCTTGCTGAGGGTGAGCACCTGTTTCCAGGCCTCGATCATCTGGTGGTCGCTGACGGGCATTGCATGCTCCTTTCCGGGTTGGGGGTCAGTCCGAAGCCGCGGCCAGCGGCTGGCCGAGGAAGTCGCCGAAGGCGCGGTAGAAGCCGGGCTCGTCGTCCCACGGGATCATGTGGCCGGCGCCAGGCACCTGGGCCACCCGCAGCGCCGGCATCAGGCGCCGGAGCTCGTCCTGGTCCTCGGGCCGGATCACGTCGCCGCGGCCGGCGACCATCAGCAGGGCCGGCACTTCGATGTGCGGCAGGTCGGCGTGGATGTCGTCCTGGTGGAAGCCCTCGTAGGCGGCGACGATCGCACGCTCGTCGCAGGTGTGGAGCCATTCGGCGCGCAGCCGCAGCTGGGCCTCGGTCCAGGTCGGCGAGAAGGCGCGCAGCGCCTCGAAGCCGGCGCCGTCGCGCATCAGGCGGATCGAGTCGATGTACCAGGGCAGGTTGGCCGGGTAGGCGCGGCGGCCGGGACCGGAAACCGGCGGGTCGATCAGCACCAGCCGCTCGAGCCCCGCGGGGCACAGGCGCGCGGTCCGGATGCCGATGCGCGCGCCCATCGAATGGCCGACCAGCGCATAGTCGCGCAGGCCGAGCGCCTCGGCGAAGGCGCCGACGTCGCGGGCGCAGGCGTCGAGGCCGTAGTCGAGCGCGGCGGACGACTCCGAGAGGCCGCGGCCGCGGACGTCGAGCACATAGGTGTCGAAGTGGCGGCCGAACTGCTCGGCCACGAAGCCCCACGTGATGGCCGGGCTGGTGATGCCCGGCACGATGACCACGGGGCGGCCCTGGCCGCCGTAGCGGAGGTAGTGCTGGCGGATGCCGTTGGCGCGCAGGTTCGCGCCGTGAAGGAAGGTGCTGCGCATGGGCGTGCTCCGGCTCACCAGGCGCCCGAAAGCAGCGCACCGGCACCCGGCACCACCGGTTCGAGGTCCAGCGCCTTCAGCATCGCGTAGGTGGTGGCGATCGCCGCCGTGACCACCGGCTTGCCGGTCATCGCCTCGACCTTGGCGACCGAGGGCAGCGAGGGCATCTGGACGCAGGCCGACAGCACGATCGCATCGACGCCGCGGGTGTCCATGCCGGCGACGATCGCGGGCAGCAGGGCCGGGTCGTGGCGGCCGACCTCGAGGTTGTCGGGGATCTCGAGCGCGCGCCAGTCGCTGACTTCGATGTCCTCGTGGCGGATGTAGTCGACCACCAGTTCGGTCAGCGGCTTCATGTAGGGTGCCACCAGCGCGATTCGTTTGGCGCCCATCACCTTGAGCGCGTCGACCAGCGCGCCGGCGCTGGTGACCACCGGCGCGGCGCCGCCGTTGTCGGCGGTGCGGGCATGCAGGCGGGCCTGCGAGCTGCGGTGGTAGCCGTGGCCCATCGACATGATCGCGACCAGGCAGGCATAGCCCAGGACATCGACGCGCGCATCGCTGAGCTCCAGCGCGCAGCGGTCGGATTCGGCGTCCATCGCGGCGAGCTCGTCCTTCTTGACCGTCTTCATGCGCATGCGGCTGGAGTGGAAGGTGAAGCGCTCGGGGCGGGCCGCCTGGCGGGCCATGAGCATGGCCGGGATCTCGGTCTCCATCGTGGTGTTCGAGCTCGGCACGATCTGGCCGATGCGGTAGCTGCGGGTCATGGGGTTCTCCGGTGATTGAAGGGAAAGGCGCTCAGGCCAGGTCGAGCTTGAGCAGGCGTTCGGCGTTGCCGTGGCAGACCAGCGCGCGGGTGCGCTCGTCCAGCGGCGCCGCCTCGATGAAGTCGGCGGCGACCGCGGTCGACTCGTAGGGATAGTCGACCGAGAACATCACGGCCTCGGCGCCCATCTCGGCGATGGCGCCCGCCAGTGCGGCGGGCGAGCAGACGCCGGAGGTGGTGATCACGATGTTGCGGCCGATGTACTCGGACGGCGCGCGCTGCAGCGTGAGGCCGTGCGGATAGGCGGCGAAGCGGCTGTCGAAGCGCCAGCGCTGGAACGGCAGGCCCTCGCCCATGTGGCCGAGGATCAGCTTGAGCCGCGGGAAGCGGTCGAAGACGCCGCCGAAGAGCAGGCGCAGCGCATGGGTCGCGGTCTCGACGCCCCAGCCCCAGGTGGCGCCGTTCAGCTCGGCATGGCCTTCGAACGAGACCGGCGCTGACGGGAAGTCGATCGGGTGCAGGTACAGCGGCACGTCGAGGGCCTGCAGGCGGTCCCACACTTCGTCGTAGGCGCGGTCGTCGTAGTAGCGGCCCCGGGTGTGGCCGTTGACGAGCGCGCCCTTGAACCCGAGCTGCCGCACCGCGCGCGTCAGCTCCGTGGCGGCGGCCTTCGGATCCTGCATCGGCAGCGCGGCGAAGCCCGCATAGCGGGTCGGGTGGCGCGCGACCTGCTGCGCGAGGAAGTCGTTGTTCTCCTGCGCGCTGCCGATGGCGAGCGAGGTGCTGGCCTCGCCCTGCACGCCGGGGCCGGTCTGCGACAGCACGGTCACCGCGATGCCGGCCCGGTCCATCTCGCCGAGGCGGATCTCGTCGAAGTCGGCCAGCCGGCGTGCGAGCTCGGCGTAGACCGCCCGGTCGATGTGCTGCAGGAAGGACTTCGAGTAGCGTTCGAAGCCGGGCGCCATGAAATGCTCTTCGAGCGCGATCTTGCGAATTCGGGTCATCCTGGGGTTCTCCTGGTAGGGGTGTGGAAGGGAGGGCGGGGCTAGAGGTCGAAGAGCAGCAGCTCGCTGCCTTCGGCCTCGGCGACCAGCGCCAGCGTTTCGTGGTGGGTGAAGCGCAGGCCGTCGCCGCTGCGCAGTTGCAGGCCCGGCGCGACCGCGACCGCGCCGGCGACCACGTGCAGGTAGCCGAGCCGGTGCGCCTCGAGGCTGAAGCCCAATGCGCTGCCGAGCGCCGGCCGGCCGACGAACAGGAACGCGCGCTGCCGCACGGTCGCCGAGCCGTCGCGCCCGTCGGGCGACGCGATCAGCCGCCAGCCGTCGTGTGCGCCCGCGGCGTCGATGCGCACCAGCTCGCAGCCGGGCGCGAGCCCGCGGGTCTGCGGGTAGAGCCAGATCTGCAGGTGCCGCTCGGGCGCGACGGCCGAGGCGTTCATCTCGGCGTGTTCGATGCCGCTGCCGGCCGTCATGCGGTGCAGTTCGCCCGGGCCGAAGACATAGTCGTTGCCCAGGCTGTCGGTGTGATGGATGCGGCCTTCGATCGGATAGGTCAGCGACTCGATGTCGCGATGCCCGTGCCATGCGAAGCCCTTGCCGGCGGCGACCTGGTCCTCGTTGAGCGCTCGCAGCGAGCCCCAGTGCGTGTGGTTCGGATCCTGGTAGTCGCCGAAGCTGAAGCTGAAGCGCGCCTGCAGCCAGTCGTTCTCCATCGCGCCGCGCTGATGGGCACGGCGGACATTGCGCTCGCTCAAGCTTCGGGTCTGCGGACGTGGTGGCGGTTGCACGGCGTCTATACAATTCTCAGTGTGCTAACAAACGGGGAGCCCAGGTGCCGTCGAAGAAGCGTCAGTCCGGTCAGGAGCCCGCGCTCGAAGACCTCGAAACCCCCATGACCACGGTCGATCCCGCCAAGGAACTGCTCTTTGCGCGGCCGGGCTTCCTGGTGCGCCGGCTGCACCAGATCCACGTCGCGATGTTCTTCGAGGAGTGCAAGTCGCAGAACGTGACGCCGGTGCAGTACGCGATCCTCACGGCGGTCTCGGTGCTGCCCGACCTCGACCAGACCTCGCTCGGCCAGGAGGTCGGGCTCGACCGCACGACCACCGCCGACGTCGTCAAGCGGCTCGAGGACCGCGGCCTCGTCGAGCGGCGGCCGAATCCCTCCGACAAGCGCACGCGCCACGTGCGCCTGACCGCCGAAGGGCAGACGGTGGTGGACGCGCTGCGCGGCGACATGGCCCGCGCCCAGGAGCGCCTGCTGGCGCCCCTGCGTCCGGCCGAGCGCACGATGCTGATGGACCTCATGAAGATCCTGGTCGAGGCCAACAACCAGTACAGCCGCACGGTGCTTCGCGCGATCTGAGGGCATGCGAGCCGGGCCGTTCACAGCGGGTAGACCAGGTCGTTGGCGATGATCGTGGTGTCGTAGATGGCCTGGCGCTCCTTGAGCAGCAGGCGGCCTTCGATGCGCACGAAGCGGTCGTAGTAGGTGCCGGCCATGTGCACCGTGCTCGGGCCCTCGACCAGGGTCTGCAGCAGCAGGAAGTTGGCCTGCGCCTCGACCTCGCCGTCGGCCGATTCGCGGCTGACGCGGGTGTTGGTCACCAGGTGCAGGTTGTAGCGCGGCGCGAACATCTGCGTCTTGGCGATCGCCACCGCGCGGTCGTGCATCATGCCGCGGCCCTGGGCATACACCAGTCCGACCGGCATGCCGAGCTCGGCGTTCTCGCGCGCGGTCACGCGGTAGATGCCGTCGGCGGCGAAGAACCCGGGCCAGGCCTCGACCTGGCCGGCGTCGAGCACGGCGCAGTAGTCGGCGTTGAAGTCTTCGATCTCGTGGCGCAGCGCGGTGGCGCGTGCGGGGGCGATGTCGCGTGGGCGAAAGAGGCTTTGGATGGTGGCTTTCATGGCGTTCAGAACCCCATCACTTCGCGGTAGTAGCCGTACATGGCGCGGATCGCGGCTTCGGAGATCAGCGAGCTCGAGGTGCCGACGTTGCCGGCATCGAGCTTGAGCACGTTGGTGTCGGTGCTGGAGCGGCGCACGCCTTCCTGCACGAACTTCATCGCCTCGTTGTCCTCGAGGCCGAGGAAGCCGGCCGGGCCCATCAGGTTGCCCTGGCGCAGGCGGTGCTGGGTCATTTCCTCGGTGTCGTCCTCGTAGCCGAACATGGTCCACAGCATCAGCATGCTGTTGGGGCCGTTGGGCACGATCTGGCGCACGCCCAGCGTGTTCATCTCGCGCTGCACGATCAGGTTGGGCCAGATGGTCTGCATGGTCACCGACCAGGGCGAGTCGAACTCCTTGACGAAGTCGAGGAAGCGCTCGTCCTGCAGGCGCATGCCCTCGTGGTAGGAGCGCATCTCCTTCTTGTTCTCGTCGCTGACCGCGGCGTACTTGTCTTCTTTCTTGGCCGAGGCCATGGTGCCGTGGCGGCCGTGCACCGGGTCGGCGATCATCGCGGCGTCGTTGCCCGCCACCAGCAGCCCGAAGTCGACCAGGAAGGAATGCAGCAAGGTCGCGTGGTAGGGGTCCTTGAGGTTCTCGTGGTACATCTTCCAGTTGCAGGGCAACTCGTTCTTGTAGTAGCCGTGCACCTTCAGGCGCTTGCCGTTGAAGACCACGTCGAAGTCCTTCAGGATCTCCGGCGTCATGTAGTCCTCGAGCGATTCCATGTCCGCCGCATACGAGGCGAAGACGACGCCGTTGCGGGTCGCGACGTGCAGCTTGCGCAGTCCGTGGTCCTCGTTGCGGAAGTCCTTCGGCATGCCGCCTTCGCGGTTCACGCCGCGCTTGAAGGGCACGCCCTGCAGGTTGCCCTTGAGGTCGTAGGACCACTGGTGGTACGGGCACACGAACTCGGTCGCGTTGCCCTGGCTGTGGCGGCAGAACTCGGCGCCTCGGTGGGCGCAGCGGTTCTCGAACACGTTGATCGAACCGTCGGCGGCGCGCGACACCACGACCGGCGTCGCGCCCACGTAGGAGCGCTTGAAATCGCCGGTGTTCGGCACCTCGGCCTCGAGGGCGACGAAGTTCCAGGAGCGGCCGCGGAAGATCTTGTCCATCTCCTGGTCGTACACGGCTTCGCTGGTGTAGACCCAGTCGGGGATGAAATGCGCCGCGTCCTCGGGCCACTTGCAGGCGGCGAGTTCGGCGTCCTTGGCCTTCGGGGTGCGGTTGATGACCGCGTGGGTGCTGTGCATGGCGGGGGTCCAGTCAGGAAAGTGAAGGGCTGGCCGCGGCGGACAGTGCGTTGCGCACCAGTTGCCGCGGGGGGATCGAGACGTCGCGCAATTGCGCGGGGTCGCAGGGGATGCGCTGCCCGACCAGCGCGCGCAGGGGCCGCAGGTCGCCGCCGGCGTTGACCGCGATCGCGTACCCGAGGCAGTGATCGGCATCGAGGCCGAGCAGCATGAATCTCGGTGTGCCGTCGATCGCGGCCTCGCCGCGCAGGTGGTAGGTGGTGGCCGCGCCGGGCAGCCCGAGCATCTGGATGTTGCAGCCGAACTGGTCGCTCCAGAACCAGGGCGTGGCGGCGGCCTCGGTCGGCACGCCGAGCATCGCGGCGGCGGCGATGCGCGCCTGCTCGTTGGCGCTCTGCCAGGATTCGAGCCGCAGTTCCTCGCCGGCCAGCGGCTGGACCTGGCTGGCGCAGTCGCCGGCGGCGTAGATGTCCGGCGCACTGGTGCGGCACTGCGCATCGATGCGGATGCCGCCGTTGTGCGGATGCAGGGCCAGGCCGCAGTCGCGGGCCAGCGCGACCTCGGGCGTCTGGCCGATCGCCACCACCAGCAGCGGGGCATGGAGGGTGCTGCCGTCGTCGAGCGCCAGCGCGACGCCGTCGGCCTTCGGTTCGATCGAGGTGCAGCTGCGCCCGAGCCGGAGCGCGACGCCCGCGGCCGCCGCACGCCCGGCGAGCCAGGCCGAGAACTCGGGCGGCACCGCGCGCGACAACAGCCGCGGCGCGGCCTCGATGACGCTCACCGCGAGCCCCGCCGCGCGCGCCGTGGCCGCCACTTCGAGTCCGAGGAAGCCGCCGCCGAGCACGCACAGCGACCGCAGGCCGGCCATCGCGGCGCGCAGCGCCTGGGCGTCGGCCAGCGTGCGCACATGGTGGACATGCGGCGTGCCGGGCGGCAGCGAGGGCAGGGTGCGGGCCCGCCCGCCGGTCGCGATCAGGCAGCGGCCGAAGGCCAGCTCGCTGCCGTCGCCGAAGCGCGCCAGTCGGCGGGCGGCATCGATCGCCACGACGCCGGCGCCGAGCCGAAGCTCGATCGCCTGCGCATCATGGAAGCCCGCGGGGTGGATGCCGATGCGCCCGTCCATGCCGGCATCGGCCAGGACCGCCTTGGTGAGCGGCGGCCGCTCGTAGGGCAGCGATGCCTCGTCGCCGGCGAGCACGATGCGCCCGGCGTGGCCCAGGCTCCGCAGGGCGGCGGCGGCGGTCGCGCCGGCCTGGCCCGCACCGACGATCAGGAAGGGCGCGGCGGCGGTCATGGCGGCGCGCTCAGGCATCGACCAGGACATCGACCAGGACATCGCCGTCCTCGACCCGCACCGGATAGACCCGGATCGCCCGGGTCGCGGGTGCGCACAGGGCTTCGCCTGTGCGCAGGTCGAAGCGCGCCTGGTGCAGCGGGCATTCGACGCAGCCGTCTTCGACGTAGCCATCCGACAGCAGCGCGTACTGGTGGGTGCAGACGTTGTCCGTCACGTGGAATTCGCCGGCACTGCGGAACAGCGCGAGCTGGGTCTCTCCAAGCGCGATCGGCATGACTTCGTCGTCTTGCAACTGGTTCGCGGCAGCGATTCGGGTCCAGGCCATGGTGGGCGTCCTTTGAAACGTACACTGAGTTGATATCATCAGTGTACTGAACAAAATAAGAGGGACGCAAGCGGTTTTGAGTTTCGTGTCGGGCGACCAGGGTTTGCACTCATTCAGTGCAATCGCCTATGAAAATGCACCGAAACCAGCCCCGTAAGACCAGATCCTGGTGCACGGGAAAACACGAAGAAAATGTCGTTGACACGAAATAATCAAGTCAGCATACTGACAATTATTCGCCCCACACCCCAGGAGTCATCCATGCAAAGACGTCGCTTTTTCGAGAAGACCGGAGCCCTGGCGGGCCTCGCCACGCTGGCAGTCCCCGCCCTCGCCCAGACCGCCCCGACCGTCAAGTGGCGCATGTCCACCAGCTGGCCCAAGAGCCTGGACACCATCTATGGCTCGGCCGACCGCTTGTGCAAGCGGGTCGCCGAACTCACCGAGGGCCGCTTCGAGATCCGCCCGTTCGCGGGCGGCGAGATCGTTCCGCCGGCGCAGAACATGGAGGCGGTGAGCAACGGCACCATCGAGTGCAACCACGTGCTCGCGTCGGCCTTCATCGGCAAGGACACCGCGATCGCCTTCGACACCGGCCTGGCCTTCGGCCTCAACGCCCGCCAGCACAACGCCTGGATGCAGTTCGGCGGCGGCATGGCGCTGGTCCGCGCGATGTACAAGAAGTACGGCATCGTCAACCACGTCAGCGGCAACGTCGGCGTGCAGATGGGCGGCTTCTACCGCAAGGAGATCAAGTCGGTGGCCGACCTGCAGGGGCTCAAGATGCGCATCGGCGGCATCGGCGGCATGGTGCTCGAGAAGCTGGGCACGGTGCCGCAGCAGATCCCGGCGTCGGACATCTACTCGGCGCTCGAGAAGGGCACCATCGATGCCGCCGAATGGATCGGCCCCTACGACGACGAGAAGCTCGGCCTGCAGCGCGTGGCGCAGCACTACTACGCCCCGGGCTGGTGGGAGGGCAGCGCCTCGATCACCTCGATGGTCAACGAAAAGGCCTGGGCCGCGCTGCCTGCGTCATACAAGGCGGCCTTCGAGTGCGCCTGCTCGGAAGAGACCCTGAAGATGCTGGCCGACTACGACGCCCGCAATCCCGAGGCGCTCAAGAAGCTGATCGGGCAAGGCGCCAAGCTGTCGTACTTCCCGCGCGACGTCATGGTCGCCGCCTTCAAGGCCTCGGATGAGCTGTGGGGCGAGCTGTCGGCGAAGAACCCCGAGTTCAAGGCGATCTATCCCAAGTGGCAGCAGTTCCGCCAGAACCAGGCGAGCTGGTTCCGCGTGGCCGAGAACGCGCTCGACAACTTCACCTTCGCCGAGCTGGCGAAGAACAAGGCCTGAGCGAGGCCGAGGGGACCATCGTCATGAACTCGCTGCTGCGCGCTTCGCGCCTGATCGACGCCCTCAACACGGCCGTCGGCAAGGCCTCGTACTGGCTCATCCTGATCGCGGTGCTGGTCAGCAGCGGCAACGCGGTGGTCCGCAAGGCTTTCAACATGAGCTCCAACTCGCTGCTGGAGATCCAGTGGTACCTGTTCGCGGCGGTGTTCCTGCTCTGCGCCGGCTACACGCTGCTGAACAAGGAGCACGTGCGGGTGGACCTGATCCATTCGCGGCTCTCGCGGCGCCAGCAGCTGTGGGTCGAGATCTTCGGCACCTTGTTCTTCCTGGCGCCGGTGACCTTGCTGATCCTGGTGCTCTCGTGGGCGCCGTTCGTCGACGCCTACACCAGCGGCGAGGTCTCCTCCAACGCCGGCGGCCTGATCCGCTGGCCCGTGAAGCTGCTGATCCCGGTCGGTTTCGGGCTGCTGCTGCTGCAGGGCGCCTCCGAGCTGATCAAGGACGTGGCCGAGCTGCGCGGCCTCGACCGCAGCGCCCCGACGGCCGCCTGAGACGGCCGCGCCCCCCCGACCCCTCCGAAGTCCACGATGATTGAATTCCTGACCACCTACATGGCGCCGATCATGTTCGCGTGCCTGGTGCTGCTGCTGCTGATCGGCTACCCGGTGGCCTTCGCCGTCGGCGCCAACGGCCTGATCTTCGGCCTCGTCGGCATCGCGCTCGGACTGATCGAGCCCTCGCTGTTCCAGGCCCTGCCCGAGCGCGTCTTCGGCATCATGTTCAACGAGACGCTGCTGGCGATCCCGTTCTTCACCCTCATGGGGCTGATCCTCGAGCGCAGCGGCATGGCCGAGGACTTGCTCGACACGATCGGGCAGCTGTTCGGGCCGGTGCGCGGCGGCCTGGCCTACGCGGTGATCTTCGTCGGCGGCCTGCTCGCGGCCACCACCGGCGTGGTGGCCGCCTCGGTGATCTCGATGGGCCTGATCTCGCTGCCGATCATGCTGCGCTACGGCTACGACAAGCGGCTGGCCAGCGGCGTGATCGCGGCCTCGGGCACCCTGGCGCAGATCATCCCGCCGTCGCTGGTGCTGATCGTGCTCGCCGACCAGATGGGCAAGTCGGTCGGCGACATGTATGCCGGCGCGCTGGTGCCGGGGCTGGTGCTCACCGGCCTGTACGCGGTCTACGTCTTCGTCTATTCGATCTTCAAGCCGGAGGCGGCGCCCGCCTTGCCGCCCGAGGCGCGCACGCTGCGCGGCGGCGCATTGGCGCTCCGGGTCCTGACGACGCTGGTGCCGCCGCTGGTCCTGATCTTCCTGGTGCTCGGCACCATCTTCCTGGGCATCGCGACGCCGACCGAGGGCGGCGCCATGGGGGCCGCCGGGGCGCTGCTGCTGGCGCTCGCGCGGCGCAAGCTCTCGCTGCCGCTGCTGCGCCAGGCCATGGACAAGACCGCCAAGCTGACCTGCTTCGCGATCTTCATCCTGGTCGGCGCGACCGTCTTCGGCCTGGTGTTCCGCGGCGTCGACGGCGACCTGTGGGTCGAGCACCTGCTGCTGCACCTGCCGGGCGGACAGATCGGCTTCCTGATCGTGGTCAACCTGATGGTGTTCCTGCTGGCCTTCTTCCTCGACTTCTTCGAGCTGGCCTTCATCATCGTGCCGCTGCTGGCGCCGGTCGCCGACAAGATGGGCATCGACCTGATCTGGCTCGGCGTGCTGCTGGCGGTCAACATGCAGACCTCCTTCATGCATCCGCCGTTCGGCTTCGCGCTGTTCTACCTGCGCTCGGTGGCGCCCAAGGAGGTGCCGACCAGCGACATCTACCGCGGCGCGATCCCGTTCGTGCTGATCCAGCTGGCCATGGT
Source organism: Variovorax sp. 10N432 (assembly GCF_056394465.1). Lineage (NCBI taxonomy): Bacteria > Pseudomonadati > Pseudomonadota > Betaproteobacteria > Burkholderiales > Comamonadaceae > Variovorax > Variovorax sp. 10N432. Next base: position 315,917 of record NZ_JBFTHX010000003.1, read on the forward strand.
CGGCCTGGTCATCGCCTTCCCGGGCATGGTCACCGGCAATGTCCACAAGGCGGCGAAAATCGACCTCGACACGATCAAGATCGAGATGCCGCACACGGGCGATGGCAGCAGCTCGGCCTATCCGGGCGACGATGCCCCTTCGCCCTTCGACAGCAGGAAACCCTGAGCATGCAGACCCCGCACTCCCACCCTCCGGCCGACCCGAACGCGCAAGGCGTCGGCGCCCGCGTGCTGCGCAAGGAAGACGCGCGCCACCTGCACGGCAAGGGCAATTTCGTGGCCGACATGAGCCTGCCCGAGCTCTGCGAGGTCGCCTTCCTGCGCAGCCCGCTGGCGCACGCCCGGATCGTCTCGGCCCGGCGGCCCGCAACCGGCAGCGAACGCGTCGTGCTGCGCGAGGACATGGCCGATGCGCTCGACATCGTGGCCGACTCCACCTTGCCGACCTACCAGTCCTCGGCCCAGCCGCCGCTGGCGGCGGGCAAGGTCCGCTTCGTCGGCGAGCCGGTGGCGATGGTCTTCGCCCGCACCCGCGCCGAGGCCGAAGACCTGGCGGAGCAGGTCGAGCTCGAATACGACGAGCTGCCCGTGTACGCCGACGCCGAGACCTCGCGCGCCGCCACCGGCGAGCGCATCCACGCGCAATGGCGCGACAACACCTTCGTCACGCTGCACGCCGACAAGGACTTCGAGGCCCACGCCGCCCAGGCTTCGCTGGTGGTGCGGCGCGAGGTTTCGCTGGCGCGCCAGTGCATGGTGCCGATGGAAGGCAAGGCCGTGCTCGCCTACTGGGACCACCAGGCCGACCAGCTGGTGGTGGTCAGTGCGACCCAGGTGCCGCACATGATCCGCACCGTGCTGGCCCAGTGTCTCGGGCTCGACCAGGGCCGCGTGCGCGTGATCTCGCCCGACGTCGGCGGCGCCTTCGGCTACAAGTGCGTGCTGCAGCAGGAAGAGCTCTGCGTGGCATGGCTGGCCAAGACCCATCGCAAGCCCTTCCGCTACATCGAGGACCGGCGCGAGCACCTCATCGCTGGCGCCAACACGCGCGAGCACAGCTACCAGATGACCGCCTACGCGGACGCCCGCGGCCGGCTGCTGGCGCTCGACGCCCGGATCACGATCGACGGCGGCGCCTACTCGGTCTGGCCGTTCACGATCGGGCTGGAACCGGGCCAGGCCGTCGGCAACCTGCCCGGCCCCTACGCCTTCCGCGGCTACCGCTGCGTGACCGAATGCGTGGCCACCAACAAGCCGGGCTTCGTGCCCTACCGCGGCGTGGCGCGCACCGGCGTTTGCTTCGCGATGGAACTCACGCTCGACGCCATCGCGCGCGCGGTGGGCCGCGAGCCCTGGGAGGTCCGGCTCGAGAACCTGGTCCCCGCCTCGGCCATGCCCTATGTCAACGTCGCCAACAAGCATTTCGACAGCGGCGACTATCCGGCCAGCCTGGTCAAGGCACGCGACATGATCGGTGTCGAGGCGGTGCGCCGCCGCCAGGGCGAGACCCGGGCCGACGGCCGGCTGGTCGGTGTCGGCTTCGCCACCTACACCGAGCAGTCGGCGCATGGCACGTCGGTGTTCGCGTCCTGGGGCACGCCGGTGATTCCGGGCTTCGATTCCGCCGCCGTCCGGATGACGCCCGACGGCGGGCTCGAGATCCGCGTCGGCGTGCATTCGCATGGCCAGGGCATGGAGACCACCTTCGCGCAGATCGCGCACGAGATCCTCGGCGTCGACATCGGCCTGATCAAGCTGGTGCACGGCGACACCGGGCAGACGCCGTTCTCCACCGGCACCTATGCGTCGCGCTCGCTGGTGATGTCCGGCGGTGCGGTGGCGTGGGCCTGCAAGGCGCTGGCGCCTCGCATCCTGCACATCGGCGCCCACCTCCTGGGCGCCACGCCAGACGCCGCCGTGCTTGCCGGCGGACGCATCGTCGTGGGCGACCGCAGCGTGCCGGTGGCCGAAGTGGCGCAGGCCTGGTACCTCCGGCCCGACCGCCTGCCGGCCGACGTCGATGCGGCCGGGCTCGAGGTCACGACCGGCTTCAAGCCCAAGGTCGACACCGGCGCCTTCACCTATGCGACCCATGCGGTCACGGTGGCGGTCGACCCCGAGACCGGCCATGTGGACATCCTCGACTACGTGATCGTCGAGGACTGCGGCACCATGATCAATCCGATGGTGGTCGAGGGCCAGACCTACGGCGGCGTGGCGCAGGGCATCGGCACCGCGCTCTACGAGGAGACGCCCTACGACCGCAACGGCCAGCCGCTCGCCTCCACCCTGGCCGACTACATGCTGCCGGGCGCGACCGAGGTGCCGGCCATGCGCATCCACCATTTCGAGACCCCGTCGCCGCACACCGAGTTCGGCGCCAAGGGCATGGGCGAGGGCGGGGCGATCGCGCCGCCGGCCGCCATCTTCAATGCGGTCAACGACGCCCTGCGGCCGCTGGGCGCCGAAGTCTCGCGCACGCCCCTGACCCCGCGCCGCCTGCTCGAGGCCATCGAGGCGGCGCAGGTGGTCGACAACCGGAAAGCCGCATGAGGAGCCCCCGATGAAAGCCGCGAGCTTCGACTACCAACGCCCCGCCACCCTGAAGGACGCCTTGCGGGCGCTGGCCGATGGCGGCGGCGCCGCCAAGGTGATGGGCGGCGGCCAATCGCTCGGCCCGATGCTGAACCTGCGCCTGACCCGGCCCAAGCAGGTGGTCGACGTCTCGGCGCTGGCCGAGCTGCGACAGGTCGCGGCCGAGGGCGACCAGCTGCGCATCGGTGCCGCCGTCACGCATGCCGAGATCGAGGACGGCGTCCACCCCTTGCTGCGCGACGGTCTGCTGCAGTCGGTGGCGGGCGGCATCGCCTACCGGGCGATCCGCAACCGCGGCACGCTCGGGGGCAGCCTGGCGCATGCCGACCCGGCGGCCGACTGGGTGCTGACGATGGCCGCCCTGGGCGCACAGATCGAGATCGCCTCCGCCACCGGCATGCGCCGGGTGCCGATGGAGCGCTTCATGCAAGGCGCCTACACCACCGACCTGGCCGACGGCGAACTGCTGGCGGCAGTGCTCGTTCCCAGGCTCGGTCCCGCGGCCCGCTGGGGGTATTTCAAGTTCTGCCGCAAGACCGGCGAATTCGCCGAGGCCAGCTGTGCGGCGGTGTTCGATCCGTCGCGCAAGCTCGCGCGCATCGTGCTCGGGGCGCTCGATGGCGCACCGCAGGCCTTGCCGGCACTTGCCGCGCAGGTGGCACGCGACGCCGCGATGCCGTCGCGCGACACGCTTCGATCGGCGGTCGCCGCGGCGCTGCCGGCCAAGGACGCGGTCGATCGCAAACTGATGGTCGCGGCGGTCGAGCGCTGCCTGCACCAGATCTTGGTTCCGGAACTTTCCACATGACCACCATCGCCCTCGAACTCAACGGGCACGCGCTCCGACGTGACGTGCCCGCGCGCATGCACCTGGCCGATTTCGTACGCGAGGAAGGCCGCCAGACCGGCACCCACCTCGGCTGCGAGCATGGCGTCTGCGGCGCCTGCACGGTGCTCGTCGACGACCGGCCGGTGCGCTCGTGCATCGCCTTCGCGGTGGCCTGCGACGGCCGGAAGGTGACGACCGTCGAAGGCTACGACCATGACCCGGTGATGGCGCTGCTGCGCCCCGCGTTCTCGCGCCACCATGCGCTGCAATGCGGCTTCTGCACGCCCGGCATGCTGGCCACGTCGCGCGACATCGTGCTGCGCTTCCCGGATGCCGACGAGGCCCGGGTCCGGCTCGAACTCTCCGGCAACCTGTGCCGCTGCACCGGCTATGTCGGCATCGTGGCGGCGATCCGCGACGTGCTGGCCCAATGCCGCGCCGGCGCCCACCCCGGGATCGACGCCCTGCGCGCTGCGATGCCGGGCCACGCCTGCAGTGCATCGGCGCCCGCATCGACGCCGGGCTTCACGGCCTTCGAGGCGGCCGACACCGGCGTGGCGGCGGTGGCCGCCGTGCCGCGCGGCGAGGCGCCTGCGACAGAGGGCGCCGCGCCGGCCAACGGCACCCGCATCCAGGGCCAGTTCACGGTGCCGTTCCCGGCCGCCGACGTCTGGCGCTTCATGGCCGACCTGCCGGCGGTGGCCGCCTGCCTGCCAGGCGCCGAACTGACCGAGCACAATGGCGATCGCGTCAAGGGACGGGTGGCGATCAAGTTCGGACCGATGTCGGCCAGCTTCAACGGCGCTGCCCGGCTCGACCGCGACGACAGCACCCGCAGCGCGGTGCTGAAGGGCGCCGGCCAGGATTCGCTGAGCCAGTCGCGCGCCAACGGCGACGTGGCCTACCGGCTGACGGAGGTCTCGCCGGCCTTGACCCGGGTCGACGTCGACCTGCTCTATTCGCTGCAAGGCCCGCTGGCGCAGTTCTCGCGCTCCGGCCTGGTCAAGGACTTCGTCGGCCGCCTGATCCAGGAGTTCGGCAAGAACGTGGCCTTGCGCATGGACCCCGCGCGCTCCGCCGGCGCGCCCCTGCCGCCGGCGCGCCTCAATGCCTTCAGCATGGGCGTCGGCGTGCTGTGGTCGCGCATCCGCCGCTGGTTCGGCCGCGGCGACCAGGTCGGATAGCCGCCACTTCGGTTCCCCATTCCCCGCACCGCGGCGCGTCTCGCAGGACTCGCGCCGATGGCGCAGCTTTGTCTGTCGATTGGTCCCTTTGCTCCTGGAGAAACGATGATGAATGGCTTGCTTGCTGGAACTCTTCGCGCAGCGCTCGCGTGCTGCATCGGCCTCGGTGCCATGGCGGGCGCCCATGCCCAGGCGCTCGAGAAGCTCAAGGTCCGCCTCGACTGGACGCCCTGGGGCGTGCACGCCGCGCTGCACCTGGCGCAGCAGAAGGGCTGGTTCAACGCCGCCGGGCTCGACGTCAGCCTGGAGGACGGCAACGGCTCCGTCACCACGGTGCAGCTGGTCGGCGGCGGCGACCAGTTCGATGTCGGCCATGCGGCGCTGGCGTCGATGATGATCGCGCGCGACAAGGGCGTGCCGGTGAAGGCGGTCGCGGTCTTCGCGCGGCTCAGCGACGTCGGCCTGCTGGTGCCCAAGGACGGTGGCATCCACGGACCCAAGGACCTGAAGGGCAAGAAGGTCGCCTACACCGCGGGCTCGCTCGAAGCGCCGTTCATCGATGCCTTCCTGGCCGCCGGCGGCCTGAAGCGCAGCGACCTCGAGCTGATCGGTGTCGATGCCGCGGGCAAGGCGGCCACCTATGCCGCCGGCCGCACCGACGCCGCCTTCTCGACCATCCCGTTCTTCCTGCCCGTGGTGTCGCTGACCCGGCCGTCTGACGCCATCCGCTTTGCCGACTACAACCTCAACATGCCGAGCTTCGGGCTGTTCGCGACCGAAGAGAAGCTCGCGTCGCGCGGCCCCGCCATCGGCAAGTTCGCGAGCGTGGTGGCGGCCTCCTGGACCTACGTGCTGAACGGGCACGAAGACGAGGCGGTCGATGCCATCGTGGCCCAGCGGCCCCAGGCCAAGCTCGACAAGAAGGTGGTGCGGGCGCAGATCGATGCCCTGCGGCCCTTCTTCCAGTCGCCGGCCGCGGCCGGACAGCCGACCGGCGTGCCGGTGGCCGCCGACTGGACCACCGCCGTCAAGACACTGACCGATGCCGGGCTGATCAAGTCGATCAAGGACGGCAACGACTTCTTCGTGCCGGGGCTGGTGCGGCCGGTGGTGCTGAAGACGGCTGGCGCGCCATGAACGCGGCGGCCATCCATGCCGACCGGGTGCGCAAGGTCTATCCCGGCGAGCGGGCGCTGACTGCGCTGGACGGCATCTCGCTCGATATCCGGCCGGGCGAGTTCGTGAGCATCCTGGGCCCCAGCGGCTGCGGCAAGAGCACCTTCCTGCGCTGCGTCGCCGGGCTCGAAGCGGTGACCGAGGGGACGCTCAGCGTCGACGGCCGCGTGGTGGCCGGGCCGCCCGATCACCTGGGCATGGTGTTCCAGCGCGACGCGCTGCTCGAATGGCGCACCATCGAGCGCAACATCCTGCTGCCGATCGAGTTCGCCGGCAAGCCGACCCAGGCCTACCGCGCCGCGATGGCGCAGTTGCTGAGGCTCACCGGCCTGTCCGACTTCGGCGACCGCTATCCGCGCGAACTCTCGGGCGGCATGCGGCAGCGGGCGGCGATCTGCCGTGCGCTGATCGACCAGCCGGGCCTGTTGCTGATGGACGAGCCCTTCGGTGCCCTCGACGCCCTGACGCGCGACCAGATGAACGTCGAGCTGCAGCGGATCTGGCTCGAGACCCGCAACACCGTGATGTTCGTGACGCACGGGATCTCGGAAGCGGTATTTCTGGCCGACAGGGTGGTGGTCTTCTCGCCGCGGCCCGGGCGCATCGCCGACATCATCGAGGTCGACCTGCCGCGTCCGCGCCGGCTGGCGGTGCGCGAGACGGCGCAGTTCGGCGCCTACACCGGGCGCATCCGCGACCTGTTCCACGAGATGGGGCTCATCAACGAAGAGCCCGCCCAGGCCATCGAGGAGGCCGCCTGATGAACCCATGGATCGCCAAGGCCAGGCAATGGCTGCTCGGCGCGATGTCGATCGTCGCCTTTCTCGTGGTCTGGGAAGTGCTGGTGCGGGTGCTGCACGTGCGGCCGGTGACGCTGCCGCCACCGACGGCCATCCTGGGCGAGCTCGCCGGCGAATGGCACTGGTATCTCGACCACACGCTCTACACCCTGCTCACCACGCTCGGTGGCTTCGCGCTGTCGGTGGTCGTCGGCGTCGCGCTGGCGATGCTGCTGGTGGGGTCGCGCTGGTTCGAGCACGCGGTCTATCCGCTGATCGTGGCGCTGAACAGCGTGCCCAAGGTGGCGATCGCGCCGCTGTTCGTGATCTGGCTCGGCACCGGCTCCGAACCCAAGATCGCGATCGCCTTCCTGATCGCGGTCTTCGCGGTGATCGTCGACGCGGTGCACGGGCTGCGCTCGGTGCCGCAGGACGTGCTCGATCTGGGCACCGTGCTGAAGGGCTCGACCATCGACTTCTTCTTCAAGGTCCGGCTGCCCTGCGCGCTGCCGTCGATCCTGACCGGCATGAAGGTGGCGATCTCGCTGTCGCTGGTGGGCGCCATCGTGGGCGAGTTCGTCGCCTCGCAGCGCGGCCTCGGCTACGTGATCCTGAGCGCGCAGGGAACCTTCGACACGGCGCGGGTGTTCGCGGCGGTGTTCATGCTGGCGCTGCTCGGCATCGTGCTCTATGGCGCACTGGCCTGGGCCGAGCGGCGGGCGACGCCGTGGCGCCGGGTCGAGGGCTAGCGTCGCCTGGCATCACTCCGGCGCAATGCTCAGGTCTTTCGTGAGCTTGGCCCAGCGTGAATGCTCCGCGTCCAGCATGCCGCCCATCTGCGTCACCGTGCCGGCGCCGTCCGTCATCGGGCCGATGGCCAGCAGGCGCGCCGCCATGTCCTTGTCGCTCAGCACGACGTCGAGCTCGCGGTTGAAGCGCTGGACGACGGCGCTCGGCGTGCCGGCGGGGGCGACGATTCCGATCCAGCCGGCATAGTTGAAGCCGGGCAGCGTGTCGGCCACAGGGGGCACCTGGTCCCAGCCGGCGATGCGCTTGGCGGTGGTGACGGCCAGCGGGCGGAGCTTGCCGGCCGTGACCATCTGCGAGACCGACGGGACGTCGCTCACCAGCACTTCGATCTGGCCGCCGACCGTGTCGGTCACGCCGGCACTGACGGAGGCATAGGGCACCGAGTTCACCTCGATGCCCAGTTGGGCGGCCAGCAGCCGGGTGATCATGCCGCTGAAGGTCTTCGGCCCTTCGTTGGCGATGGCCAGCTTGCCGGGATTGGCCTTGGCGTATGCGACCAGGTCGCCCAGCGACTGGAACTTCGACCCCGCATTGACCGAGATGGTGAAGGGCACAGTGCCGACCATGCCGACCGGAACGAAGTCCTTCCGCGGGTCGTAGGGCAGGTTCTTGAACAGGTAGGAGTTCATGACCAGCGCCGCGGCGGTCGCGAAATAGAAGGTGTAGCCGTCGGCGGCCGAACGGGCCGCCGCCTGGGCGCCGATCGCGTTCTGACCGCCTGGACGGTTCTCCACCACGATCGGCTGGTTGAGCCGGCGCGAGAGCTGGTCGCCGATCATGCGTGCCATCGAGTCGGCGCCCGATCCGGCGGGCTGCGACAGGATCAGCTTGATGGGCTTGTCGGGCCATCCTTGGGCCCAGCTGGTCGGCATCCAGGTGGCGAGCAGCGCGGCGCCGGTGGTCAGGGTGAAGGTCCTGCGATTCATTGTCGATGTCTCCTGTTGATTGTTGGGTTCAGGCCTCGCAGGCCGCCGTGACGCCGAGGGCGATGGCCGCCTCTTCGAGCAGCGCCGTGGTGTCTTGCGCCGTGGCTGCGACGCCATAGACGTAGTTGTCGGGCCGCACCAGTGCCGCCACGCAGGCATGGCGCTGGAACCAGTCGGCGGCGACGCCTTCGGTTTCCGCCAGGGCCTGCAGCGAGACCCGCGCGAGCCCGCTCCATGCGCCGACTTCCGCGTCCGCTGCAGCGTCGGCGGAGAGCACCAGCCGCCAGCCGTGGCCGGCGACCTCGTCCATGCGGCTTCTCTTCCCGCCCTGCTGCAGCCAGGGCTGAGGAAACAGGCCGCCGCGTGCCGCGCTCTCGCGCCCGGACAGCAGGCCGTGTTCGAGCCGGGGCAGGATGTCCTGGCGCGGCGTGTCCCTGACCACCCCGGCGCAATCCGCCAGCAGCTGCGCATCGCGCGCCCGGGCCTTGTCCGGGTCGCGTTCGCAGATCACCGCGCCGACGCCCTTGATGCGGCTCGTCAGCTCGCGCACATGCGCCTTGCGCTCGGTGCCGTAGCTGTCCAGCAGGGCTTCGGCGGCCGTGCCGCCGACCTCGCCCTGCAGCACCGCCGCGAGCTTCCAGCTCAGGTTGGCCGCGTCGCGGATGCCCTGGCACATGCCCTGCCCGAGGAAGGGCGGCTGCATGTGCGCGGCATCGCCGGCCAGGAACACGCGGCCCTTGCGCCACTGGGCGGCCACCAGCGCGTGGAAGCGATAGCTGGCCTGGCGCCACAGCGTTCCGTCCGCGGGCGTGAGCCAGCGCGAGAGCAGCTTCCAGGTCTCGGCGTCGGTCGCGACCGCGCCGGGATCTTCGCCCGGCTTCAGCGCGATCTCCCAGCGGCGATGGTTCTTCGGCCCGATCACCAGGGTGCACGGACGCTCCGGCTCGCAGTACTGCACGCTCACCGGCGGCAGCTTGGCGAGGCCCTGGTCGTTGACCAGCACGTCGACCACCAGCCAGGGCTCGTCGAAGTCGAGGTCCTCCAGCGGCATGTCGAGTTGCGTGCGCACCGTGCTTGAGCCGCCGTCGCAGGCGATCGCATACCGGGCGCGCACCGCCTTGCGTTCGCCGTTCGCGGTGTCGATGGCGAGCGACACGCCGTTCGCGTCCTGCTCGATGCCTTGCAGCGTCGCGCCGAGCTCCACCGTCACGTTGGGCAGCTCGGCGACCCGAGCGCGCAGCACGCGCTCGACCGCCGGCTGCGTGAAGACCATCGAGGGCGTGTAGCCCTGCGGGTAGGGCGGCGCGACCATGGTCATGCGGCGGATCAGCTGGCCGTCGACGCCGAAGTATTCGGAGTTGGTGAAGGGCTCGCAATAGGGCTGCACCGCTTCCGCCACGCCGAGCTGCTGGAACACCCGCATGATCTCGTGGTCGAGGGCGATCGCGCGCGGGATCTGGTAGACGTCCTGCAGCCGCTCGCAGACATGGACCCGCAGGCCCTTCTGCCCCAGCAGCCCGGCTGCGACCTGGCCCGCCGGACCGTAGCCGACGATCGCGACGTCGTAGACAAGTTCGCTCATCGCGCTTCGTTCACGATCGGGTTCGACAGCACGCCGACGCGCTCGATCTCGACCTCGTAGCGGTCGCCGGCCTTCATCCACACCGGCGGCGTGCGCGCCTGGCCGACGCCGGCCGGCGTGCCCATGACGATCACGTCGCCGGGCTCCAGGGTCAGCACGTCGGCCAGCAGGGCAATGGTCTCGGCGACGCTGAAGATCATGTCGCTGGTGTTCGCGTCCTGCATCACCTCGCCGTTGAGGCGGCCCTGGATCTTGAGGCCGACCGCGCCGGGCGGCAGCGCGTCGGCGCTCACCAGCAGCGGCCCGAAACCGCCGGTGCCGTCGAAGTTCTTGCCGATGGTCCATTGCGGTGTGCGCTTCTGGTAGTCGCGCACGCTCATGTCGTTGAAGCAGCTGTAGCCGAAGACGTATTGCAGCGCGTCGGCCTCCTGGGTGTGGCGCGGCACGCGGCGGCCGATCACCACCGCCAGCTCGGCCTCGTAGTCGAACTTCGAGGACACCGAGGGCACGACGCCGGCCTCGCCGTGGGCGATCAGCGAGGAGGCGCCGCGGAAGAAGAACCAGGGGTAGTCGGGCTTCTCGCGCCCGCCTTCCTTGGCATGGTCGTAGTAGTTGAGGCCGAGACAGACGATCTTGCCCGGCTCGGGCACCAGCGGTGCGAGGGCCGCGGCGGCGAGCGGCTGGCGGGCGCCATGGGCCAGCGCCTGCCGTGCCGCCTCGTTCAGGTCGACGCCGGCCTGGAGTGCGCGGCGAAGATCGTCGGGCACCTGCGGCTGGGCATCGTTCAGGTCGATCAGCTGGTCGTTGTCGACCACGGCCAGGCGAGGCGCGCCGTTGCGCAGGTAGGTGGTGAAGTTCATGGCTTTCTCTTTCAGGGGAATCAGGAGGGAACGAACAGGACGCGCCGCTGCGCCTCCTTGAGGGTGGGGCCGGGCGGTGGCGAGATGCCCCACTGGTCGACGCGGCCGGGCGGCCACTTCCAGTCCTCGGGGCCGCGAGGCCGGTAGCGCTCGTCGACCTGCTCGACCTCGGCCGTGTATTCGATGACGACGCCGAAGGGATCGATGAAGTAGTTGAAGAGGTTGTTGCCGGGACCATGGCGCCCCGGCCCCCACTGGATCGGGAAGCCTGCATCCTTCATCCGGCCGCCGCCGCGCATCACGGCATCGCCGTCGGGCATCAGGAAGGCGATGTGGTTGAGCGCGTCGTTGTCCGAGACGCCGACGGCCAGCGTGTGGTGGTCGCTGTTGCAGTTCATGAAGGCAATCGCCACGGTGCGGTCGGCCAAGGTGAAGCCGAGCACCTTCGACAGGAAAGCCTGCGTCTCGTCGACGGCGTGGCTGTTGAGCACGACGTGGGTCAGCCGCAGCGGCCGGTCGCGCGTCGACGCCGACGGCTCGCGGCGGGCATCGCCGTGCACCACCTGGAAGATGCGGCCGTGCGGGTCGCGGAAGCTGAAGCCGGTGCCGCCCGCTTCTTCGTCCAGCGGCTGGACCGGGCTGAGGATCCGTCCGCCGCTCGGCTCGACCTGCGCGGCCACGGCAGCCAGCGCCTCGGCGCTGCGCGCGCGCAGCGTGACATGGCGGATCCGCGGCACGCCGCCGCCCTGGTGCAGCGCGAGCAGGAAGGCATCGCTGCCGCTGCCCCGCAGACAGAGCGCGCCGTTGCCGCGTGCAGCGACCTCCAGCCGCCAGGTCTCGGTGTAGAAGCTCTCGGCCTGCGCCAGGTCGGGCACTTCGAGTGCCACGCTGCGCAGCCCCTCGATCCAGGGTGAACTCATGCGATGCCTTTCGAAAGGCCGAGGAAGCGCTCGGCGTTGCGGTGGACCAGCGCGGCCGCGGTGTCGGCATCGAAGCCCGCGGCCTCGACCCGCTCCACCGGCGTGCGGTCGTGGAAGTTGAAGGGGTAGTCGGTGCCCAGCATCAGCTGGCTGCCGCCGAAGCTGCCGACCAGGTGGCGCAGGGTCGGGGTGTCGAACACCAGCGTGTCGTAGAAGAAGCGGCGCGCCTGTTCCACCGGCGATTGCAGCAGGGTGTCCTGCAGGGCGGGGAACACGCCCGCGCCCTGCTGCAGGCGCGGCAGCAGCGAGGCCAGCGTGCCGCCGCCGTGGCTGAAGGCGATCCGCAGCTTCGGCCGCCGCACGAGCAGGTTGCTGGTGATGGCCGAAGCGGCGGCGAGGCCGACGTCGCCGGGGTAGGCCAGCACCTGCTGCAGCGCTGGCGGCCCCACCAGCCGGTCCATGCCCGCGGGCCGGATCGCATGCACGAACACCGCGGCGCCGAGCCGTTCGCAGGCCTCGAAGAAGGGGTCGAAGGCCGGCGCGCCGATCGCCACGCCATTGATGTTGCTGCCGATCTCGACGCCGGGGAAGCCGAGCACCTGGATCACATGCTCGAGTTCCCGGATGGCAAGGTCCATGTCCTGCAGCGGCACGGCGCCCAGGCCTGCGAGTGCGCCGCCGCTTTCGGCCACCATGCCGGCGATCTGCTCGTTCAGGAAGCGCAGCAGCTGCTGCGCGGGCTCGGCCTCCATCCAGTAGGAGAGCAGCTCCGGCATCGGCGAGACCACCTGCAGGGCCAGCCCCATGCCCGGCAGGTCCTGCAGCCGCTTGCCCGTGTCCCAGCATTTGTCGGAGACGGTGCGGTACACCTTGCCCGAGATCATGACGCTGCGGTGGCAGGGCTGGGCCGCGGCCATCGACGGCCAGTCGGCCGGCAGGCGGCTGCCGACGTAGGCCGGGAAGTTCTCCGGCACCACGTGCGCGTGCGTGTCGATGCCGCAGGCGCAGCCGGATGGGTGTTTCAACGTGCTCAATGTGTGTCTCCGGCCGCGATCGTAGGAAGTCGACCAGCCCATGTACAGACGATTTGGCCGATAGATAAAATCGGTTTCATGGATATTCGTTCGGTCGATCTCAACCTGCTGGTCCTGTTCGACACGATGGCGCGCCTGCGCAGCGTCAACAAGGCGGCGGAGGCCCTGGCGCTGAGCCAGTCGGCCACCAGCGGGGCGCTGGCGCGGCTGCGCGCGGTGTTCGACGACCAGCTGTTCGTGCGCACGGCCTCGCAGATGGAACCGACGCCGCGCGCGCTCGAACTGGCGCCGGTGGTGCATCGGGTGGTGCAGACGATCCAGTCCGAGATCCTCCAGCAATCAGCCTTCGATCCGGCGCGCGCGGAGCGCAGCTTCACGATCCTCACGCCCGACATCGGCGAGGTCGCCTTCCTGCCGGGCGTGCTCAGGCGGCTGCGCGAAGAGGCGCCGCATGTGCGGCTGCATGCGGTGTCGAGGCCGCGCGCGGCGGCGGCGGACGCGCTGGAGCAGGGCGAGGCCGAGCTCGCCGTCGGCTTTTTTCCGGACCTGCAGCGCGCCGGCTATTTCCAGCAGGCGCTCTTCATAAGCACCTACACCTGCATCGCCTGTTCCCGCCACACGGCAGCGGGGTCGCGCATGACGCTGAAGCAGTACCTGTCGGCGCGCCACATCGTCGTGCGGCCCGATGGCCGGGAACATCTGCTGGACCGCTTCCTCGACGACAAGGGCTGGCAGCGCCATGTCACGCTGGAGCTGTCGCATTTCATGAGCCTGGTGGTGCTGCTGCCAGGCAGCGACCTGATCGCCACGGTGCCGCAGGACATCGCCACCGTGGTCGGCCGGCATGTCGCGATCAAGGAGATCGCGCTGCCGTTCCGGCCGCCGCAGCTGCAACTGCAGCAGTACTGGCACCGGCGCATGCAGAACGATCCCGCCAACCGCTGGCTGCGGGGGCTGTTCTATGACGTCAATCGCCGGGAGGCCGGGGCGCAGATGCCGGGCTGAGGGCCGTCTGCTCCGCCGCGATCAGTTGCGCCAGCACGCGTCGGGCGCGCACCGGCCCGGCGTCGACGGACAGCATGACAGGGTTCAATTCGTCCAGCGCGAGGCCGCCCATGTTCTGGTGGACCGCCTCGATCATCGGCTTGTCCTGCGTGTCGAAGGCCTTGCGCAGGGAGGCCAGGCGCCCGCTGTCCATCTCGGGATCGCGGGCCCCCCAGTTGCGCCCCTGGGCCCAGAAATAGTGGGTCGCGGTGGCCGAGGCCGGCGTCATCAGATGGCAGCCCTGGCTTTCGTTCGCGCTCTGCGCGGGCTCGCCCTCCGGCAGCACGCCCACGCTCAGCTTCATCAGGGCGGGCGGGTCCCAGCGCACGTCGAGCCAGCGCTCGACGAAGCGATCCCCGGCTTCGTACCAGCGCTGCAGGAAGGGCGGAAGAATCTCATGGCTGGTGCGGCGCTTCGAGAGCACGGTGTGGCCTTCCTGGACCACGCCCGACTGCGCGCGCCGGACCGCCTCGCTGCCGAGCAGTCCCGGATGCAGGAACTCGATGTGGCCGAGGTCCATGATGTTGTCGGTCATCAGTTCGTAGTGGCCTTCGGCCAGCGTGTAGCCCTTGACGTTCTGGAAGTCGGGATCGGTCAGGAACTCGAATTCGGGGATGGCCGACGGATCCGCCCGCTCGGCGTCGCCCATCCAGACCCAGATCAGGTGGTAGCGCTCCACCACCGGGAAGCTGCGCACCACGGCGCGCTTCGGGATCATGCCGTTGCCATGCGGGTTGTGCACGCAAGCGCCGCTGCAGTCGAAGCGCAGGCCGTGATAGGCGCACTCGATCCGGTCGTCGACCCGCTTGCCGAGGTGCAGCGGCGCGAACCGGTGCGGACAGCGGTCGTGCAGTGCATTCGGCCGACCGTCCGAGGTGCGGAAAAACACGACGGGAATGTCCAGCAGGCGGCGGGGAAGCATCTGGTCGGTGAGTTCGTCGGCCCATGCCGCCGCGTACCACGCGTTGATGAGAAAGGCTCGGCCAGGCGATTCGAATGAATTTGGGGGTGTTGGTGAGCTCCAATAGAGAGCGGAACGCGGTGCAAGGTCCTTTCATAGGGAAGTGAGCTTCCGTAATCCCTTCGTATGCCTGCCGATAGTTGGGAAACACGGACCGACGACCCCTAGCGCAAAGGCCCAAGCGGCCATTAGAAATTGCAAAGACAACGCCGTCGAAATGTAGGCTTGTGTTGTCGTGGCTCCGGCGATACCGTTGCGCCCCCTTCGCGCCAGCGTAAAGTCCCATGTACAAGTTGTTTGCCCAGAGGCGAGGGCGAGATACCGTCGATCTACCCGACGCGCCAGTCGAAGCTGCGTGGCTGCCTTACCTTGGCACCGGCGCGTGCCTGTACTCCGCGGTAGTCGCCTACCAGGTCAGTAGTGGATGCGCTAAAGAGAGAGCTGTCGCAGACATCTATGGCGCACGCGTTCGTGCTCCGCTCAACCTCTTTGGCATCGGCGCTGCCGAGATAAGCAGAAGGCTTTTCAGCGATCTCGTCAAACCCATCGAGCTCTTGAAGAGACATACGCTCTTTGGAGTCTACGGTGGCACTCTCAACGAAGCTGAGGAGCAAAACTGGGCCGAAGAACTAGCCCTTGGGGGAGGGGCTCCAGTTAGCCTAGCAAACCATTTTTATCTGTATGCCGGCCCACTGACATGTTGGAATGAGCTTCGATTTTGTCCTCAATGTGTCGTTGCCGATATCTCTGAGGGCAGGTTGCCGGAATGGAAGTTACTCCATCAATTGCCGTTCTTGATGTGTTGCCATCTTCACGAGAGGGTTCTAATTTCGAGATGCAATGGCTGCAATGAAGTATTCGACCGGGGAGCGGATTTTCGGGTTCCTGGTCAACCGTGTAGATCGTGCGGGATGCTACCGGCATACGCGGCCCAAAAATACATTCCGGCTCCTGAAATTTCAATCGGCATTATCAGCAACGAGCTACTCATATCTTCTCTGGAGATCTTCCGTCCGGTGAATTGGAATAATTTGATCAGAGGTCTTGTGCGGACCAGCGGTGGGCGAGATCCGGCTATAAAGCTTATTGATAATTCACTTCGAAGTCGTTGGAAAGTTGGGTCAATTGATCAAATTTTCCAAAACAGAGGTTATTCCTTTGGTCTGCAAGCACTTGAATTGGAAATCGACCTCATGACCGTAAGTAGACCCTGTCTCCGCATCCTGATTTTTGATGCGGTCCGATGCACGTTCGGCAACTCTCTTTGTGAGTTGAGTGTGCAACCCCAAGCTGTAGAAGGTGATCAAGAGGAACTCTACCGCGTCGCCTTAGCCGTCAACATTCCGACGGGAGTCATCACCTTACTTCTTAAGGGGGAGAGCTTCCAGACGGTTTCTCGCGCGTCACTTGGTGTGAAGTACACGCGGTTATGTACCTTCTTTAAGGGGCTGCCAAAAGATCTTTCTATATTTATAGCCAGAGCGCGCGCGGCAAAACTTGGAATGCGAGATCGCACAGGATTTATCGAGTCGGACCCACTAACCATACGACGAGAGGCGCTGATGAAAATTATCGAAAATGAACCAACAATCACGAGGGCAGAATGTAGAGTCATTGCTGGCACTTTGGTAGGTTGGCTTTGCAAAAACGACAAAAAGTGGCTTGATCAAGTTCTCCCCTGCAAGTTTCCCATTCGTCATCCCCGTCAGAGATTTCGGTCTTTCGCTGAGGAGCGAAGCGCCAAGCGCAAAATAATTATTGAATTCAAGTCCCTGCACCCAGATTGCACCCGTGCAGCGGTATGCAGACGCGAGCAGGGGGCATCCAAATGGCTTCGAGAGCATGATCGAGCATGGTTCGAAAAGCAATTGCCCTTAAGTACTTCGCCGCCTGGTACGAGAAGTTGGTATCGATACGATGTCGCATTCAAGGAGCCTCGTCGTCGGTTATCCGGCCACTATGCCGATAACAGCACCAGAAAAAAGGCGTATGTCACGCACCTCAAGAAGATAATTGATCTGAACCCCCACTTGTTGCGCAGCGAAGTAGAGCGCGCCGCCCCTTCGGCAGTTGCCTGGCTACGCGCACATGACCCGGGTCTGCTGGAAAGGCTGCTGCCACATGCTCTCCCGGCTCGCCGCAGATCGAACTGAATGGGTTGGGCCGCTTTTGCATCGCATCTCTGAATGCACTGGTTGCTCGTTCAGTCGAAGCCCAGTCCATAGCGCACCATAGCAACAGGGAATGAACTGGATGAGTGCGGACTAGTCCGCGGAGATGGCGAGAAATCCAGCTCCATCGGCTATGGCTCGTAGTCCAGGCGGGCGCGCGTGGAGGAACCGAGAGACTCCCGTAGAGCAAAACCAGTCCTCCAGCGGGCTCGCGTAGGAAATCCGAGGCGATTCCCAAAAGGCCGAGCGTCCTTAGCCGGTGCTCTGAAGCCTCCACCAGTCCCACGCAGTTGATTTCGGACGCCGAGCGCACGGCCTCGCACAGCGTTGCGAGAAGCACCGCTACACGGACGAACTCAGCTTCAATCCTCCCTGCTTCAGCGATGCTTTCCGAGTTTTCGCCAGCAGCCAGGATGAGCGTCGTCGAGGTATCCATCGCAGGGCGCGCGTGTTCGACACACACAACCAAGTCGTCGGAAATTGATGAGCGACACGCCAGTACGGACGACCGATGCGCCCGACGTCGCTTGCGGCGCACCAATTCAAAGGGTGGTCGATTCGAATCCCGGCTGCGAGCCTTCGGTCCTCCAGTGAACCATGTCGCATCCGCTAGTCGACGCGGCGTCCGGCTTATAAACGGGACGTAGAAGGCTGCGATCGTGTGGGCGGTGGCCCAACGGAATGCGCTGTCTTGGCGCCTCGCCTGCGCGAGCGGAAGGTCACGCAAAGACAGGGGAAGGTCATGGTGACGAGCACCTGTAGCAGTTCCCGTCAGCCGGATTGCAGTGAAGTCCGCGCGGATCGATCCGCTCCATGCGTGCGCGATTGCACAGAAGCTGTAGATGGTTTCGTCGTCCTCGATGTATGGAGACGCCCCGCTCATCGAACCCTCCGACGTGGATCGGCCACGTGGCACATACCATACAACATGGTGCATAAAAGAGCAAGACTCTCACTTTCGTCTCGAGCTTGATGGCCAAGCGACATGCGAATTTGTAAGTAACTGCGACGGCACAAGATCGCGTTCGACTCGATCGATCCCCGTCAACCAGGCATTGAGGAGGTCCGAAACTGCACGAGTGGTGGACGCAAAATGGGTCGCTCGCACATGGGCGTGCACCGCATGAACCTTGGCATGTGAGCGCGCGCAGATGTCGTGGCGATGTAGTACGACTAAGGTAGAGGACCACAGTGGTCTGAGCGCTCGCGAGAGAGCCGATGGCTTCAGGCCTTCTGCTCATCTCCGAGTGACGTACGGTGCCTATTTATCTTGCGATCCACTCGATGGCGAGCGGAAGACGGGCATCTCCAACGCATGCAAACGAAGCACCCACCGTGAGGAATTGCAATCGCCCCTCAATTCCTCGAACGAAAATCCAGGTTTTTCATTCTGTGCCAATCCTTTTTCGCGAACTATTAAAACGATGGAGCGCCGCTGCGGCAATTGAGACATCGCGTCGGGCGAATAGCTTCGGTCTCCGTACATTTTGTTTCATGAGCGACGCAGACGTGGCCGTTGGCAGTGGTAGGTTCGCCTTCCCAAAAAGCGTAGGCGATCTAAACGTCTAAGTTCCTCGCCGACTAAGGCAAAGGGAGGCCAATGACTCGCGTCTCTGGTTACAGCATCGAGCGGTACGTTCCTCCTCGCGAACGTCTGCCGGGACAGTGCGGTCGGATGACGTGGACAAAGCTCAACCGGCTAATGAGGGCCGGCTTTGGGCAAGGCCACTTTAAGGATTACTTGCCATGGCTTCGGGTGACCAAGAAGGACTATTCACCAAAAGGGAACATCGGACATCTTCCTTCGCCCGACCTAGGCCACAAACACCACTACCGGAGCGGCGGAGAGAAAAATCTTATTCTCGTTTTGAAGTGGCTCGGGGCAGTAGAAGCGCGAGATCAGTACCCTGTTTGGCCCTGGCCACACGCGCACCCTGCCTTCGGTCTTCCTGGCTATCTTGATCCCAGCAAGGTGAGAGGACTTTGGGAGATAGCGATCGAGGCAGGGATCGAACACGGATTTTACCCGAGCACCAAAGTGCCGTATGTGGCGACGCTCGATATTCTCTCGACTTGGCTGAATTCCAGCGGCAAGTACTATTTGCTAGCGCATGAAGTAAAGCCCTTCAAATACGTCTATGAACCGGATCCCCTTAGCCGAACCAAGGAGCGTCTGGAGCTAACACGGCGGTATTGCATCGCCGTTGATATTCCTCAGCGTATATCGCACGCGGAAAGTCTTTCTTTGGCCTTGGTCCGTAATCTCGATGCACTAGCGCCTCGGCTCACAAGTGATAGTCTCCAAAATATCAGGATCTCAGCAGACTATTTGCGAATAGTCGATCACTGCCTCAATAGGGCCTATCAGTGCCCGGCCTATTTGGTAGCTGAAGAAGCTCGCGGCTCGCTTTCCAAGGAAATGTCACACGCCATGTTGCGCTTGGCAATCTGGTTTCAAGACGTCGATCACGACATCTCTCAAGAGCTCGAGCTCTGGCAGCCGTTGATTTTGGGGGGCCACCTGCTGAAAAAAGCGCTGAAGGCCGAATGGCATGGGAACGACATATGACTGCAATAGTTAGCATCCCTTTCGCTGACAGAGATGTTCTTGCACCTTTAACGGGTGCTTCGATGCTGACAGCATCGACCCGTGTTTTGCATGTGGATAGACAGAACGACAAGGTTTGGTTAATCGATTTGCCAAAAAAACTGCCCAAAAAGGAAGCGGGTAAGTCGAGCCCTAATGACAGGGACAAGCATGAAGATTCCAATCGCATGGAGAGCTACGTCAAAGGGTTCTACTCTCGACGGCTGTCCGAACTCGCCACGGAGGTTCGGGCCCGTCTCGTTCACATCCTGAACATCAAGACCAAAGCGTTGAGCGATGCAGATCGACGCGGCACCGCCAACACCGCGCGCGCGAAGGTCCTTGTAGAACGCGCGATACGCAGACGTGACGCAAGGTACGAGATCATCAAGCCGTTGGTGTGCGAACCGGGCACCGAGAACGTCTTTCGCCCGACCTGCGAGATCGTTCATGACGAGTCGCTCGCGGAAAAGATCCGGCTGCGAGCCCGAGAGTGCAAAACGTCGAAGAGAAAGGTCTACTCGCTCCTGCACCTCTTTCTGGCGGGCGGCAGTACCAAGAACGCCCTGTTCTCAGGACATGACCGTTGCGGCAACCGTGGTCAGCCGAAACTGCAGAACAACAAGCTTGGCCGAAGCACGGATCTGTACCGGGAGGGTAGGGTCAAAAGCCGCGGGTTCCCTCTCGACAAGGGAGTCGATCCCCTCAAGGCGAACAATCCAGACTACGACGGGGACAAGCAGCGGCTGGCTTGGGGTTATCGCTTGATATCTCACAGCGTCAGGGCAAGGGATGCGTACCTCTACACCTGCGGCGTCTTTTATGCGGATCATGAGATAGCGCCAGACGGAAAGCGCATTCCGCATCTCTGGCCGATCACGGAGCGGCCGAGCTTCAGGCAGTTCATGACCTGGGGCAAGCAGCTCAACGGCGATCTCTCCATTGCAGAGGTTCTGCTCGGTGCCAGGCTATGGTCACAGAAGGTCGAGGCACGAGGCGGCGCGGTGACCGACCACGTCGCGTGCGTCGGCCAGCTGGCTGAGTTCGACAGCACCTCCACAGACACGTACCTCACCTCGCATCTGAGCCGCCTGAAGGTGCTGATGCCGATGACCCGAATGATCCTCAAGGACGTCCGCACCGGCTTGATCGTAGGCCTGTACTGCGGCTGGATTCCGAAGTCGCAAGCGTCTGCGCTTCTCTGCATTCTTCATGCCGCTAGTTCGAAGGTCGCGTTCTGCAAGCGATTCGGATACGACATCACCGAGGAAGACTGGCCCGCAATCCTCCATCGGATGATTCGCGCCGACCATGGCGAGATGAAGGGGGAGAAGATCTCGGAGGCTGAAGACCAGTTCGGCTTCGGCATGGACTATCCCCGCCCGAGAACTGGAAGCGACAAGGGCGGCGTCGAAAGTCAGAACCACACAGACCACAAGGAGTTCGATGAAAAGATTCCGGGGAACGCCCACGGGCATCCAGCAGAGAAGCGGCGCGAAGTCCGGGCGCGCGAGCATGCCCTGTGGAACTACTACGAATACATGAGAGAGCTGATCCTGTACATCCTCAAGTACAACAACGAAGAGGTGGCCGACTTGGCGCCCGTAGACATGCTGCAGGAGTCCCCTGAAGTCCGGCCGACTCGGCTCAACATCTTCAAGTGGATGCGTGATCGCGGCATGACGGCCGAGTTGCCGCGCAACGTTGAAGAGATGCGGGCGTTCATGCTTCCGGACTACCCCGCTGTCATTCGCAAGAACGGCGTCTACATCATCAGCACCGTCGGCCAGCGGGAAAGAATCATTCCACGTCAGCGCTTCTCAAGCCCCGAGCTTATCGCGTCAGGAATTCTCTCGGCGGTCAAGCGAACGGGTCATGTTGTGTTCACGCGCATCAAGGCGGATCAGGAGGACCTTTCAAAGGCGTGGTTGCCGACCCCGGACGGCCTTATACCCCTCACGACCACGATTCGGGACACGACCTTGGTGAAGAAGGGAACGCTCGAAGACTGGAGCGGCATCGCGTTTGAACTCGACCTGCAGAGGAAGGAGCGCCAAGGTGAGGTCGATCAAGCCGACGTCGTGGTGCTTTTCCGTCGAGAAGCTGTGACGATTGCCGCCAACTCCGAGCGCGCCGAGGAAGTTGCTGGCCGCAAAAAGCCGCCGAGCAAGAGCGAGATCCGCAGGAACCTGAGGCCGAATACCGTCGACGAGATCAAGGCGCTTGCAGCGGCCGAAGCGGCGCAGGTCAAAGCCGCCGCGGACGAACCGGTGACCGGTGAACATCCTGCGCCCGAAGACGATGCCGCTCAGCGCGTGATGCGTGAATTCAACCGTATCGAACAGGCGTCACGACGCCAAGCCGCATCGCCGCAGATCTGATCCCTCCTTGAGTTTCTTTCCGTCTGGTCGGTGGTTGCTCGTGCAAGCACGGACCTTCCTTTGTCCCGAGAACTAGGAGCTAAAGATGAAGCTGCCTCAGAATGTCATTGCGCATCCGGAACTCATTGCCGGACCCAACCCATTGCTGGAGTTCAGCGCGGCGGCGTACATCCCTTTTGATGAATGCCCCAAGCACCTCGCGGAGTATCCGTTAGACGCCGTTGATTGGCAGGAACTTCCCGAGACGCGAAGAGCAGCGCTGCTGAACCTGCTCCCCATGCATTTCGTGTGTTCAAGTGACCTTTTTGCGCCCGCTGAAGGCCTTCAGCTGCTGCTACGCCGCTCGCTCGTCCTCTGCAACCCACTGGCTCAGGCAGAGAAGATTCGTCGAAATTCGGTTGCCCTGAGCACGGACCTCAGAAAGATGATGGCTCATTCTCTCGCTCTCCTGCATGAGACCGATGCAGCGGGCGCAATCTGGAAGGGGATTACAGCGACGGGAAAAACTTCGCTGTGTCTGCGGGTCCTGAGAAAAATCGGTCCCAATCAGTGTGTCACCTATGGGCCGTCGGAAGCGTGCGGATGGACAAAGCTCCTTCATCTCGTCTGGCTCTACGTCGACTTCCCGACGAATGGTACCCGGGGAGCACTCTTGAAGCGCGTCCTACTCGGTGTCGACGCTGTTCTAGGTACTGACTATCTTGAGCAGCATCAGAAGACGGCGAACATTGACACCCTGCTTGTTGTTGTCTGCCGCATCCTTTCGATGCACCGTCTCTCGCTGCTCGTCATCGACGAAAAGCAACAGAAGACCTTTGAAGACAACGCCCTCAAGGTCGAGTTCGTATTGTTCTATCTCGGTTTGATGAACCTTGGGATCTCAGTCGTTCTGCTCGGGAACCCGCTCGCATTCGTGAGCTTGGAGCTGTTCTCACAGGTGGTGCGTCGTTTCTCCGTGGGCGGCGTACACGATTTCTTGCCTGCGCACTCGCCGAACGAGCCATGGTGGAAAGACGACTATGTGATGAGGATGCATTGGTTCTGCCTTGCGAATGCGCATTGCATGGACACTGATCTTTGGCGCAAACGGGAGCATGAGCTGTCTGGGGGACTCAAAGGTCTTCAGAAGGCTCTCATGCATGAGAGCCAGACTGTCATGTTCAGGCGAGGAGCGCCCTTGGAACTGAGGATCGAAGACATGGAAACGGCAGCAAAGTCGCCAGGCTATCGAAAACTCGTAAAGATCGCTGAGACGGCGCGAGGTGTGCAAGCTGCGAACGGTGAGTTTGACGACATTCCTATGGTGCTTCCCAAACAGCCCAAGAAGGCGAGCAAGGTGCAGGATGTCGTCTCGAAACTGCTAGCCAGCTACAACTCGGAGCAGACGCGGGCCAAAACTCGCCTTCTAAACCAGATGGAAGCTCTCGCCGAATTGCCTCAGGACGACGTCCGAATGCTGGGAGTGGATCCCGAGTTGGTTGTGGAGGCGCGTCGGATGAAGGTCCTGCTGGGAAGCGCAGCTCCGGCGAAGAAGGCGCAGGTGAAAGGGCGCGGCAAGAAGTAATGCGGAAGGCTGTCGGTTAGTCCCAGCAAGCTCAGGGCGATTCGGAGATTCGCGAGATGGCGGCAGCCTATGGGCGATAACAACGGCGTGACCATACCTTTCGCGCTAGCATCCTGCGACGACTGTGAAAAGTGCGCCTTCTCGGCCGCTTCGTCCCACAGCATCGCGCACGTCGCACTCTTCGTGTCCATGATCGCTGCGACAGAGCGATTGAGATGATCCCAAGGGTCGATCTGCCCTTCGGCGTTCCGATCACCTCGCAGACGCTGGGAGTCTTGATGGCGGACTGCCTGTTTGGCGAGAAAGCGCGGCCTCCTTGCGATAGCCCTGTCCTTGCTTCCTGTGGCTCTGGCGATACCGCTGCTGGCCGGCGGACGGAGTAGCGTGGAGTGTTCGTCGCACCTTCTGCCGGCTTCCTGGTTGAATGGTCGTTCGGAGCGGCGGCCAGTGGGTTTGTCATGCGTCGCCTGTCGCACCTGCGTGGCCGCGCGCTGCTGGCTGGCACACTCGTCCTGGCTCTGATTAACGGGGTATCGGCGTCGTCTATACCTTCGGCATCGCTGGCCTCGCATCGATCGCCAAATTCTCCTTCACGCATGCCGCGCTCGCTCGTGCGACGTTCAACCCGGGCGACCTGATCAAATGCGTGATCTGCGCGTTCGTCGTGCACACGGTCGTGCGGGGGTTGCCTCATTGGCGCCTCGCCGAGTGAGGTGTGCTCGAGCGCGGGCCCATGCCGAATCCCGACCATGCGAGTGAGAGCTCGTACGCCGCCGGCCCCGCGATCTTTGCGCCGCTTCGGTTCGAAACCGTTCACAGTCCGATCGCATAGCTGGGCCGCGCACAGGCCAGAAGCGACAGCTTTTGACGATGACGCGATGCGTTTGAGCTTCGAGGCACTGGCCGATCAAAGTGACGCCGCGAGAACATGCCCCCCCGGCGATCCTGTTGCGCAGGCGTGTCGGAAGCAGGCTCAGCTGGTGGGCGCCGCCTCAAGCAAGACGGCAGGAAAGCGTGGTGACAAATGAGTCTGGAAGCAAAAAGGGGCGGTCATTCTTGACCTCGCGCGCCCCTGGGTCAAAAACTAGGCACGGTCGATGTACTTCGCCTCTTGACCATGGGTAACTCTCTTGTATGATACAGACGGAGAACCGTTCTTGGGCTTCGAGCGGCCGTCCGGCCCTGGCCGTTTGGGGGGATAGGGTAGGTTAGGTCGAACGGCGGAGTCGGCCTTGTTGCTCGGCGTTGAAGCAAAAGTGTGTTGCCGCACTCGCGATCCTCGATTGCCGGGGAGCGGTGGCGATCTGACGTGGAACAGGACTTATGAATGATGCCCTTGCGTTGAAAGAGCGCTATCCATATATGTTCGAAGGTCAGCATATAGGCTTGACCTTCTATCGCGGCTGGACGCAGATCTTGATGCGCGCTTGCGAGCAAATCGATGAGTTTCTCGCGGGGGATCACCTCGGATTTCGCTGGGTCAAACTTGAATCCGATCGGGGGGCAGGGCTCTTTCTCTATGTGCTCGGTGAGTCCCGACACTTCGTGGTCGACCTGCACAGAGAAACGAGGCGAGCCATGATGTTTGCCGCGTACGATATCGCCGGTGACGTCACCATCCAGGTGGACAGGATTGTCATGGAGGCGGAGCGGGTTGCTGGTACCGCTTGCATGGTCTGTGGCGGACGCGCAGTTCCCGCGTCACATTTTGGAACCGAACTGACGCTATGCGCCGCTCACACCCCCGAAGCCCTTAACTGCCGAGGCGAGGAGGGGCTGGAAGGCGTGTGGCGAGAGGCCATCGAGTGGGAGGAAGGCGCGTTCTCTTGAGTTGTGTCGGCCGCAGGCGGCGTTCGCAACGCGATGATCCGGTGCTGCGGCCCGTCAAGCAATGCCACTATGACCGAGTCAGCTCTCTGGCAGAGTTTCGGCGATCAGCGAATCTTGCGTCGAAGGAAGCGAGTTGGACGACGATAGCTCTTGCCCATCCGGATACGCGATATACCGAACTGAGCCCAAGGGACCGGACGGTTCCGTGGCGATCTTCTTGCCGATTCCGATGAGGAATTCATTGCGCGAGGAAAGGCGCAATCGCGACGCTGCTGCCGACGAGGAGCGCCGTGCGAGGGAGGACCGTGCACGTGCCACCGAGGGCTCTTCACCTTTGCGTCCGACGGCGACCGTCCAGTCTTCCACACCGTTCGCGGATCCCAGAAACTCCGCATCGATCATCGAGGCATTCGAGTACGGCGTCGCACGGCGCAATCGTCGTCGGACGCATCCGGTGCTGCAAGGCAAGGAACTCGTTCGCGTAGCGGCCCGCATCCTGACCATGCGTGACAAGGACTATCAGAAGCGTGAACTCGAGGTCTTGGAGAAGTTGAGGAACATGGGAGCCCTGCGCGCCGTCGCAAACCCGGGATTTGCGCCTTCCCGCTGGGCACAGTCACTTTCGTACCTTCAACATGCCCACCCCCATTTCGGAGCGGTGACCGATTTCGTGGCGGGCCAGGTCGCGCTTTCCATACGTAGCCGCAAGCCGCTGTCGATTCCTCCGATCCATCTCTGGGGTGCGCCGGGTCTGGGCAAGACGCACTACGCCAACGATCTCGCAGATGCCCTGGGGACGCCGATCCGCCGGCAATCCATGGAGAACGCGCAGACGACCGCCATCCTACTCGGCACCGAGCGCCACTGGAGTTCAGCCACATTCGGGATCGTCTTTGACCAGATCGTCTTGGGTAGTGTCGCCAATCCGTTGTTCTCGTGGACGAGTTGGACAAGACGCCACGAGAAGGGCGATACGACCCTTTGACCGCTTTGCACTCCTTGCTCGAGCCCCTCACAGCGGCACACGCACGTGACGCAGCGATGGACATCACCTTTGACGCGAGCCTGGCGATTTATGTCGCGACCTCTAACGATCCGGGCAGGATTCCGGAGTCTGTGCGCTCAAGATTGCGCGAGTTCCAGATCTCGGCCCCAAGCGGAGAACAGGCATTACAGGCGGCACGCGTGATTGTCAAAGGCGCCATGGAGCAACTTGGAGTGAAAGGGTTTGTCGAGCCGGAAGCAAGGATTGCGCATGGACTTGCCCATATGACGGCGCGAGAGATCACTCGTGCGGTGAAGGAGGCGGTCGCCCGGGCGCTCCAGGATGGGCGCATGCACCTGGTCGAGGCGGATCTTCCCACGGAGCCGTCGGACGCCGGTGCTTCGCAGCGACAGCTTCATTGACCGTGAGACGCCAGCGGTCGCCAAACCCCACGTGAGCGGTTTCGAAGACTCCGCACCGCGGGAGGCCCCGCGTGGGCTCCCGTCAGCGTATCGTTTGGTCAAGCTCCTCGGAGGGGATGCGAAATCGGGCGCCAATCGTGTCCCGCAAACTCGCGAGCGAACTTCAGCGATCAAATTCCGTAACGGACTACTTACGCGGAGAATTTCCAGATGTTGCTTCGCTTACGCACTTGATGTCCGCTTTAAGGACCACGCCGCGTCACGGCACTCAGGCAAGCGCCGCAAGGAGATATCGCTGGGGGGGCGAACGCAGATCGACGAGGCGTCGGCCGCGCAACTAGACCTGAGCCTTCAGTTTTACTTTTCGCTTGCCCGTCTTCATTTCCGCGTAGTAGCGCTCTGCCACGGAACGAACCAGCTCATCGGGCTCGAGGCCGAGGCCTTCGGCGATCCGGAACAAGGAGGTCAAGGAAGGGCTTGTCGTGCCGACCTCTAGCTTTGCGACGAAAGACCTGTTCAGCGAAGCTGCGAACGCCAACGTGTCCTGGTTGAACTCAAGCGCTGCCCGCCGAACTTTGAGTTCGGCTGCAAACGCTTGCAGCAACACAGGATCTTGGTTCGACCGCATGCGACGAATCTCGCCGCCTGCGCTTGTTTATGCACCCGCTTGTATGATACAAATCGACATTTGGGGCAAACTTTTTGATGCGGGTGTTGCGGTGCAGCACCACTTTTCGCTTGCGGATCAGCCATGTGGACGTCGACCTTCGAGAGCGCTGGTAGTCAGCGCTCCGGAGTTCGAGGCCTTCAAACCTGGGTTGGCAGCTCACCTAAAGGTTCTGGTCCAGGGCGCCCCCAGATGAGTCGGTTTGTCCCCGAGCCCTGCCGTCGAGCGGGCTTCGCTGCGTGCGGAGCTTCTGAATGCTCTGCAGACGGGTTGACGTCGCCATGGTCCGGCGGGAGACCCGCGAGGAGTGGCGTTGTGAAAAGGAGCTAACAGTGAGGATCGACACGCCCAAGGCCCTTGCAGACCGCTTCCCATACATTTTCCCGCTCGTAGGGGAGGAGCGGCGACGCGCGTACATGTTCTTCCGAGGGTGGATGGCGCACTCGGCGAAGCCCTGCGAAGACACTGACGAACTCCTCGAGGCAGACAAGCGCGCCTTCCACTGCGTGCGCTTGCGAGGGAAATTCACTTCGCCGAGCTTTGCCTATAGGGTCGAGCGGAAGGCGCGCGTCGCGATCAACATCCATCGCCCGACCAAGGTACCAGCACGGCGAAGAGGGCCTGGAAGGCTTCTGGCGGGAATCGATTGAGTGGGAGGAGGGCGCTTCGACATGAGTGGCAGCCGATCAAGCGCAGGTGATGAGACGCCGGAAGGTTACTCATGGCACAGTGTCGAGCCAATGCCTGGGACCTACCGATTCATAGAACTTCTGCTGCCGACAGAGATGAAGGAGGCACGTCGTGTGGCCGAGGCGTTGGAAGCGGAACGGCTGGCGGGTGCGAGCGACGGATGGTGCCGACGGAGGAGGTGCGTGCGACGTTCGCACGTCCGACGAACCTCCCAGATCTGGCGCTTGGCGTGGATGACGCCGCGCCAGATCCGCGTGGCCAGCGAGCGCGCCTTGGGTGCGGCCGCCTACGAGGGGCGTCGCCGGTTCAAGAATCGCGACTTCGATGCGCCGACGCCGCACCCGCAGGTTGCGGCGGCCTCCCGCCAGCCCAAGGACGGCGGTGGCGATGAGATCGCTGTCTTCGTGGTCAGGAGTTGATGGAATGGACGACAGCACGCCACCCGTCCTGCGGCGAATGAAGCCTCTCGCGCTCATCGTGACGGGCTCCGGTCCGTTGATCACCCTGGCCGCGGGTGCCGCGCTCGATGCTCTTTTGCTCCCAGGCTTACCGGTGATCATTCCCGATATGGTCCGGTTTGAGGTCATTCGTGACCTCGACAAGCCGGGCGCACGAGAGGTGGCTGACTGGATCCGCGCAAACGAACTTCGCGTCCGGATCGCGAGCACCGAAGTGTTCGAGGAGTTCGAGGTGCTTCGCGGGGTGAACCCCCTGGCCAAAACGAAGGATCGCGGTGAGCAAGCGGCCGCAGAGGTCCTGGCGCGGGAGCTTGAGAATGCTGACTTCGGCGCCATCCTTGTGTTCGAGGACGGCATGGCACGCAAGCAGAACTTCCTGGTTCCATTGCCCGATGGCGTCACGGTCACCTCGACGTCGGAGGTTCTCGCCTTGGGCGCGCGGCTCGTGGTGCACGGCCATCATCTAATGCCGGCCACGGCGCCGTCTCGGGCCCTCGACGTCGACATGGGCTCGCACCTGGCCTGGCCTCGCGACGGAAGGGGGCCGAAGTGATCCTGTCCCTCGACTTCGACGGCGTGCTGCACCCGGAAGTAGATGCGCGCCTGGGGCACGAATTCCTGGGGAACAACGGACGAACTCGTGCGCGCGTGCTTGAATTTAGCTCTGGGATGCCGCCGTCTCTGACGGGGTGGGGGTCAACTCAGGCGTCGCAACGTTCGTGGCCGCACGCGCGCGGCGGGTCTTGGCGGCGGCTTCCGACTTCGCGGTCTTGGCGACGGCTTGCTTGGAGGCCTTCGCAGCAGCCTTTGGCGCCCTGGCAGCTTTGGCTGCCTTGGGGGCGGCAGCCGCCTTCTTTGCCGGCGTGGCCTTATTCGAAGGAGCGCCCTTCTTCGGGGCAGCCTTCTTTGCAACCGGCTTTTCTGCTTTCGCTTCGGGAGCTGCGACGGAAGCGGAAGCAACCTTCTTGGCGCGAATCGACTTCTTCACCGGTGCTGCAATGCTGCGGGCCTTGCGGGTAGCCTTTTTTGCCACTGCAGCGACAGGCGCGTCGGCCTTCTCGACCGAAGGTGTCGCGATGACGCCAGATTGGTCGATGAGGAACTTATCACGATTGCGCGCGGAGGCAATCCACCCAGGAGCTTTGCCGAACCCAGTCCACGTTTTGCCCGTCTTGGGGTGGCGGTACTTGGGAATGCCTGCGCCCTTGCGCGTTGCCTTGCCACTGCCAAGGGCCTTTTCTGCGACTGCCTTCAGAGCCTTGGCGCCGCGGCCAAAGAGGTGCTCGACGGTCAGGCCAAACGTGGCGATCGACTCTCTGATCTGCGCAACCACCTTTGTCGTTTCGGCTTCTCGGAGCACAGCGGCTTCCTTTTCAAGTTTGGCGATGGCAGACTTAATTTGCGCGTAGGACTTCGTCATTGAGTCTGGAACCTTTGAAGTTGAAGGAATTCGTCGCTTGGCGCCGTGAACGTTCGCGACAAAGGCGTCGTTGACAAGTCGATGAATGAACGTCGGCTATTCAAATACGCGCCGGAGTAGATTTTACGCACGAGTAAGCAGGACGTCACTTCAAGCTTTCATGACGAACGAGGAAGCACTAGAGGACCGCGAGAGCGATGTACGGTGTCGGCATCGCTGGCATTTCCATGGGTGGCGAGCACCTGCGTCGCTGGGCGCATCGCAACCCCGCGCTGTCACTGCGCGGCAGCGACTACACGCATCATCCCGAAGTACTCGCGAAGCTCAATCAGTTGGTAGCGATAAACTCGGCCGTGGAGGTCGACATGACTGGGCAGATCAATGCAGAAGTGGCAGGCGACATCTACGTCGGTGCGGTGGGCGGCGCAGTGGATTTCCTGCGCGGCGCAGCGCGCAGCCGGGGTGGGCTACCCATTGTCGCGCTGCCCGCCACCGCCGAAGGGGCGACTCGGATAGTCGCGCAACTATCAGGGCCTGTCAGCACGCCGCGCTGCGATGCCGGACTTATCGTGACCGAATACGGTGTGGCCGACCTGCGCGGTCAACCGCTATCGCGTCGTGTTCAGCGCATGTTGGACATCGCGGCCCCTGAGCATCGTGCTGACCTCGAACGTCAGTCCTACGCCTTGCTGCGCCATAGCGGCGCAGCCTTTCGAGCCTATAGGGACGGTTCAGGTAGCCGAACTGGGGGAACGTAGAGGAGTCGCAAGGCAGACCGGTCGGACGACGCGCTCCGACTTCATTCGCGGTCTGCTGCGTTGCGCCATTTTCCACACCCTCGTCGTATCGCCGACGACCGAAACGGGGCCGAACGTGCATGTTCGGTGGGCGGGCGGGACACGCGTCAGTCCTTTTCAGGCGGTTCGGATCCTCGATGAACATCAGGGTGAGATTCCTCGGTGTCGCGCGCGTCTCACCGAACGTCAAGCGGCAGTGATTTTCGATTGGCAGATCGACGTCGTCGCCGGTTTCGGGGCCAGAACTTCGAGGAACTCTGCTTCGGGCGGCGGTGCGTCGGGCTCGATGTCGTGCGATATGCCGAACCACGCATTTTTTTCTTCGACGCAACCGGAGGGTATCGCGCTGATCGCCGTGAGCTTCACACCCCCGCACCTGGCAATCTTGCTGTACTGAGTCCGTAGGACGCCTCATCATCGGCTGGCTCGGTCGGGATCGAGGCGTACCTGGACCTGTTCGGTCCGAGAATCGGTCAAGTGGGTCTGGTCGCTTGTCTGGACTCGGGTGCAGGCACCTACGATCAACTGTGGCTGACCAGCTGGCTACGTGGGATGGCGACCGGGACGTTGAAGGTCGAGGTATCGGGGAGGGCGGAACCCTGCCGTTGATGAGCATCATCGCCAAGGCCTTTCCTAACGCACAGATCATGATGTGCGGGGTGCAAGGACCGAAAAGCAACGCGCACGGGCCGAATGAGTTTCTTCATGTACCGTACGCGAAGAAGTTGACCGCGGCCGTTGCATCGGTCATCGCAGCGATGCCCTTGGGGCTGGCGAAGCTTGCCGCGTCCCAGGCATAGCCGCGATCACGGCGGGCAGCGAGGGCCTCGGGGTAGTTCGAGCACGACGTGGCGGGCGACGTCGTTGCGCGCCTAGTCGCGTCGTTGCTCGCTGGCTCTGAGTTCCGGCACCCTTGGTGAGCGGTCGTGCCGATCTCTGGCGTCTTGGAGCGGCTAGCGGAGACGATTCCCCCAAGCGGCTTTTTCTAGGGCCGCGCAAGCCCGTTCGGTCGAAGTCCACTCGAGCGAGCTCCATAGCAGCAGGAAGGGTACAGGATGCAGGCCCTTGCGCGGGTCCAGGCATTGCGAAATCCACGTGCCTTGGCCGAGGTGTGATAGCCATGCTGGGCACGCGTTGAGGAACTTCGAAACTTCAGTCGTGCGAAACCACTGCGCTAATGAAGTGTCGCGGGCGCCTGAATCGTTGTTTGGAAAGCCCAGCGCACGCAATCTGGCTGCCGCTGCTGATCGAACAAGCGAAAGATCGACAGCGGCTCCTTCGGACGATAGGACCAACTGGCCGAGGATGGCAAGTAAACGTCCTCGCTGCGCGTAGTCATCATCCATCGATCTTTGTTTCACGCGACACATCGCGTCCGTCGGCAGGAGCCAGCGCTTTTGTCTGGTTGGAACCCAGAACAGCGGACGTTGATGTCGCACGCATACCCACGTCGTCGGCAACTGGTGGGAAACGTGCCAGTAGGGACGGCCGAGGCGCCCTATGTCAGCCGAGACGCATTCGGGACACCATTTCAAAGGATATTGGGGCCAGAAGGAGCCTGGCATTCGATAGTCAAGGGACCGAGTGGGTCCGCGCGCGAACCAGGCCGCCATCGCCACCTGTCTAGCGCACGGCGTCATGAATGGAATGTAAAGGCCGGCGACGGTGTGGCGCGCCGCCCATCGGAAAGCGCGCTCTTGTGTATGCGTTTCCTCCAACGGTAGACGTAGCAGCGAATGAGGCTGGGCGTGGCGCCACGCACCCCAACGAATGCCGAAGAGTTTCAGTGAGGTCGTCTCACCCTTGGCGCTTCCGCTGAGTCGATGCGTCGTCGAGCAGAAGCTATACGCGGTTTCGTCGTCCTCGATCCAGGGAAGAAATGTCAGCAAGGGACCTCAAGCATGCCGCTGCGCAAATGTACCATACACAATGGTGCATAGAAAGTCAATGGAAGGCGTGAGGAGGCGCATCTGACCGCCTGGGACGCCCTAAAGGCTGGAGATGGCAGGGCCACTCGGCTGCACGGCCCGTAGCGTGCCGGCTTGCGCCACGCTGGCCTCGCCCTTCAGGAGACGCTTCAGTTCTATCGCAATGCGGATGGCAGCTTTTGCGCCGTGGTTGGAGATATGCGCAAGTAGGAAGCCGCCGCCCTTTGGTTTACTAAGGTTGTGGGATTTTTCCCTAGGGAAGCGGCCTCATTTGCTCAAAAAACGAGTTACGGGAACTTTCGACTAAAGGCCGGGGGGAGCGTTGCGCGCGGCGCCGGATGGTCGAACAGCCTCATGCGGCGGAGAACGCCAGCGTTCGACGAAGGTGTCCCCCTCAGTCGTCTTCAAGAGGGGGGAAGAATCCGAGCTGAATGTTCTGGCCAGGTGCGGGCGGCCGCTGCGAGCTCCCAATGAAGGCCATCCGAGTGCGTCGCGCCTCCCCGCAGATCGTGCCTTGCGTGCGCATTGGATATCTCTGAGGTGGTCGGCGCTGCTGCCGGCCCGCGACGAAGCCGACCGAATCCTCACGGGGTCAATTTGGTCTGGGACGAAGAGGCATGGAATTTCTTTGTCTTAGGGGAGGGGGCCCAGGCGTTCCGACCTGGACCGCCGCGCCATCCATCTGAGTTCGTTCAAAGTTAGGCCGGATTCCCACCAAATTTACGGTAAGCGGCTGGCCGTCCCATAGTTGACGGGCGGACGAGGATCGCCGCGGTAGCGGCGACGTGCTCAGCGCGCGGGGTGCCAGTTGTGCGGAAGCAGTTCGTCGATGCGGCTGTTCAGCTGCGTGGGCAGCCGGGTGAGGACATCATT